>NZ_JBEAHA010000011.1:0-252185 GCF_040061975.1 Klebsiella sp. GG_Kp146
GTTCTCTCGCTCCGCTCGAGTCGAACCTCCTGCCCCCGGAGGTTCTCATCCTCACTGGCCGCAGATGCAAAAAAGCCTGCTCAATGAGCAGGCTTTTTGAATTTGGTCGGTGATAGAGGATTCGAACCTCCGACCCCTTCGTCCCGAACGAAGTGCGCTACCAGGCTGCGCCAATCACCGAATGCGGGGCGCATCTTACTGCTGGGATGCACCCCCGTCAATGCCTTATTAGCAAAAAATCAATCAAGCGGCGAGAATCTCGCCACTATTACTATTCCTTCGCCGCTTTCTTCGAAGCCGGCACGCGGCACCAGTTGTTGTTCTCGTTGATCCCGCCATCCGGCGAGGTATAACCGAGGCAGCCCATAATGGTGTCGTACAGCTCGACGTGGCGTCGCGGCACCTTCATCGCGGCCTGCTGCTGCAGATGGGCGAACGCGGCGGCATGATCGGGATTCTCCAGATATTTATCCGACATCCAGACCATCATCGGCACACGGAACTGTTCCGGCGGCGCCATCTTGCGCGGCGTACCGTGCAGATGTTCGCGCTCGTTAATCGACTCGCCATGGTCGGCGGCATAGAACACAATCGCTTTCTTATCCCGCAGCTGGTCGAGGACGCTGACGATAAAGTGATCGACATAGGTCACGCTGTTGTCGTAGGAGTTAATCAGCTCCGCTTTAGAACATTTGTTGTCGACGCCGACACACTCCGGCTTCCACTGGGCGAAGCTGCGCGGATAGCGTTGGGTATAGTTAAAGTGCGAGCCTTTCGTATGCAGGATGATCAGGCGCTTACCGGAGGCGTTGCCCTGCGCCATACCGCGCTTCATCTCATCCACCAGCAGCATATCGTCAACGCTCTTGCCGCGGTTACGCGGTTCGGCGCCAATCTGCTCGCGATAGGCGATATTGTTGGCCATCGTGTTGCTGTAGAACCACATCTCACTCTGCATGGCGTACAGATTGCCGCTGAAGCCCAGTTGATGCAGCACCGCAAAGACGTTCTGCTCTTTGAGGGTCCGCTGCGGATTATCCTCTGCCCCGCCCTGACGCACAAACATGCAGCGTAACGACAGCTTAGTGGCGGTATCGCACGAGTAGCCGCGGAAGGCGACCAGATTCTTCTCTTTCGCCAGCTCTGGCGTGGTGTTGCGGCTATAGCCGAGAATGCCCATATGATCCCAGCGGGTGGTTTCGCCAATGATAAACACCACGTAGGTGTCATCGAGCCCTTCCGGGGCGACGTAGGTAAATTTCTTCGCCGGGTTAATCAGCGATTTGTTGTCTGAGGATTCATCCACCTGCGCCCAGGCGTACAGCCCCAGCGCCGACAGCCAGTTCGATGGCAGGTAGGAGTTGGCGATCACCCCGCCGTAGCTCGGCATATCCACTTCAGAATGGCGCTCTACATCGTGTTGGCGCAGCTCAAGCAGGCGGATGGGGCCCCAGACGATGAGGCCGGCCAGCACCACGATCAGCACGTTTTTAACCCGCTGACCCGGGGTACGCAGTTGGCGCAGCAGCGTATGACGGCAACGGTTGCTCCAGATAAACAGCAGCGGCGGCGCGCTCACCGCCGCCAGCCAGAGGATCAGATGCCAGCCGATGACCTCTTTCGACAGGTCGATATCGGTGGTCATCACCGAGGCGATAATCCCGTAGCCAATCACCACGTTGAGGAACGTCATGTAATAACTGGCGGCGGCGGAAAACAGAACAATCAGCGTCGCCAGAATGCGCCAGATACGGCGGCCGAACAGCGACAGAAGACGTAACAGGAAGAAGGTGACAAAGACCGTGGCCACCAGTTCAACGACACCGGAAAGCCCTTTCCAGAAAGTGAACTCTTGAGCATAACCATCGAAACGCCGAAAAAAAACGGCGACGTTCATAAACCAGCCGATGTACAGCGCCAGCCAAAAACTAAGCTTCTGCTGCGTCATCGTTCTAATATATTTCATGCAAGCAAACCTGGAAAAAGAAGAATAAAACACCGCCTGACGCTGTGGCATGAGTCAGTAGGCTAATAGGGTGCGTTAGGGTTGGTTATCAGAAACCTCTACAAAGCGCGATAAGTAGACCACAGGGAACGGGAAAAGTATCAGGAGGGAATGTGATCCAGCCAAACATTTACAAAACATTTGGCTGGATTGGCACTATTTGCTTAGGGTATTAATCAGGGGCACGTTTCACGCTGCAGGTTTCAGGCGTGCGCCTCGCTATAGACACTGCCTTTCGGCTGACGAATGGTAGTGGAAAGCGCCAGCGAAATAATCAGCAGAGCGAAGATCACGCAGAAGGTGACGTAGAAGCCCCCGAACAGCGAAGCGATGAGGGAACCGCAGATGCTGCCGATACCAAAGCCCAGATAAATGACGCCATAGTTTTTCGCCAGGTTGTTCAGACCGAAGAATTCACTGACCAGCGAGGGGAAGACGGTGATGGTTCCGCCGAAGTTAAAGGCGACGCAGGCAATCGCGGCGAAAAAGGTCATGGCATTCAGCGGAGCGAACAGCAGCGCGGCCATCCCCACCAGCGACACCACCTGACCGAGGGTGATCACGCGAATGCGGGAGATTTTATCGGACAGGATACCTAACACCAGGCGACCGCTAAGGTTAGCGATTGAGATAACCGTTACCGCATTAGCCGCCGTGGCGACATCCAGATGGACCATCCCCTGCGCGATATCTTTCGCCACGCCAATCACATACAGACCGCTCATGCAGGCCGTCAGGAACATCACCGCCAGCATCCAGTACTGCGGTTTACGCATCGATTCGGCGAGAGTAAAGTCATTTTCCACGACGCCGTTGGCCGCGGTGGTCGCCGTATGATTTGGCGCATCTTTCATCAGGGTCGCGCCAAAGACGATCATCACCAGCACGATAGCGCCCCAGATGACGAAGGTTTTTTCCAGACCGACGGTGGCCAGCAGATGAGTATCAATGAATTTGAACCCCAGGCTGCCGAGGCCATAGGAACCGATGGAGAAGGCGGAAATCAGCCCTTTGCGTTCCGGGAACCACTTCACGCAGTTCGACAGGGTCAGCAGATAACCGGCGCCGTCCGCCAGCCCCACCAGCACGCCCGCGCTCAGCCACAGCATCATCAGGCTGTTGGAGTGCGCGGTCAGGAAGAAGCCCAGTCCGAGCAGGATCCCGGAGGCCATGGTGACGCGCTTCACGCCGAAACGCTCCTGCAGCTTGCCGGCGACCGACGAGGAGAGCGCCAGCCCGAGGCTCAGCAGGCCAAAGGAGAACGCGACCTGGCTGACCGGTTCGCCCAGTTTGTCAGACAGTGAACTGTTAAACAGGCTCCAGGTATAAACCGAACCGAGAGCGAATTGGGTGATGATGGTGCCGATAAGCGTAAGCCAGCGGGTCGATTGACGGTTTGCAGCGTTCATAGCAGTTGTCCTGATAAATTAACTGCCGCCACAATAGCGAAGGCCCCTCATCCAGTGGGGGAAAAAGGCATGAACTGCCATCAGCAGGGAATGAAATGCATTAATGGCGGAATGAATGGCATTGCATGACATTCATTCCGCGAATATCAGCAAAAAAGTTAGTGTGCGCTATCTCACAGAAATGCGCCATTACTGAGATTTAACAATAACCGCATCGTTTCAAACGCGTAACAATCCCCGCTCAAAAGTTGGCGCTGACCCCCATCAGATAGAGCGTATTTTCCCCCGACGGGACATTATCCGCCTGCGACAGCGTGGCCCATGCCGCCACATGCGATCCCAGCGGCATATCGGCGCCCAGGGTGACATCACTCCAGCCGCCCTCTCTGGCGCGAGTGGTCGGCGACCAGGCATCGCTGGCGAGCGACTGGTTATAGCTCACCTGAGCCCAGGGGTGCACGCCCCACAGCGACTGATAATCCATACGCCAGCCGAGCGTGTTGACATATCCCGTCTCGCCAACGCTTTTCGTCGCCGGCGCGCTGTAGTCGCTGCGCAGGCTGGCCACCGGCCCGGAGGTCATGCCGTTTGCCAGCAGATAATTCCAGCCGACGCTCATCCCCCGGCTGCTGTCCGGCGGCGCCAGCCCCTGGTTTAACGCCAGTCCGCCCGGCGTTTCAGACGACTTCATCCGCTCGGCGAGGATATCTTCATAGCGTGGTTGGTGATCGCTATCCCATGTATAACGTTCCGACGTATTACTTTTTGTATCGATAGCGATATATTCCTGTTGCCAGGCATTCGCTCCAGAGACACACGATACCCAGACGGATACGCACACCGGGAACAAGAACCCCCGGAGGCCATTGCATTTCTTTATTATCATTAATGCGACTCCAGAAAAGAGCCGAATCGGCATTATTGCTGTGTTTTTTTGGGGATACGATTTCCCTGTATTAACTATTATCTTTATCTTTCAGTCGTCAAGCCGGGGCGTCCACTTTTTTAGCGCAGAGGGAGAAATAGCTATGCAGCGTTGCGGATGGGTGAGTCAGGATCCGTTATACATCGAGTATCACGATACCGAATGGGGTGTCGCGCAAAAAGCGTCCCAGCGGCTGTTTGAAATGATCTGCCTTGAAGGCCAGCAGGCCGGGTTGTCGTGGATCACGGTGTTAAAAAAACGGCAGAACTATCGCCAGGCTTTTCACCAGTTCGATCCGGTGCGCGTGGCGGCGATGGGGGACGATGATGTCGAGCGGCTGCTGCAGGATGCCGGGATTATCCGCCATCGGGGAAAAATCCAGGCCATTATCGGCAACGCCCGGGCGTATCTGGCGATGGAGGAAAATGGCGAGTCGTTCACTGATTTTGTCTGGTCCTTCGTCGACAATGCGCCCCAGGTCACCCGCGCGGCGACGCTGGCGGAGATCCCGACCACGACGCCGGCTTCAGATGCGCTGTCTAAGGCGTTGAAAAAACGCGGTTTTAAGTTTGTCGGTTCGACAATCTGTTACTCTTTTATGCAGGCCTGCGGGCTGGTCAACGACCATGTCATCGGCTGCTTCTGTCACCCTGGAGGTCAGGATGATCCGCAAGTGGGACGCTAAAGATAACCTGCCGCTGCTGGACCTGTGGCTGGAAAGCACGATTCATGCCCATCCCTTTATCAGCGAAAGCTACTGGCGCGACAGCGTCGCGGTGGTACGGGATGTCTATCTTCCCGCCGCCAGCACCTGGGTCTGGGAGCGCGACGGGGAGCTAAAAGGCTTTGTCAGCGTGCTGGAGTCCCGTTTCGTCGGCGCGCTGTTCGTCGCGCCGGACGCTATTCGCCAGGGCATTGGCCGGGCGCTGCTGGATGAAGTCAAGCAGCACTACGCCTGGCTTAGCCTTGAGGTTTATCAGAAAAACGAATCAGCGGTCAGTTTCTACCATGCGCAAGGCTTCCGCATTGAAGATTGCGCATGGCAGGACGATACTCAGCACCCCACCTGGATTATGCGTTGGCCGGCGGATCAAATGCCGTAAGCGGCAGCGCCGGGCCGGTATATTTCTCCAGCCACGCCAGGGCGGTGTTCCCGGCACAGCCGTTGCCCAAGCGGGATGTTGGGATATCTTTAGTTAAGACGTTCACCGCCCCGTTTTTGCAGATGCCCGCCACCGGATCCAGGTCGGGCCACGCCCCTTCATGCAGGCATATCACCCCCGGGCGGATCCCCTCCGTTACCACCGCGCCGGCCAGCACCTGACCGCGGGCGTTCCACACCCGCACCAGATCGCCATCGGCAATCCCCCGCGCCCGGGCATCCTGCGGATGAATAGTCAACGGTTCGCGTCCGGCGACGGCATAACGTTCGCGCAGCGCGGAATAGTTCAGTTGACTGTGCAGACGGTGTGCCGGATGGGCCGACAGCAGCTGCAGCTGCCCCGCCTCGGCGTTGCCATGCCACTCGTCGGGCTCCAGCCACATCGGGTGCGGCGGGCAGTCGGCGTAGCCAAAGGCGGCGATGGTCGGCGAGTGGATCTCAATTTTACCGCTCGCCGTTTTCAGCGGGTTGGCCAGGGGATCGTCGCGGAAGGCGGCGAAGCGGATGAAACGGGCATTCTCCGGCGCCTCCGGCATCTCAATCAGCTGGTTAGCCTGCCAGAATTCGGCAAACGGCGGCAGCGTCACCTGCTGCTGGGCGCCGCGCCGGGCGGCCATCTGATAGAAGGTCTCCAGCCACTGCAGATCGCTCTTCCCTTCGGTAAAGCGCTCGCGGCCGCCCGCCTCCCAACGTTCGCTGAGGTCGGCAAAGACCGCGAAATCATCGCGCGCTTCACCCCGCGGGGCGACCACCTGCTTCATCGGCACCAGATGCTGATTGCTGTAGTCCCCGGTCATCGTCAGATCGTTGCGCTCAAACGAGGTGGTCGCCGGCAGAACGATATCGGCATGACGCGCGGCGGCGGTCCAGAAGCATTCGGAGATGACGATAAGCTCTGGCTTCTGCCAGGCCTGAATCAGGCGGTTGGTATCCTGGTGATGGGTAAAGTTGGCGCCGCCGGCCCACCAGATAAAGCGAATATCGGGGAAGCGCCGCGCCATGCCGTTGTGCTGATACTCCGCCCCCGGATGCTCCAGCGCCTCGACAATCCGCGCGACCGGGATCTTCTCCACGGCGTCCACGCCTCCGGCTACGCTCCCCTGCATCGAGCCCAGCACCGCCGCGCGGCGGGTCGGGTTGCCGCCGTTGGCGAAATGGTAGGAAAGTCCAAACCCGCCCCCTGGGGTGCCAATCTGCCCCAGCATCGCGGCCAGGGTGACCAACATCCAGTGTTTCTGCTCGCCATACTGCTGGCGCTGCATGCCCCAGCCAGACATCAACATGGTGGTGTTTTCGTGGAAAAGTTTCGCCAGTTCGCGGATCTTATCCGCTGAGACGCCGCAAATAGCCGCCGCCCAGTCGGCGGTTTTCGCCACGCCGTCGCTTTCGCCGATCAGGTAGCGGGCAAAAATCTCGTAGCCGCTGGCGCAGCGGGCAAGAAACTCGTCGTCCTGCCAGCCATTCTCCACCAGCGTATGGGCGATACCCAGCATCAACGCGACGTCGGTGCCCATATGCGGCGCGATCCACTCCATCGAATCGCCAAAGAAATCGACCGTTTCCGATCGCATCGGATCGATGCAGATCAAGCGCTTTCCGCTCTGGCGCAGCCGGTCGAACCACGGGATACCCTGCTCGTCGGAGGCGTTCCAGGCAATTTTCAGCGTGTTCAGCGGGTTGGCGCTCCACAGCACCACTACCTCGCTGTGCTCCAGCACCAGCGGCCAGCTGGTCTGCTGCTGATACACCTCATTGCCGCCCACGACATAAGGCATGATCGCCTGTGCCGCGCCGGTGGAGTAATCCCCGAGATGGCCGGTGTAGCCGCCCGCCAGGCTCATATAGCGCTGCAGCAGGGTGGCCGCCTTATGCAGGACGCCGTTAGAACGCCAGCCGTAGGAGCCGGCAAAAATGGAGGCCGGTCCATAGCTTTCGCGGATCCGACGATGCTGGGCATCGATCAGATCCAGCGCCTGCTCCCAGCTCACCCGCACAAATTCATCCTGACCGCGGACCCCCTGGGGCTTGTCCGGAGAGGCGAGAAAGCCTTTGCGCACCATCGGGTAGCGCACGCGGGTTTTGCTGTGCACCTGGTCGCGCACCGCCGTTTGCAGCGAATTGGCAAACGGCGTCGCCAGCGCGCCGCGGGAGGAGAGGACGTTTTCCCCGTCCGTTTCCACCAGCATCGGTCCCCAGTGGGCGGCGGTTAAAATGGTTTTGGTTGCAGATGAGGTTGGCAAAGGCGGCTCCTGGTCAGCGAAGGCAGGTGTGGTGACGGCGCGAATCGGCGCCGTTCAATGTTATTTACAAAATGAGATGGTATGCGGGGAATTTTCTACGTATTCGCGCGTCATAATCAACCGTCACGTTCGCTGTGGCAAAGAATAAAAAGGATTAAGGACATTAAATGAAAAAACGCGTACTTATGATTGCGGCTCTGGTCAGCGGCACCCTGGCCGTTTCCGGCTGCACCACCAACCCCTATACCGGTGAGCGTGAAGCTGGCAAATCCGGTATTGGCGCAGGTATTGGCTCCTTAGTGGGCGCTGGCGTCGGCGCGCTTTCCTCCTCCAAACACGACCGCGGCAAAGGCGCGCTGATTGGCGCAGCGGCAGGCGCGGCGCTGGGCGGCGGCATTGGCTACTACATGGACGTGCAGGAAGCGAAGCTGCGCGACAAAATGCAGGGAACCGGGGTCAGCGTGACGCGAAATGGTGACAACATCGTGCTGAACATGCCGAATAACGTCACTTTCGACAGCAACAGCGCCAACCTGAAACCGGCCGGCGCCAACACCCTGACCGGCGTGGCCATGGTGCTGAAAGAGTATGAGAAAACCGCCGTTAACGTCGTCGGCTACACCGACAGCACCGGCAGTAAGGACCTGAATATGCGTCTGTCGCAGCAGCGTGCTGACAGCGTCGCCAGCGCGCTGATCACCCAGGGCGTGGCGGCCAACCGCATTCGCACCACCGGCATGGGCCTGGCGAACCCCATCGCCAGCAACAGCACGGCGGAAGGCAAGGCGCAGAACCGTCGCGTGGAAATCACCCTCAGCCCGCTGCAATAAGCGCATCCTCATGTTGCCCGGCCGCGCCTCTGCCGGGCAAAATGCTTGATATCGCTATTTTTCGCGCTAAGGTGTTGGCAGATTTTCAGCAAAGGAAGCCACCATGGCGAAAGCGGCGCGTGCAACCATTAGCGATGTGGCGAAAGCCGCAAAGACCGGCAAAACCAGCATTTCACGGTATCTTAACGGCGAGAAGCATCTGCTTTCCGACGATCTGTTATCACGTATTGAACAAGCCATTGCCGAACTCGACTACCGCCCCAGCCTGATGGCCCGCGGCCTCAAGCACGGCCGAACCCGCCTCATCGGCCTGATCATCGCCGATATCACCAACCCCTATTCGGTCAACGTCATGAGCGGCATTGAAGCGGCCTGCCGGGAAAAGGGCTTCACTTTGCTGGTGTGTAACACCAATAACGAGCTGGATCAGGAGCTGCACTACCTCGACCTGCTGCGCAGCTACCAGGTGGAAGGCATCGTCGTCAACGCGGTCGGCATGCGGGAGGATGGCCTGAACCGCCTGCAGCAGTCGGCCCTGCCGATGGTGCTGATTGACCGTAAAATCCCCGATTTCGCCTGCGATGTGGTCGGGCTTGATAACGCCCAGGCCGCCACCACCGCCACCGAACACCTGGTGGAGAAAGGCTTTGAGGCCATCCTGTTTCTTAGCGAACCGCTGGGGTCGGTCAATACCCGCCGCGAGCGCCTGAGCGCCTTCCGCGCCACGCTCACCCGCCACCACGGCGTGGTGGCCGAAAACGCCGAAGTGCAGCTCAACGACGGCGCGATGATGGACAACGTCCTGCGCCAGTTCCACGCCCGCCATCGCGGGATGCGCAAAGCGGTGATCTCCGCCAACGGCGCGCTGACGCTGCAGGTAGCCCGCGCCCTGAAGCGCGTCGGCCTGATCTGGGGCAGCGATATCGGCCTGCTGGGCTTCGACGAACTGGAGTGGGCGGAGCTGGCTGGCGTCGGCATCACCACCCTCAAACAGCCAACGTGGCAGATCGGCTACGCGGCGGTGGAACAGGTGATTCGGCGCATTGCTGGCAGTAACGACCCCATCTGCGAGCGGGTCTTCTCCGGCGAGCTTATCGTCCGCGGATCAACTTCCCGTTAACGATCCTTCGTGATGCCGATCATAAATTAAACATCTCGCCCTTTCTTATGGAACCGATACCATCTAGCGTAATAAGGAGATTAAGCAACAAACGCCGGGAGTAAGAGCGCGATGGCCAGAAAAATTATTGTCGTTACCGCTGCGTATGGTAATGACCATGTTAAATCCTTAGGCGGCCAGGCCGCCGTCCTGCCGTTTATCGCCGACGCCGGCGCGGACGGCGTCGAAATCCGCCGCGAGCTGTTCAGCGCCGAAGAGCTCAACGCCCTGCCGACGCTGGCCGCCGCCATTGAGCGCCACGGCCTGCTGGCCTGCTACTCCGCGCCCCAGGCGCTGTTCGCCGACAACGGCGAGCTTAACCCGCATCTCCCGACGCTGCTCGCGGAAGCGCAGACCCTTAACGCCCTGTGGCTGAAGCTCTCCCTTGGCCATTTCCGCCACAACCAGCAGCTCGACGAACTGCGCGATATCCTCAGCGACAGCGGCATGGCGCTGGTGGTGGAGAATGACCAGACCGACTGCGGCCAGCTGGCGCCGATGCAGCGCTTCAAAGCCGCCTGTCGGGTCCATCAGCTGCCGATCACCTTAACGTTTGATATGGGCAACTGGCTGTGGGTCGGCGATTCGCCGGAAGAGGCCGCCCGCCATCTTGCGCCGGCGGTCAGCTATATTCATGTAAAAGCGGCGGAGCCTCATCAGGAGAAATTCCGCGCTGTGCCGCCGGATCAGGCCGCCGACCGCTGGCTGGCCCTGCTCGATAATCTTCCCGCCGACGCGCCGCGTGGAATCGAGTTTCCGCTGACTGGCCATGACCTGACGGCCGTGACCCGCCGCTACGTCAACCTGTTACGCGAGGAATAAGCCGTGGAAAATTTAGATGTCATCACCATCGGCGAAGCTATGGCCATGTTTGTCGCCACCGAAACCGGCGATCTGGCCGAGGTGGAGCATTTTATGAAACGTGTCGCCGGCGCTGAGCTGAACGTCGCCACCGGCCTGGCGCGCCTGGGTCTGAAGGTCGGCTGGGTCAGCCGCGTCGGCAACGACAGCTTTGGCCGCTTCGTACTGCAATCGCTGGCGAAAGAGGGGATCGATAGCCACGCTGTCGCCATCGACAACCGCTTCGCTACCGGTTTCCAGATGAAATCGAAAGTCGAAAATGGAACCGATCCCATTGTGGAATATTTCCGCAAAGGTTCTGCCGCCAGCCATCTGTCGCCGGACGATTTTCGCGCCGACTACTTCACCAGCGCCCGTCATCTGCACCTGAGCGGCGTGGCCGCCGCGCTCTCTGAAAGCTCATATGCGCTGCTTGAGCATGCGGCGAAGGTCATGAAAGCCGAGGGCAAAACCCTCTCTTTCGACCCCAATCTGCGGCCGGTGCTGTGGAAAAGCGAAGCCGAGATGGTGGAGAAGCTCAACCGTCTCGCCTTCCAGGCTGACTGGGTTTTGCCAGGCTTAAAAGAGGGCGTCATCCTCACCGGCCAGCAGACCCCGGAGGGGATCGCCGATTTCTATCTCTCGCGCGGCGTCAAGGCGGTGGTCATTAAAACCGGCTGCGACGGCGCCTGGTTCAAGAGCGCCAGCGGCGAACAGGGAACGGTTGATGCCATCAAAGTCGAAAACGTCGTCGATACCGTCGGCGCCGGCGACGGCTTTGCCGTCGGGGTGATTAGCGCCCTGCTGGAAGGCAAAACCCTGCTTCAGGCGGTGAACCGCGGCAATAAAATCGGTTCGCTGGCGATTCAGGTCCAGGGCGACAGCGAGGGGCTGCCCACCCGCGACGCGCTGGGCGAATAACATTTATACGCAACAATAACAGCCGTCCTGTACCCTACCTGCAGCGCGGCACAGCAGCGTCCGTTTCGACGGACGTATGTCACCTCATTGACAGAGGCAAGCCTATGAATAGCTCAACAAATGCAACGAAACGCTGGTGGTACATCATGCCTATCGTGTTTATCACGTATAGCCTGGCGTACCTCGACCGCGCCAACTTCAGCTTCGCCTCCGCGGCAGGCATTACCGAAGACCTGGGCATCACCAAAGGGATCTCTTCCCTGCTGGGGGCGCTGTTCTTCCTTGGCTACTTCTTCTTTCAGATCCCCGGCGCTATCTATGCGGAGCGCCGCAGCGTTCGCAAACTGATCTTTATCTGCCTGATCCTGTGGGGCGGCTGCGCCTCCCTGACCGGGATTGTGCATAATATCCCGGCGCTGGCGGCCATTCGCTTTATCCTCGGCGTCGTCGAAGCGGCGGTGATGCCGGCGATGCTGATCTATATCAGCAACTGGTTCACCAAATCCGAGCGCTCGCGGGCCAACACCTTCCTGATCCTCGGCAACCCGGTGACGGTCCTGTGGATGTCGGTGGTCTCCGGCTACCTGATTCAGGCCTTCGGCTGGCGGGAAATGTTCATCATCGAAGGGGTGCCGGCGGTGATCTGGGCCTTCTGCTGGTGGGTGCTGGTGAAAGATAAACCGTCGCAGGTATCCTGGCTGGCGGAGAGTGAAAAAGCCGCGCTGCAGGAACAACTGGATCGTGAACAGCAGGGTATCAAAGCGGTGCGTAACTATGGCGAGGCCTTCCGCTCCCGCAACGTGATCCTGCTCTGCGCTCAGTACTTTGCCTGGAGCATCGGCGTGTACGGCTTTGTACTGTGGCTGCCGTCGATTATCCGCAGCGGCGGCGAAAATATGGGGATGGTGGAAGTGGGCTGGCTCTCTTCGGTTCCGTACCTGGCGGCGACTATCGCCATGATCGTGGTCTCTTGGGCCTCCGATAAAATGCAGAACCGTAAGCTGTTCGTCTGGCCGCTGCTGCTGATTGGCGGACTGGCCTTCATCGGCTCCTGGGCGGTCGGCGCCAACCACTTCTGGGTCTCTTACACCCTGCTGGTGGTGGCTGGTGCGGCAATGTATGCGCCTTACGGCCCCTTCTTCGCCATTATTCCGGAAATGCTGCCACGCAACGTCGCCGGCGGCGCGATGGCGCTGATCAACAGCATGGGCGCCCTGGGCTCCTTCTGCGGCTCGTGGTTTGTCGGCTACCTGAACGGCGCCACCGGCAGCCCCGCAGCTTCCTATATTTTTATGGGGGTGGCGCTTTTCGCCTCAGTATGGCTGACTTTGATTGTTAAGCCTGCTAATAATCAAAACCTTCCACTTGGCGCTCATCACGCCTGAACGACTCACACTACGGAGATTCGCATGAAGCCGTCTGTCATTCTCTATAAAACGCTTCCCGACGACCTGCTACAGCGTCTGGAGGAGCACTTTTCCGTCACTCAGGTGAAAAACCTGCGGCCGGAGACCGTTTCGCAGCACGCTGAGGCCTTCGCCCAGGCTGAGGGCCTGCTGGGCTCCAGCGAAAAGGTTGACGCCGCGCTGCTGGAGAAAATGCCGAAGCTGCGTGCGACCTCCACCGTGTCCGTTGGCTATGACAACTTCGACGTCGAGGCGCTGAACGCCCGCCGGGTGCTGCTGATGCATACCCCGACCGTGCTGACCGAGACCGTCGCCGACACGATCATGGCGCTGGTGCTGAGCACCGCCCGCCGGGTGGTGGAAGTGGCGGAGCGCGTCAAAGCGGGCGAGTGGACGAAGAGCATTGGGCCAGACTGGTTCGGCACCGACGTACACCATAAAACCTTAGGTATCGTCGGCATGGGCCGCATCGGCATGGCGCTGGCGCAGCGCGCCCACTTCGGGTTCGGCATGCCGATCCTGTACAACGCGCGCCGCCAGCATCCACAGGCAGAAGAGCGCTTCAACGCCCGCTATTGCGATCTCGATACCCTGCTGCAGGAAGCCGATTTTGTCTGCCTGATCCTGCCCCTGAGCGAAGAGACCCATCATCTGTTCGGTCAGGCGCAGTTCGCCAAAATGAAATCTTCCGCCATCTTTATTAACGCCGGGCGCGGCCCGGTGGTCGATGAGCAGGCGCTGATCGCCGCCCTGCAGGCGGGCGAGATCCACGCTGCCGGCCTTGATGTCTTCGAGCACGAGCCGCTGGCTAAAGATTCGCCGCTGCTTAGCCTGCCGAACGTCGTCGCGCTGCCGCATATCGGCTCCGCCACCCATGAGACGCGCTACAACATGGCAGCCTGCGCGGTGGATAACCTGATCGATGCCCTGAACGGCAAGGTCGAGAAAAACTGCGTCAATCCGCAGGTAAAATAAGCCATAAAAAAACCCGGGTAGCGGCGGCCATCGCCCTCCCCGGGTTCTTTTTGCATTCTGTCCGTCATCCAGCCCGTTCGCCGCAGCTCACGTCAGCCAGACGGGGCATTAGCGGGTGGCGTTCACCGCCGCCGTCCATGCCTGATTAAACGCTTGATGCTGCGCCGCCAGCGGCCCAATCAGCGCATTATACTGGCTGGCCTGCTGCGAGGTCGGGAACTGAATGCCGTTGGCCACAAAGCTCACCTGGGTCCCCTGCTGAGCGACAAAATCCCCCACCTGAACCAGCTGCTGGGTAAAGATCTGCGCGGCCGGGATCAGCGGCTGCAGCGCGTCGGCTGGCGCGGTGACGACCTTGGCGTATACCTGATCGAAGACCGGCTTGAGATCGTCAGCCTGCTTCAGAGCGCCATGCGCGGCATCAGCCTGCATTTTGGCATTCTGCAGCTGCTGGCTGAGCACGCCCAGCGCGCCGTTCGCCTGACGCAGCGGCTCGCGCTGGGTCATATAGTCCTGCGGAACGCGGATCGCATTGACGCTATCCACCACCGGGCGCAGACCAGCGTCCATCGCCTGGCTCACCTGCTGCGAGTAGCCGTAGATCACCGCGTAGTCAGAGACAAACGGCCCAAACTGTTTTTTCTGATCGGCGGTCAGCGTCGGCAGTCGTTCACCGCTACGCATCGCCGTATTCTGCAGGAAGTCGATAAACGCTTTGCGCTGATCGCCCTCTTTATCAAAACACCCACTCAGGCTAACCACCATTAATAAGGCCGCCATAGCCGCAAACCAGCGAGAGCAGGACTTTCCTGTCGCCATTTTTTTACTCCTTTCAGCCAAAAAAAGCGCACAAAGACACACACGTGCCAGACGCTGACAAGGATAGTCCAGCTCGGCCTCGCAGGATACCCTTTACTGCTAATCTTACGCAGGAAAAACGCCATTCCATACGCCGCTATCGCCGCCTGGCGCGTCTGTTATGCGCATCACAAATATGCGCTTTAAATCAGGCCGACGCATATCACGTAACTTATTGATATTCTTTAAACAAAAAATCCATCAACCGGCGCCTCGCCCGGAAGCGGACGATAATCGCACGCTTTGGCGCCCGCCCGGATTGCCTGGTCAGCGCTTCAATGATTTGATGAATGAGCGATTAACGGCGATGCGTTCGATTATCGCACAAACCAATCTCAACGACGCGAAGGCGACGATAATAACAAACCTCTGTCCCTCGCTCAGTCTGCCAGGAAAGCCGTATGACTAAGACAACCATCGACATTCAGGCCTTTATCAACGAGCACCCCTTCACCCGCTACCAGTGGATGATCCTCGCGCTCTGCTTCATCACCGTCGCGATGGACGGGTTCGACACCGCGATCATCGGATTCATCGCCTCCGACCTGGTCCAGGAATGGGGCGTGGAAAAATCAGCCCTCGGCCCGGTGATGAGCGCCGCGCTGGTTGGCCTGGCGGTCGGCGCGTTAACCGCGGGACCACTGGCTGACCGTATCGGCCGCAAGAAAGTACTGATTATGTCGATCGTGGTGTTCGGCGGATTCAGCCTGCTCACCGCCTTTGCCACCAGCCTTAACCAGCTGACGCTGCTGCGCTTCCTGACCGGCCTGGGCCTCGGCGCGGCGATGCCCAATGCCGCGACGCTAATGAGCGAATATGCGCCGGAGCGCCGTCGGGCGCTGCTGGTGAACCTGATGTTCGTCGGCTTTCCGATGGGATCGTCGCTGGGCGGCTTTTTATCCGCCTGGATGATCCCGCACTATGGCTGGCAGAGCGTGCTGGTGCTGGGCGGCGTGATGCCTCTCCTGCTGGCGGTGGCCTTAATTTTCCTGCTGCCGGAGTCCGCCCGTTATCTGGTGGTGAAGCGTCAGCCGGCGCAGCGCATTGCCGCCATCCTGCGGCGTATCGCGCCGCTGCCGGAGGCGGTGGAATTTGAGCTGCGCGAAGCAGGCCAGGTGAAAGAGAAGTCGGCTATCGGCGTCATTTTCTCCCCGCGCTACGCAGTGGGTACCGTGATGCTGTGCCTGACCTACTTCATGGGTCTGCTGATCTTCTATCTCCTGACCAGCTGGCTGCCGCTGCTGATCCGTGAAACCGGCGCATCAATGAGTCAGGCCTCAATTATCACCGCGCTGTTCCCGCTCGGCGGCGGAATTGGCGTGCTGATCCTCGGCGCCCTGATGGACAAGATCAACCCCAATAAGGTAGTGGCCGTCGGCTGGCTGCTGACCGGCGTTTTCGTCTGTCTGGTCGGCTTCTCCACCAGCAGCCTGGCGCTGATGGGAGTGATGGTGTTTATCGCCGGCAGTATTATGAACGGTGCGCAGTCGTCAATGCCGGCGCTGGCGGCAGGCTTCTACCCGACGCAAGGGCGCGCCACCGGCGTCGCCTGGATGCTGGGTATCGGCCGCTTCGGCGGGATCCTCGGTGCGTTCAGCGGCGCCTTCCTGATGCAGGCCCAGCTCTCTTTTGAGACCATTTTCACTCTGCTGGCCATCCCGGCGTTCCTGTCAGCCATCGCGCTGCTGATTAAATACCGGGTCAGTAAATCAGCGCCCGTGGCGACAGAGGACGCGAGAGGTCTGCAGAAAGCCTGATCGATAAGCCGGCGGCCCGCGCCGGCTTTGCCGCTTTTTTCTTATCCGTTTACAAAAATTTTCGAAGCCACGCCATCGCGTTAGTAATCATTCTCTTAGGCCCCGTTGCCGTTTGGCTGACGGGGCCGATTCGATAACCTGCTGGCAAATAATCACGGACGTTACCATCCTTTACGCCTTTTTCTGACTATTCTTAAAGAGCTTTAGAAAAATCTCTTCCGCTGTGTGATAAAAGGAGTTCTCAATGGAATATAAAGATCCCGTGTTTGAACTGCTGAGCAGCCTGGAACACATCGTTTTTAAGGACGATAATCAGACACTTACCTCAAACCGTAAGTCCACTGTGTTTAGTGAATTTGAACAGCTGCGTAAAGGCACTGGACTTAAGATTGACGACTTCGCCAACGCCATGGGCGTGAGCGTCGCCATGGTAAGAGAGTGGGAGTCGAGACGGGTAAGACCGTCCCCCACAGAGCTGAAGTTAATGCGCCTGATTCAGGCCAATCCGCAGCTTTCAAGACAGTTACTCGATTAATCCAGCGCGCAGCGGCAAGGGCCAGTAAGGGAGCTTTTGCCGCTGCGCCGTAAAAAAAAGTTTGCTATCAGGTGCTGAACGTGCGTTAATGCTCGCAGGTTTGATGTACAGACCACAGAGCAGTCGAATAGAGCAGTCCTTCTAAGGTTATCCAAAGATACCCCCGTAGTGAACTTTCCCTTTATCGCTTTAAATCTGTAGTCCAGACCGCTACGCCGCAAGGCTCACTTATTTTTTTAAAGGTAATTCACTATGTCCGGTAAAATGACTGGTATCGTAAAATGGTTCAACGCTGACAAAGGCTTCGGCTTCATCACTCCTGACGATGGCTCTAAAGACGTGTTCGTACACTTCTCTGCTATCCAGAACGATGGCTACAAATCCCTGGACGAAGGTCAGAAAGTCTCCTTCACCATCGAAAGCGGCGCTAAAGGCCCGGCAGCTGGCAACGTAACTTCTCTGTAAGTTCAAGCCGCTAAGAATCGAGAATCCCTGCCTGATGGCGGGGATTTTTTTTATCTGTCGCCAGCCGCCGCCAGCATACGATGGCGGCTGCCGGGCATTCAGAGTCGGGTATCGTGCCAGCCCGTTTCCCCCCACGTCAGGCTGTGGGTGAGTTTCAACCCCTGCAGAAACGCCTCGTCATGCGACACCACCACCAACGCGCCGGGAAACGTCGCCAGCGCACACTCAATGGCCTGTGTCGAAGCTAAATCGAGATGGTTGGTCGGCTCATCGAGCAACAGCAGCTGGGCCGGATCGCGTCGCCAGAGTACGCAGGCCAGGGCCGCTTTCAGGCGTTCGCCGCCGCTGAGCGCCGCCAGCGGCAGGTTGACCTTATCGGCGCCCAGCTGCAGCTGCGCCAGACGGGTCCGCAGCAGCCCCTCATCCAGCGGAGTATCGTCCAGGCTCAGATGCGTGATCACCGATAACGACAGATCCAGCTGCGTCAGATGTTGATCCAGATAAGCGGCGCTCACCGACAGCCGGACATCGCCTGAGGCGGCCTGCTCCAGCCCCAGCAGCGTTTTCAGCAAGGTAGTTTTGCCGCAGCCGTTCGGCCCTCGCAGCGCGACGCGCATCGGACCATCCATGCGCCAGTCCAGCGGCGCAGCGGGGGAATGGGCGAGCTGCAATGCTTCCACGACCAGCACCTGCTTGCCCGCCGCCACTTCGCTGCCTGGCAGGGTGAACATCACCGGCGTATCCTCTTCCACCCGCTCTCGCGCCTGCTGCACAGCGCCATTCAGACTGCTGTTCTGTTCACGATGCTGACGGCGCAGCGTTCCCGTACGCTCTTTTGCCGCGCCTTTGTACTTCACGCGTTCGAAAGAGGCGATATTCAGGGTATCAACGGTACGCAGTGTCTGCGCCGAGCGCCGCTGGGCAGCATCATGCTCTTTTTGCATTCGCGCGCGGGTGCGTCGCCGCTCGGTCGTCGCATGGTCCAGCGCCGCGCGCGCCGCCTGCTGCTCCGCCTCGCGCTGCCGCTGATATTCGTCATAGTTGCCGCCGTAGCTGCGCAGCGCCGTCGGCGTCAGCTCGATGATCCTCGGCATCCGCGCCAGCAGTTGACGATCGTGGCTGGCGATCAAAGCTCCGCCGTGCCAGTTTTCCAGTTGCTGATAGAGCCACTCTCGCCCCTCACTGTCCAGATGGTTGGTGGGCTCATCCAGCAGCAGATAATCGGCGCTCGAAACAAAGGCGCCGCACAGCAGGGCCTTCATCCGCTCGCCGCCGCTGAGTGAAAAAGCGGGACGATCGGCAGAGAACGGCGGGAGACCGGCATCACGGAAAGCTAAACTCAGCCGATCGGGGAGATCCCAGTGGCCATCCAATAGCTCGAAATCGTCGGCCAGTCCATGACCCTGTTCAAGGCGGTACAAGGCGTCAAAGACCGGCGCATAGCCCAGCAGCGTAGCGAGGGTGGTCTCCGGCGTAAGCGTCGGCTGCTGCGCCACCCAGGCAATGGAAGCCGCGCGCTCGATATGGCCACCGGCAGGAGAATCAAGGCCCGCCAGCAGGCGCAACAGACGCGACTTACCGACGCCGTTCCGGCCGACCAGACCGCAAAGGGACGGTTCCAGCGAGACGTTGAGAGGACCAAACAGGGTCTGCCCCGTCGCAAACTGACAGGTGACCTGATGTAAAACAAAAGCGGGGATGTGGGCGCAATGAGCCATAAGCACTCCTGAATGAAATCAATACTCCCCTACCCGCAACGTCTGCGAGGTAAGGCGTGAAGTTCATCAGTCGTGTTTGTTCATTTGTAGGGCGCGCTCCAGTGAGACGAGGGATTCGTCGGGGCATAGGATAGCCACACTCCGCTATGAATTTCAAGCCCGTTTAATTCAACAATCGTTTAAAAATAAAAAGGCCTCCTGATATCAGGAGGCAAATGATTTATTTGGTGAACAATGAAAGGGTGCATTGAGAATGCCTGACACTGCAAGCATAGTGGGGATAGATCCCCGCCAGATGCTCTTACTGTTTACTATCACAGGATAAGAATGCCACCAGCTCACTATTTCCCTGCCTGAGCTGTAATTCATATAGCGAATCACGAACCATCCAGGTCAATAATAAAACAGTGAAGCAAATCACTATTAAGCCAAACAACAGATACTTTCGCAGCACACCTCGCCTCCCGTGTTGATTTTCAACAAGTAAGAGGCTACGCTTATGGTGTTCATGCATTAGGGGAGCCTCACTTTGATGACTATCAGGTGGGGCTTTTCTCTGTCTGTCTCCCGCTGAATACCTGAGACACACAGTCTCAAGCACCCGCCGCCATTCTAGCGTAAATAACTTGCGAAATTATGTTTATATATTCTTAAAATATTTTTTATTGATCAATGTAAATAATTAAAATATCAATGACTGAATTATTATCGGTTCGACTACTTATATTTCAGGTATAAAAAAACCTGCCCTGAGGCAGGTTTTTTTATTACCGATACGCTTACTGCAGCAGAGAAATATCCGCCACCTGCAGGAACAGTTCACGCAGTTTGGACAGCAGCGTCAGACGGTTGATGCGGACATCTTTGTCTTCGGCGTTGACCATCACGTTTTCGAAGAACTCATCCACCGGCTCGCGCAGAGCGGCCAGCTCAATCAGCGCATCCTGATAGCGGCCTGCGGCGAAGTACGGCTGCAGCTTGTCGCGCAGCACCACCAGATTGCCCGCCAGCTTAATTTCCGCAGCTTCTTTCAGCACGGAAGCGTGAACGATGTCGTTCAGCGTCTCGTCGGATTTCGCGAGGATGTTGGAGACACGTTTGTTCGCCGCCGCCAGCGCGGAGGACTCTTCCAGGGTACGGAAGTGCGATACGGCTTTCATGCGCGCATCGAAATCCGCCGGGCGGGTTGGACGACGCGCCAGTACCGCCTGGATAGTGTCGACGCCGTAGCCTTCGTCCTGATACCAGGCGCGGAAGCGGCCCAGCATAAAGTCGATCACGTCATCAACCACGTTGGCGTTGGTCAGCTTCTCACCGTACAGACGCACCGCTTCTTCGGTCAGCGTTTGCAGATCGAGGTTCAGGTTCTTCTCGACGATGATACGCAGGACGCCCAGCGCGGCGCGACGCAGCGCAAACGGGTCTTTATCGCCTTTCGGGTGCTGGCCGATACCGAAGATACCCGCCAGGGTGTCCATCTTATCGGCAATCGCCACCGCGCAGGCCACCGGGTTAGACGGCAGCGCGTCGCCGGCAAAGCGCGGCTGATACTGTTCGTTCAGCGCCACGGCCACATCTTCCGCTTCGCCATCGTGGCGCGCGTAGTGCATCCCCATCACGCCCTGGGTGTCGGTGAACTCGAAGACCATGTTGGTCATCAGGTCGCACTTGGACAGCAGGCCCGCGCGGGTCGCGTGGTTCACATCAGCGCCAATCTGCTCGGCAATCCAGCCCGCCAGCGCCTGAATGCGATCGGTCTTGTCGCGCAGCGTACCCAGCTGCTGCTGGAACAGCACGGTTTCCAGACGCGGCAGGTTGTCTTCCAGACGTTTTTTACGGTCTGTGTTGAAGAAGAACTCGGCGTCGGCCAGACGCGGACGGACCACCTTCTCGTTACCGGAGATGATCTGCTGCGGATCTTTCGACTCGATGTTGGCGACGAAGATAAAGTTCGGCAGCAGCTTACCGGCGTTGTCGTAAACCGGGAAGTACTTCTGGTCGCCCTTCATGGTGTAAACCAGCGCTTCAGACGGCACCGCGAGGAATTTTTCTTCGAACTTCGCCGTCAGCACCACCGGCCATTCCACCAGCGAGGTGACTTCTTCCAGCAGGCTTTCGCTCAGATCGGCTTGACCGCCAATCTTACGCGCCGCCTCTTCCGCATCGGCTTTGATTTTGGCTTTACGCTGTTCGTAATCGGCGATGACTTTACCGCGCTCCAGCAGGATCTGCGGGTACTGGTCGGCATGGTCGATGGTGAATTCCGGCTCGCCCATAAAGCGATGGCCGCGGATCACGCGATCGGACGGGATACCGAGGATAGTAGCCGGGATCACCTTGTCGCCCAGCAGCAGCGTGACGGTGTGAACCGGGCGCACGAAGTGGACGTCAGACGCGCCCCAGCGCATCAGTTTCGGGATCGGCAGCTTCGCCAGCGAGCTGGCAATCATGTTCGGCAGCAGCGCTTCGGTGCTTTCGCCCTTCACATGGGCGCGATACAGCAGCCACTCGCCTTTGTCCGTAGTCAGACGTTCGGCCTGATCGACGGTAATACCGCAGCCGCGCGCCCAGCCTTCGGCCGCTTTGCTTGGCTTGCCTTCGGCATCGAACGCCTGGGCAACGGCCGGGCCGCGTTTTTCAACTTCGCGATCGGCTTGCGCCGCCGCCAGGTTGGCCACCTTCAGCGCCAGACGACGCGGGGCGGCAAACCATTCCACTTTACCGTGCGCGAGGCCGGCGTTATCCAGCTCCGCGGTCACGTTCGCAGCAAAAGATTCCGCCAGGCTGCGCAGCGCTTTTGGTGGCAGCTCTTCAGTGCCGATTTCCACCAGAAAAGTATTCTCAGACATGGCCGCCTCTTATTTATTCTTGTTGCACATCGGGAAGCCGAGCGCTTCACGGGAAGCGTAGTACGCTTCCGCCACTGCTTTCGTCAGGGTGCGAATGCGCAGGATATAGCGCTGACGCTCGGTGACGGAGATGGCTTTACGCGCATCCAGCAGGTTGAAGCTGTGAGCCGCTTTCAGAATACGCTCGTAGGCCGGCAGCGGCAGCGGGGTCTCCAGCGCCAGCAGATGCTGGGCCTCTTTCTCATACTGCTCGAAGCAGGAGAAGAGGAAATCGACGTCGGCGTATTCGAAGTTATAGGTGGACTGCTCCACTTCGTTCTGGTGGAACACGTCGCCGTAAGTGGTTTTACCCAGCGGGCCATCGCTCCAGACCAGGTCGTAGACGCTGTCGACGCCCTGGATGTACATCGCCAGACGCTCCAGACCGTAGGTGATCTCGCCGGTAACCGGCTTACACTCCAGGCCGCCCACCTGCTGGAAGTAGGTGAACTGCGTCACTTCCATGCCGTTGAGCCACACTTCCCAACCCAGACCCCAGGCACCCAGTGTCGGGTTTTCCCAGTTGTCTTCGACGAAGCGAATGTCGTGAATGGTCGGGTCCATACCCAGCTCTTTCAGCGACCCGAGGTACAGCTCCTGGATGTTGTCCGGAGAAGGCTTAATCACCACCTGGAACTGATAGTAATGCTGTAAACGGTTCGGGTTTTCGCCATAGCGGCCATCGGTTGGACGACGGGAAGGCTGTACGTAGGCGGTCGCCATCGGCTCCGGCCCTAACGCGCGCAGGCAGGTCATCGGGTGAGAGGTGCCGGCGCCGACTTCCATGTCCAGTGGTTGAACAATGGTGCAGCCCTGACGAGCCCAGTAATCCTGTAAGGTCAGGATCAGGCCCTGGAAGGTCCTGGTATCAAACTTTTGCATATGATTTCGTGCTGGATACGTGTGGATTTAAAGGAAGGAGTCAGTATACCCGCTGGCTGCGAGATATACAGTACGAAACGGCGTAGTTTCAGGAAAACGGACGAAATTTACGCCAGGCGGGGTCGATTCAGCGCATCGAAAGATGCATAAACTGGCCGTCGGGGTCAAAGGAACAGATGAAACGTTCATTCTTGCCGGTACGACCCGACAGCTCATAGCTCGCCTGGAATTGTTCAAGATGGTTCACGTCAACTAACTGCGTTTGCGTGTTATAGCGGATAGCGGCCTGATCCTTGCAAAGCTGCGCCATATTGAGCGTAGTTTGCGGTGTAATATGCGCGCGCTGCGCCTTTTGCGCCGGCGGGGAAACGGTCTCGCTGCAGCCCGCAAGGAGCAGCGCCAGCATTATGGAAACGACACCTTTCACCACGTTCTCCTCCACCGCCTTGTCAGCAAGTTGTTATCGCAAAGATCCAGTATTACAGGTATTTTGCGAATATCATGAAACAGCGACAAGTCTGTGATCAAAAACTCAGACTAATCTCGTGCGACACCGGGGCATAAGGCGGGTCAGACCTTATATCGCCAGTAGACTTTGAGGGACTGATGCAAGAAAAGATACACTGGATCACCAACCTGCGCGGCATTGCCTGCATGATGGTGGTGATGATCCACAGTACCAGCTGGTATATCACTCATCCGCATACGATTACCCTGCTGCAATGGGATATCGCCAATCTGCTCAATTCCGCCTCCCGCGTCAGCGTGCCGCTGTTTTTTATGATCTCGGGGTATCTGTTTTTTGGGGAACGCAGCGCCCAGCCGCGCCATTTCTGGCGGATTGGCCTGTGCATTGCGTTCTATAGCGCGCTGTCTCTGCTGTATATCGCGCTGTTTACCCATATTAACGTCGGGCTGTCGTTAAAGAATTTGCTGCAGAAGCCCGTCTTCTACCACCTGTGGTTTTTCTTTGCTATCGCCGTTATCTATCTGCTCTCGCCGCTTATTCAGGTTAAATCCGTCAACGGCAAAATGCTGCTGGCGCTGATGGCGATCCTCGGCATTCTGGCCAACCCCAACATGGTTGGCGTCAAAGCCGCCGGGATTGAGTGGCTGCCGGTCAACCTCTATATCAATGGCGACACCTTTTATTACGTGCTCTACGGCGTGCTGGGCAGGGCCATTGGCACCCTGGATACCGATAAAAAATGGCTGACCCCGCTCTGCGCCGCGCTGTTCCTCGCCGCCGTGTGGGTCATCTCCCGCGGCACGCTGCATGAGCTACGCTGGCGCGGGGACTTCGGCGACACCTGGTATCTCTACTGCGGGCCGGCGGTGTTCGTTTGCGCAGTCGCCCTGCTGACGCTCGCCAAAAACTGGCTGAACGCGCGTCCCCTGCCCGGTATCGAATGTATTGCACGTCATTCTCTGGGAATTTACGGCTTCCATGCCCTGATTGTGCATGCGCTGCGCGCCAGCCATCTGGAACTGAGCCGCTGGCCGCTGCTGGATATTGTGTGGATTTTCAGCGCCGCCCTGCTCGGCAGTCTGCTGCTGTCCGGCCTGGTGCAGCGGGTTGATAGCCGGCGGCTGGTCAGTTAACGACCTGCCGCCGAGAGCGGACCCGACTCACAGTTCAGGCCCCTCTTCCGGCACGCTGAGAGGCTCTCTTGCACGGGTCGGGTCCCAGGCATCACGCACGTTTTTCTGCACCGCAACGGCGCCAAACAGGCTCAAAAAGTACGCCAGTCCATAGAACCCTTTCTCGCTAAGCAGCAGACTGGCATTCCACAACCCGATAACCAGCAGGCCAACGGCGATGACAAAGACCACCAGACAGGTGGTGTAGTACAGCGCGGTGGTCGGAATGGCTTCATATTTATCGCGCACCGTCTTCTGATAAGACGCTGCGGCAAACAGCCCCAGCACCAGGACAGCAAAATAATAACCTTTTTCATTCAACTGCATGTCCGCATTCCACAGGCCGACCAGATAGGTGGCGATGCCGCCGATCAGGGCAATCCAGGAGATTAAATGAAAGGCCGGAGAATACGTCGCGTGCTTGTTTTCCATTACTTTTACCTCTTACGCGCCCACGGGTGGCGCTTATTCCGTTTTTTGCATCGCGCAGGCGACGCGGATCCGTTCGGGGTTTGCCGATGCGCCATATAAGCAGACAAACCATGCCGCGATATAGACGGCTTTTTCATGCCAGTCTGCCGGCACATACCAGGCGCCTACCAGCAGCAGGCCGACCGATAGCAGCAGCACCAACCGGCACAAGGCAATAAAACCGTCGTCCTGTTCCTGCCACCGTCTGGCGCGCTGATGGGCGAGGACGGCAAACATCCCCATCACCAGTACGCCGAGAAAATAACCTTTACCGCTAAACAACGGGCAGGTTCGCCAGATACCGAGCAGATAAACCAGCGATCCTGCTGCCATCATCACCCTGGCAATATTGCGTTTTGTGTTCATCTCACCTCCCTGGTCGACAGGGGCTGATTATGACCGACTCCCCCGGCGATGCCTCAGGTTACGCACGGCCAAACGGAGATTTCGGAATAAACAAATACGCTTTTTTGGATGGATGTAGCCGGGACATTCAGGGAAGTAATCCGCCCGGCGTTGCCGGACGGACTGAGGCTATGACATCAGCGGTTTCAGCTGCTGATAAATCTGGCGGAAGGTTTCCCGCTGTGGCGCATAGTGGGCCACTCGGCGATCGTCCGGGCGATGCGCTTGCTCAAGCGGCAGCGGCGTCAACAGCCCGGCGCGGTCGGCTTCGCCGTGCACCGCCAGCTGCGCCAGCCTGGCCGCCCCCAGCGCCGGGCCGACGTCGCCCCCGGTACGGTAATCGAGCTGCTGGCCGCTGATATCCGCCAGCATTTGTCGCCAGTAAGCGCTACGCGCCCCGCCGCCGATAAGGGTGATGCTCTGCGGCTTGATGCCGCAGGCGTGAACCACGTCCATGCCGTCCGCCAGCGCATAGCCCACCCCCTCCAGCACCGCCCGCGCCAGCTCTGCCGGCCCATGCTGATGCGTCAGGCCGAAGAAGACGCCCTTGGCCTGCGGGTTGTTGTGCGGCGTGCGTTCGCCCGACAGATAGGGCAGGAACCACACCGGACCAGCGCTCTCGTCGGCTGACTGCGCCGCCGCAATCAGCGCCGGCACGCTGGCGAGACCGGTTAATTTCGCCGCCCAGTCCAGACAGGAGGCCGCGCTGAGCATCACCGACATCAGATGCCAGCGGCCCGGCAGCGCATGGCAAAAGCTATGCACTGCGCTTTCAGGCTTGCTGAGGAACCCTTCGCTGACCGCGAAATACACACCTGAAGTGCCCAGCGACAGCATCGCCTGACCGGCATCGGCCATGCCGACCCCGACCGCGCCGGCGGCGTTGTCGCCGCCGCCCCCCACCACCAGCGCCTGTGGCATATTCCACGCCTGCGCCACCTCCGGACGCAGCTGCCCGGTGACGTCGCTGCCTTCAAACAGCGCCGGCATCGCGTCCCGGCTGAGATCGCAGGCGGCGAGCATCTCATCGCTCCAGTCGCGTCGGGCGACGTCCATCCACAGGGTACCGGCGGCGTCAGACATATCGCTGGCAAGCTCGCCGGTCATCCGCAGACGCAGATAATCCTTCGGCAACAGCACTTTATCGACCTGGCTGAACACCGCCGCCTCGTGGCGCTGCACCCACAAGAGCTTCGGCGCCGTAAAGCCCGGCATCATCAGGTTGCCGGTGATCTGCCGGGAAGCGCTGACTTTTTCCTCCAGCAGCTGGCACTCTTCGCCGCAGCGGCCGTCATTCCATAAAATGGCAGGACGCAGCACCTGTAGCGATTTATCCAGCAGGGTGGCGCCGTGCATCTGCCCGGCGATCCCCAGCGCCTTCACGTCGCGCAGGCTATGCTGCGCGCCCAGGGCTTTCATCGCCGTGTCCGTAGCCTGCCACCACTGCTCGGGATCTTGTTCCGACCACAGCGGATGCGGACGCGAGACGGTGAGTTTTTCGGTATGCGATGCCACCACATCACCCTGCTCATTGAGCAGAATGGCTTTGACGCCCGATGTCCCCAGATCGATGCCGATATACATACTACCTCTCCTTAAACGCGCGCCACGGCTGAGCGTGGCGCGAACAGAGCATCCTGGTGGCGGTCCCGGTCACGCCGGGCGCCGCCGCATGATTACTTGTCAAACAGATAATGGTTGACCAGGTTTTCCAGTTGTTCCTGCTGGCCGCTGCGATGCTGCGGCGCCAGCTGATGCTGAGCGGCGTACTGGGCAATGTCGCTGAGGGTCATCTGCCCGTTAAGGATCTGCTGCCCCAGCTCGCCGTTCCAGCCGGCGTAGCGTTTGGCCACGCGTTTATCCAGCTCACCGTCTTCGATCATCCGCGCCGCGACCTTCAGCGACAGCGCCATGGTATCCATCGCGCCGATATGGCCGTAGAACAGATCGTATTTGTCGGTGCTCTGACGGCGCACTTTCGCATCAAAATTGAGGCCGCCGGTGGTGAAGCCGCCCGCTTTGAGAATTTCATACATCACCAGCGCGTTCTCTTCGACGCTGTTCGGGAACTGGTCGGTATCCCAGCCCAGCTGCGGATCGCCGCGGTTGGCGTCGACGGAACCGAAGAGCCCCAGCGCGATGGCCGTCGCGATCTCATGATGGAACGAGTGGCCGGCAAGGGTCGCATGGTTGGCTTCAATGTTCAGTTTAATCTCTTTTTCCAGACCAAACTGCTTGAGGAAGCCGTACACGGTAGAGGCATCATAATCATACTGATGCTTGGTAGGCTCCTGCGGTTTGGGCTCGATCAGCAGCGTGCCTTTAAAGCCGATTTTATGCTTATGCTCCACCACCAGCTGCATAAAGCGGCCTATCTGTTCACGCTCCTGGCGCAGGTCGGTATTCAGCAGGGTTTCATAGCCCTCGCGACCGCCCCACAGAACATAGTTTTCGCCGCCCAGCTGATGGGTGGCATTCATGGCGGTGACCACCTGGGTGGCCGCCCAGCTGAACACTTCCGGGTCCGGGTTGGTGGCCGCACCAGCGCCGTAGCGCGGGTTGGTGAAGCAGTTTGCGGTCCCCCACAGAAGCTTGACGCCGCTCTGCTGCTGCTTCTCCGCCAGTACCTCGACCATCCGGGCGAAGTTATTGCTGTACTCCTTGAGCGAACTCCCTTCCGGCGAGACGTCAACGTCGTGGAAGCAGTAGTAAGGCACGTTGAGTTTATGGAAAAATTCGAACGCCACATCGGCTTTGCGTTTGGCCATCTCCAGGGCGTCGCCAGGCTGCTGCCATGGGCGATCGAAGGAGCCCACGCCAAACATATCGGCGCCATTCCAGCAGAAAGTGTGCCAGTAACAGGCCGCAAAACGCAGATGATCTTCCATCCGTTTGCCCAGCACCAGTTCATCCGGGTTGTAATGACGGAAAGCCAGCGGGTTAGCGGATTTCGGGCCTTCGTAACGAACGCGATCGAGTTGATCGAAATAGGTCTGCATAGAGAACTCCATATTCAGAGATGCGGCGAATAACCAATCAGGTACCCTAAATAATTCGAGTTGCAGGAAGGCGGCAGGAGCGCGAGTCCCCGATAACCAGGGGGCGAAGCAACGAATGTCACCAACACACCTACAACTTGAAGTATGACGGGTTTAAGCCAATATAGAATTTCGCTTTCATTTTCCTCAATTACGTTATTTCACACCGCCATTGAGAGAATCCACAAACGTGCGCCAGCTCGCAAAAAATAATATCGGCGCGTTCTTCTGCCGTCCTGTCAGAGAGGTCCAGTGCAATAATAAGAGTGTGCATGAATAAAATACGATCGCCGTCATAATTTGCGCATTAAACGAAATTTCATAACTGCAAAATAAGAACCGGTAATTGCCAGCCCTGCTTTCCGCGTTAAGAATCTGTAACGTATCCGCAACCTCATGTATCAAACATTATTTTTCCGTTCGTCTTACCTACCCTTACAAAAAAGGTATCGTTATTATGAAGATAAAGAACCTTTGCCTTACGCTTTGCGCCAGCTCCCTCCTGCTCGCCAGCATGGCGGGGATGGCGAAAGAAGTGAAGATTGGCATGGCCATCGACGATCTGCGTCTGGAACGCTGGCAGAAAGACCGCGATATTTTCGTCAATAAAGCGGAATCCTTAGGCGCCAAAGTTTTTGTCCAGTCCGCCAATGGCAATGAAGAAACGCAGATGTCGCAAATTGAAAACATGATCAACCGCGGCGTCGATGTCTTGGTCATTATTCCTTATAACGGTCAGGTGCTCAGTAACGTTATTAAAGAGGCCAAGCAGGAAGGTATTAAAGTGCTGGCCTATGATCGCATGATTAATAATGCCGATATTGATTTCTATATTTCTTTCGACAATGAAAAAGTCGGCGAAATGCAGGCGCAAAGCCTGGTCGACAAAGTGCCGCAGGGTAATTATTTTCTGATGGGCGGCTCGCCGGTGGATAATAACGCCAAGCTGTTCCGCGCCGGCCAGATGAAGATCCTCAAGCCGTATGTCGATGAGGGAAAAATTAAGATTGTCGGCGATCAGTGGGTTGACGGCTGGCTGCCGGAAAACGCGCTGAAAATAATGGAAAACGCGCTGACGGCGAATAATAACAAAATCGATGCGGTGGTGGCCTCCAATGACGCAACCGCCGGCGGCGCCATCCAGGCCTTAACCGCCCAGGGGCTGGCAGGCAAAGTGGCGATCTCCGGTCAGGATGCTGACCTGGCGGGCGTGAAGCGCATTATTTCCGGTACCCAGACGATGACCGTCTATAAACCGATTACCACCCTGGCCACCAACGCCGCCGAAATCGCCGTTGAGCTGGGCAACGATAAGCAGCCGAAGTCTGACACCACGCTGAATAACGGCTTAAAAGATGTCCCTTCGCGCCTGTTAACGCCAATTGAAGTGAATAAAGAGAATATCGACGCCACGGTGATTAAAGACGGTTTCCATAAAAAGAGTGAACTGTAATGGCTGACGCCCCGCTACGGGGCGTCATTTTCATCCCGCCGGATATCACTTTTGCGGAGTCTTTATGGCCTGGCTACTCGAAATGAAGAACATCACCAAAACCTTCGGCGCCGTTAAGGCCGTGGACAATGTCAGCCTGCGCCTGAACGCTGGCGAGGTGGTCTCGTTATGCGGTGAAAATGGTTCGGGAAAATCGACGCTGATGAAGGTGCTGTGCGGTATCTATCCGCACGGAAGCTATGAGGGCGAGATTATTTTTGCCGGCGAAACGCTGCAGGCAAACCATATTCGCGATACCGAACGCAAAGGCATCGCCATTATTCATCAGGAGCTGGCGCTGGTGAAACATCTCACCGTGCTGGAGAACATTTTCCTCGGCGCCGAAATATCCCGCCACGGCCTGCTGGATTATGAAACCATGACGCTGCGCTGCCAGAAGCTGCTGGCGCAGGTCAATCTGCCCATTTCGCCCGACACCCGCGTCGGCGACCTCGGCCTCGGTCAGCAGCAGCTGGTGGAGATCGCCAAGGCGCTGAATAAACAGGTGCGCCTGCTGATCCTCGACGAACCAACCGCCTCCTTAACCGAACAAGAGACCGCGACGCTGCTGGCGATCGTTCGCGATCTGCAAAACCACGATATCGCCTGCATCTATATTTCGCACAAGCTCAATGAGGTCAAAGCGATCTCCGATACGATCTGCGTGATCCGCGACGGCCAGCATATCGGCACCCGCGACGCCAGCGGCATGAGCGAAGACGACATCATCACCATGATGGTTGGCCGGGAGCTCACCGCGCTCTATCCCAGCGAACCGCACGCCCACGGCGAGGAGATCCTGCGGGTCGAACATTTAACCGCCTGGCACCCGGTAAACCGTCATATTAAACGGGTCAACGACGTCTCGTTTTCCCTGCATCGCGGGGAGATCCTCGGCATCGCCGGGCTGGTCGGCGCCGGACGGACCGAGGCGGTGCAGTGCCTGTTCGGCGTCTGGCCGGGGCGCTGGCAGGGGGAGATCTTCATTGATGGCCAGCCGGTCAGCATCACTAACTGTCAGCAGGCCATTGGCCACGGCATCGCCATGGTGCCGGAAGACCGCAAAAAAGACGGCATCGTGCCGGTGATGGCGGTGGGTAAGAACATTACCCTGGCGGCGCTCAGCCAGTTCACCGGCGCGATGAGCAGCCTGGACGACGCCGCCGAGCAGCACTGTATTGAGCAGTCCATTCAGCGATTGAAAATTAAAACCTCCTCGCCGGAGCTGGCGATTGGCCGCCTGAGCGGCGGCAACCAGCAAAAGGCGATTCTGGCCCGCTGTCTGCTGCTGAATCCACGCATTCTGATCCTCGACGAACCCACCCGCGGCATCGATATCGGGGCGAAGTATGAAATTTATAAACTGATTAACCAGCTGGTGCAGCAGGGCATCGCGGTCATTGTCATTTCATCCGAACTGCCCGAGGTGCTTGGTCTTAGCGATCGGGTGCTGGTCATGCACGAAGGCAGGCTAAAAGCCAATTTGGTTAATCAACATCTGACCCAGGAACAGGTGATGGAAGCCGCGCTGAGGAGCGAACGCCATGTCGAAGAACACGTCGTCTGAAATCAAACTTACCCCAACCGCCCCCACCACCCTGCCGGCGCTGAAAGGGCTGAACCTCCAGGTCTTCGTGATGATCGCCGCGATCGTCGTCATTATGCTGTTTTTCACCTGGGTTACCGATGGCGCCTACCTGAGCGCGCGCAATATCTCCAACCTGCTGCGCCAGACGGCCATCACCGGCATCCTCGCCGTCGGCATGGTGTTTGTGATTATTTCGGCAGAAATCGACCTCTCCGTCGGCTCGATGATGGGGCTGTTGGGCGGCGCCGCGGCGATCTTTGACGTCTGGCTCGGCTGGCCGCTGCCGCTCACCATTCTGGTGACGCTGGTGATGGGGCTGCTGCTCGGCGCATGGAACGGATGGTGGGTAGCCTATCGCAAGGTCCCCTCGTTTATCGTCACCCTCGCCGGGATGCTGGCGTTTCGCGGCATTCTGATCGGCATCACCAACGGGACCACCGTCTCGCCCACCAGCCCGGCGATGGCGCAGATCGGCCAAAGCTACCTGCCCGATGGCATTGGCTTTGGCATCGGCGTTGTCGGCATGGCGGCGTTCATTATCTGGCAGTGGCGCGGACGGATGCGCCGTCAGGCGTTAGGTCTGGCGACCGCGTCCTCCACCGCGACCGTTGGCCGCCAGGCCATTACCGCGGTGATTGTGCTGGGCGCAATCTGGCTGCTCAATGACTATCGCGGCGTGCCGACGCCGGTACTGATCCTCGCCGCCCTGCTGCTGGCAGGCCTGTTCATGGCCACTCGCACCGCCTTTGGCCGCCGCATCTACGCCATCGGCGGCAACCTGGAGGCGGCACGTCTGTCCGGGATTAACGTCGAGCGTACCAAGCTGGCGGTGTTTGCCATTAACGGCCTGATGGTCGCCATTGCCGGACTGATCCTCAGCTCGCGCCTTGGCGCGGGCTCCCCCTCGGCGGGCAACATCGCCGAACTGGACGCCATCGCCGCCTGCGTCATCGGCGGTACCAGCCTGGCGGGCGGTATCGGCAGTGTCGCCGGGGCGGTAATGGGGGCGTTTATTATGTCGGCCCTGGATAACGGCATGAGCATGATGGACGTCGCCACCTTCTGGCAATATATCGTCAAAGGCGCCATTTTGCTGCTGGCGGTGTGGATGGACTCCGCCACCAAGCGGCGCGCGTAAGGAAGCGCTCTCTGAAGAATGTCTGAATTCTTTGCGCTACCACCAAACTTCGCCATAAGGCGCTTGAAATATCTCGGGCATTAGCCGGTAGTGTATACCCAACAGCATTCGGGTTGCAGACGGCGCATCCCAGCCGCGTATCGCGTACGTGGCTGGGGTGAATGAGAAAGCCAGGCCATCGGCAACATCATGAATGAAGGGGTATGACCGGGGTTAGAGCAGGAACATCATCTATGTTTGAAAAGCGTCACCGTATTACGCTGTTATTTAACGCCAACAAAGCTTATGACCGCCAGGTGGTTGAGGGTGTCGGCGAGTATCTGCAGGCCTCTCAGCTGGAGTGGGATATCTTTATTGAAGAGGATTTTCGGGCACGAATCGAAAACATCAAAGAGTGGTTAGGCGATGGCGTTATCGCCGACTATGACGATCCCGAAATCGAAAAGCTACTGGCCGATGTCAACGTCCCCATCGTCGGCGTCGGCGGCTCTTATCATCAGCCAGAGCAGTACCCGCCGGTCCACTATATCGCCACGGACAACACCGCGCTGGTGGAAAGCGCCTTTCTTCATCTGAAGGAAAAAGGGGTACACCGCTTCGCGTTTTACGGACTGCCCACCTCCAGCGGTAAACGTTGGGCGGTAGAGCGCGAGTATGCCTTCTGCCAGCTGGTGGCGAAGGAGAAGTACCGCGGCGTGGTCTACCAGGGGCTGGAGACGGCGCCGGAAAACTGGCAGCACGCGCAAAACCGGCTCGCCGACTGGCTGCAAACGCTGCCGCCGCAAACCGGCATTATCGCCGTCACCGACGCGCGCGCCCGCCACGTCCTGCAGGCCTGCGAGCTGCTGCATATCCCGGTGCCAGAGAAACTGTGCGTTATTGGCATCGATAATGAGGAGCTGACCCGCTACCTCTCGCGCGTCGCCCTCTCCTCCGTCGCCCAGGGCACCCGCCAGATGGGTTATCAGGCGGCAAAATTGCTCCACCGGCTGCTAAATAACGAGGCGCTCCCGCTGCAGCGCCAGCTGATCCCGCCGATGCGCGTCGTTGAACGACGTTCCACCGACTACCGGTCGTTAAACGATCCTTCCGTGATTCAGGCGATGCATTACATTCGCAACAACGCCTGCAAAGGCATCAAGGTGGAGCAGGTGCTCGACGCCGTCGGCATTTCACGCTCCAACCTGGAGAAACGCTTTAAAGAGGAGGTCGGGGAGACCATCCACACGGTGATCCACAGCGAGAAACTGGAAAAGGCGCGCAGCCTGCTGGTATCCACCAGCCTGTCGATCAATGAAATTTCACAAATGTGCGGCTACCCGTCGCTGCAATATTTCTATTCGGTGTTTAAGAAAGAGTACGACGTGACGCCGAAGGAGTACCGTGACCGGCACAGTGAAGTCATGATGTAGAGAGCAAAGAAAAATGCCCGGGTTTGCGCGCCGGGCATGAATAATCACGTAGATAAGCACATTACATGTGCGCGGCAATTAACCGCTGGTTATCCTGATACATCGCGAAGAGATAGTTGTTGTAGCTCGACCCTCTGGTCGAATAGCCCTTCAGCTTATGAATCATGGTGCTGGCCGTTACTTCCTGATCCGCCTTGCGCAGCTGCAGGCGCGATTTGCGGAAAGAGGAATAGGCCGGGTGAGTGTTCAGGTTTGTGACGTAAGCCTGCACCGACTGCTCCACCGACTCAAACTGCGAGTAGCCTTTCATCGCGCCGCGGCAGCGACCAGCGCCGCACTTCATGCCGAACAGATTGTTGTTCTCACGCGCCAGCTTGGAAGTACCCCAGCCACTTTCCGCCGCCGCCATGGTCGCGACCATGCTGTTCGGAATAATGTCGACACGCTCAAGCAGCGCGTTCCAGGGCACATGACGCGTATTGCCTGACCACTTCACCTTATAACGTGTCGCGATGTCTTTCAGGCGCGCCTTTTCGCTCGGCGACCAGCGAGCATCGTACTGCTTGGAAACAAGCCAGTTACGATCCGCAGTAATCGCCTGATTCTGCTTGGTAATATAAGGCATGACCGTCCGGAGAAACGCTTTTTTCCTTGGTGTTCCGGAAGGGTATTTTCGCAAGTCAGGAAGTGAACTGCTCTTTACACTATTGCGAGAATACTCTTGTTTACTGCTTACCTTAGTACTACTTATCTTCTTAACCGTTGGGGCTTTATGACTCTTTGTTGCTGTGTGCGTTGTTGCCAACACACTACCTGAAAAGACGCAGGTTAGTAACATAAGTATGGCGGCCCCATATCGTCGTATGGGATTCGATATCATCAGGTCTCCTGGTCGGATATATGCATTCCAACACCTTGTTTTTCACAAAAAAACGATAGCTGAATCGCTAATAGTATCAAAAATACGCACTGAGAGCATCAACAGAAATAGTCCAATTCCGAATTGCTGTCATCTGAAATCGGTTTCTGCGCCGCATCGCTAGCGCGAAAATGCTAGCTTCGTCTCATTTTTAGCCTATTTTTTGAGCGGTGTCACTCACCCCTTTTCATCCTCCTGGCAAAACGTCCGCCGGGAGGAGTTCACTCGCGCGGCAACAAGGCACACTAGCTAAAAACCGCTCAAGGATCCCGCAATGAAACTCGCTGCGCTTGCCACGTTATTCGTGCCTGGGATGGCCTTTGCCGCCTGGACTACCGCCGACTTCCCTGCTTTTACCGAAGAGGGGACGGGTCGCTTCATCAGCCAGAAAGTGGTTGAGAAGGGTACACGTCCCCTGCAGCTAAATTTTGACCAACAGTGCTGGCAGCCTTCCGGCGGCATTAAGCTCAACCAGATGCTCTCCATGGAACCCTGTCGCGGCACGCCGCCGCAATGGCGCGTCTTCCGCCAGGGTCTGTATACCCTGGAAGTGGATACCCGATCCGGCACGCCGACGATGATGATTTCGCTGGAAGAAAAAGAGGCCAGCGCCGCGGCGCCGCAGATCCGCCAGTGTCCGAAGTGGGATGGAAAACCTCTCACCCTCGACGTCAGTAAAACCTTCCCGGAGGGCAGCAAGGTTCGCGATTTCTACAGCGGCAATGTCGCGACCGTCAGCGGCGGCAAAATCACGCTGCAGCCCGCCTTCGGCAGCAATGGTCTGCTGCTGCTCGAGCGCGCCGAGACGGCCGCGCCGGCGCCGTTCGACTGGCACAACGCCACCGTCTACTTCGTCCTGACCGACCGCTTCGTGAACGGTAATCCGGCCAACGACAATAGCTACGGCCGACATAAAGACGGCATGCAGGAGATAGGCACCTTCCACGGCGGCGACCTGCAGGGATTAACCAGCAAGCTGGATTATCTGCAGCAGATGGGGGTCAATGCCCTGTGGATCAGCTCCCCGCTCGAGCAGATCCACGGCTGGGTCGGCGGCGGGACGAAAGGCGATTTCCCTCACTACGCTTACCACGGCTATTACACTCAGGACTGGTCGAAACTGGACGCCAATATGGGGACCGAAGCCGATCTCCGTCGGCTGGTGGATGAAGCGCATAAGCGCGGAATACGTATTCTGTTCGACGTGGTGATGAACCATACCGGTTACGCCACCCTGGCCGACATGCAGGAGTTCCAGTTCGGCTCTCTGTATCTGCAAGGGGATGAGCTGAAAAAAACCCTCGGCGAGCGCTGGACGGACTGGAAGCCCGGCGCGGGCCAGACCTGGCACAGCTTTAACGACTATATCAACTTCAGCGATAAAGCCGGGTGGGAGAAATGGTGGGGCAAGAAGTGGATCCGCACCGATATCGGCGATTACGACAACCCGGGCTATGACGATCTCACCATGTCGCTGGCCTTCCTGCCGGATCTGAAAACCGAATCGAAGGAGGCGTCGGGCCTGCCGAACTTCTACAGCCATAAACCGGACACTGCGGCGAAAGCGATCCCGGGCTATACGCCGCGCGACTACCTGACGCACTGGCTGAGCCAGTGGGTGCGCGACTACGGCATCGACGGCTTCCGCGTCGATACCGCTAAACATGTGGAGATGGACGCCTGGCAGCAGTTAAAAACCCAGGCCACCGCCGCGCTGGCGGAGTGGAAGAAAGCCAATCCGGATAAAGCGCTGGATGCGGCGCCGTTCTGGATGACCGGCGAAGCCTGGGGACACGGGGTGATGGAGAGCGATTACTATCGCCACGGTTTTGATGCGATGATCAATTTCGATTACCAGGACCAGGCGGCGAAAGCGGCTAACTGCATGGCCAACATTGACCTCACCTGGCAGCAAATGGCGGACAAGCTGCAGAGCTTTAACGTCCTGAGTTACCTCTCCTCGCACGATACGCGCCTGTTCCGCGAAGGCGGCACCACGGCGGCAGAGCTGCTGCTGCTGGCCCCTGGCGCCGTGCAGATCTTCTATGGTGACGAGTCGTCGCGCCCGTTCGGCCCCACCGGCTCAGACCCGCTGCAGGGCACCCGTTCAGAGATGAACTGGCAGGATGTCAACGGTAAAGCGGCCCGCAGCGTTACCCACTGGCAGAAGATCGGCCAGTTCCGCGCGCGCCATCCGGCGATCGGCATGGGCAAACAGACAACGCTGTCGATGCCGCGGGGTTACGGATTCGTGCGCGAGAGCGGTGAAGACAAAGTGATGGTCATCTGGGCCGGACAACAGCAGTAAAGCAGGAGTGGCTCCCTGCCCGGCGGGGAGCCAGTCAGAACAATACGCTGATAAAATATCGATTCACAGGATAAAAACAAAAACACTCCCCTTCCCTTCGATTTGCACCTCGCTGGCGCTGGCGTTATGGTTAGCCACTTTCCAGAACCACCGACAGACGATTCGCGATGACATTTTCCCTTTTCGGCGACAAATTCACCCGTCATTCAGGCATTACCCGCCTGATGGAAGACCTTAATGACGGTCTGCGCACGCCGGGCGCTATTATGCTGGGCGGCGGCAACCCCGCTCAGATCCCGGAGATGAATGACTACTTCCAGCAGCTGCTCTCCGACATGCTGGATAATGGCAAAGCCCTTGATGCGCTTTGTAATTATGATGGTCCGCAGGGCAAAAGCGAGCTGCTGAGCCTGCTGGCGAAGATGCTGCGCGACGAGCTGGGCTGGGAGATCGAACCACAGAATATTGCGCTAACAAACGGCAGTCAGAGCGCATTTTTCTACTTGTTTAATCTGTTCGCAGGCCGTCGGGCAGATGGCACCACCCGTAAGGTGCTGTTCCCGCTGACGCCGGAATATATCGGCTATGCCGATGCCGGCCTGGAAGAGGATCTGTTCGTTGCCACCCGGCCGAATATCGAACTGCTGCCGGAAGGCCAGTTCAAGTACCACGTTGATTTTGAGCATCTGCAGGTGACGGAAGAGACCGGGATGATCTGCGTCTCGCGTCCCACCAACCCGACCGGCAACGTCATCACTGATGAAGAGCTGATCAAACTGGATGCGCTGGCGAATCAGCATGGGGTCCCGCTGGTGATTGATAACGCCTACGGCGTGCCGTTCCCGGGCATTATTTTCAGCGACGCCCGACCGCTGTGGAATCCGAACATCGTGCTGTGTATGAGCCTGTCCAAGCTGGGCCTGCCGGGCAGCCGCTGCGGGATTATCATCGCCAACGAGAAAATCATCACCGCCATCAGCAACATGAACGGCATTATCAGCCTCGCGCCCGGCGGTATCGGGCCGGCAATGATGTGTGAAATGATTAAACGTCAGGATCTGCTGCGCCTGTCAGAGACAGTGATCAAACCCTTCTATTACCAGCGGGTGCAGGAGACCATCGCCATTATTCGCCGCTATCTGCCGGAAGAGCGCTGCCTTATTCACAAACCGGAGGGGGCGATCTTCCTCTGGCTGTGGTTTAAGGATCTGCCGATCTCCACCGAGCTGCTGTATCAGCGGCTGAAAAAGCGCGGCGTGCTGATGGTGCCGGGGGATTTCTTCTTCCCGGGACTCGATAAACCGTGGCCGCATACCCACCAGTGCATGCGCATGAACTATGTGCCGGACCCGCAAAAAATCGAGGCCGGGGTGAAAATTCTCGCCGAAGAGGTTGAATTCGCCTGGCGCGAACAGGAAGCCTAATCCCTGACGCCGCTGACGGGAAACGCCCGTTAGCGGACCCGCTCACGCCAGCGCCAGCCGCTGGCGTTTTTGCGCGCACAGCGCCTCCAGCTCCGCGGGAGCCATCACCCGCAGCGCCTGCGTCGGGCAGGCGGCTACGCAGGCCGGCCCCTCGGCGCGGTGGTGGCATAAATCGCATTTCAGCGCCTGCGCCTGCTGGTTCACCACCGTGACGGTCATTGCGCCGTACGGGCAGGCCACCATGCAGCTTTTACAGCCGATGCAGCGGCGCTGATCGACCCACCAGACGTCCTCCTCCCGATGAATCGCCCCCTGCGGGCAGACGCTGGCGCAAGGCGCATCCTCGCACTGCCGACAGGCCGTCGCCGTTGATATCTCACCGCTTTTCACCACCCGGATACGCGGCGTGAAATGGCCTGTCGACAGCATGGAGAGATCCTGCGCCTGCTGGTGCGCCACCGCGCAGGCCACTTCACAGGTACGACAGCCAATACACTGCTGGGCATTGGCAATAAGAAACCGGTTCATCCTCTGCTCCCTGGGGATAAAACCGCAGGGTGCCAGAATAATCCCTGCCCGCGCTTTGATCCTGAATGGAATCAGCGCTGTTTTTAGTCACTAGCACAAGTGATTTTTCATTACGCTGAATTAATGTGCTCCTTACAGTAGCGGCGCTTCCAGGCTGCAGGCGTGAGGCTGGTGTGCTTGCGAAAGATCTTGCGAAAATAACCGACGTCATTAAAGCCGCACTGGCTCGCGACTTCGGTCAACGACAGTGAATCACTGATCAATAGCTTTTCCGCCGCTCTGACCCGCTGACGATGCAGCGCTTCGGTCAACGTCACGCGAAAAACGTGACGATAGACGCGTCCTAAATAGTCCGCATTACAGTGCAGCTCTTTCGCCAGCGTCGATGCTGAAACAGGCAAGTGGTAACGGGTATGGATGATCTGCTGCGCTTTCCAGGCCAGCGCAGCGCCGGGACTGTCGTCCGGTTTTTCGCTTGCCGCCGCGGCAATCTGCTGCAGTATCAGCAATAACAGGAGCTCCAGCGCCAGGCTGCGGTGAATATTCTCCTGTTCACGAAGAAACTGGCGAAACAGCGAAATAATGTATTGTGGATCGCTGACGCGGGTATGTTGCGGAACGTTAAGCAGCGCGGGCGGCAGAGACCGGACACTCTCCGTCAGTACTTCAAAATGCAGCCAATAAAATTTCAGGTCGGCGGGAAATTCCCCCACCCCAACATGAGAACGTTCTGGCCACAGCAGTAAACTCTCCCCTGCATTAACGTTAAATATTTCACCCTCCTCGCAAATCGTTAACGTCCCCTTTTCGACAAAAATAATTTCCCAGGACTGCAGTTTACGCGCCGGATGACTGCCGATGCCACGGGAAATAAATAAGCCGCCATTTTGTACGCGAATCGGGAGAGGCATGGATAATTCAAGCATATATATTTAATTTTCCGCTAACGAAACGATAAAAAATCTCTTTCCAACTGATTATTAATCATAAATTAACGCCTTTCCGGATCGGAATCACACTTTTATGACGAAGTCGGAATCGTCCTCTTTTTATACTTTTCCCTTCCCTTGTTGCCTCGTTTATTCGGTGCAAAATAATTAATGTATTTGCAAAAGACAAAAAATGTCCGCCGGTCAGACAGCGGAATAATTCTGAACATCATCTTCGGGAGTTATTTATGACTACGGCTCCGATTACGACAAGCGACCTCACGAAGCACGTGCAGGACGCCAAATTATCTCTCCGTGAAAAAATAGGCTATGGTCTGGGCGACGCCGGTGGAACGGTCATCACCTGCCTGATCATGAACTTTCTCACTTTTTTCTATACTGACGTCTTTGGGCTCACCCCGGCGCTGGTCGGTACTCTGTTCCTTGCGCTGCGTGTGTTTGATGCTATTTCCGATCCGATCATGGGCGTCCTCGCCGATCGGACCCAAAGCCGATGGGGACGTTTTCGCCCCTGGCAGCTATGGATTGCGGTTCCTATTGCAGCGATCGGGGTGCTGACCTTTACCGTGCCGGATGCCGGCATGGGGGTAAAAATCGCCTGGGCCTTCGGCACTTACCTGCTGCTTTCAGTCAGCTATACCGCGATTAACGTCCCCTACTGCGCGCTCATTAATACGATGACCACTCGCCATAGCGAGGTGATATCCTGCCAGGCATGGCGCTTTGTACTGTGCGGCGTGGCAGGATTCCTGGTCTCCGTGGGCCTGCCGTGGTTGGTTAAAGCGCTCGGTCAGGGGAATACCGCCCAGGGTTATCAGTATGGTGTCGGCGTACTCTGCGCCATCGCGGCGGTGATGTTTTTGTGCTGCTTTTTCTGGGTACGTGAGCGTGTTTCCCTGGAGATGCTCGGCAAATTCACCCTGCGCGAACATATCGCCGGTCTGCGTAAAAACGATCAGTTGTTACTCATGCTGGCGATGTCATTCCTGTTGATCAACGTGTTTAACATTCGCGGTGGCGGCTACATGTACTTTATTACCTATGTACTGGGCGGCTCTACTGGCTATACATCGCTGTTTTTCACCATGGTCACCTTTTCCTCGATTCTGGGCGCCGCGATCGTCAATTGGCTGTCGCGCCACGTTGATACCGTCAAGCTCTATTACTACACCAATCTGGTATTGGCCTTACTGGCGGTGGGGATGTGGTTCCTGCCAACCGGTCCGTCCTGGCAAACGCTATGGCTGGCGGTCATTCTCGGCAATGGCATCATCCTGGGCTTTACCCTACCGCTGCATTTTTCGTTGATGGCCTTCTCTGATGATTATGGTGAATGGAAGACGGGTGTCCGTTCGTCAGGGATGAACTTTGCTTTCAACCTGTTCTTTATCAAGCTGGCATGGGCCTCCAGTGCGGGCATTATCAGCCTGGTATTTATCTACGTTGCTTATCAACCCGGCGCCAGCAACCAGACTCCATCCTCACTATCGGGGATCACGGCGATGGAAACCCTGCTGCCCGCGCTGTTCCATCTGTTGCTGGCCTTCGCTATCCGCGCCTGTAAGCTCAACAATCCCATGATGTCGCGCATTGCAACCGATCTGCGCGCACGTCACATTCAGTCTTAAGGAGAAATCATGGAAGTCGATCTGCACAAACTGAAAGTTAACGATCCGTTTCTGGGTCAGTATCAGCAACTAGTGCGTGATGTCGTCATTCCCTATCAGTGGGAGGCCCTCAATGACCGGATCGCCGAGGCTGAACCCAGCCATGCGATAGAAAACTTCCGTATCGCCGCAGGTCAGCAGGCAGGGGAATTCTACGGAATGGTGTTCCAGGACAGCGATGTGGCGAAATGGCTGGAGGCAGTCGCCTGGTCATTGTGTCAGAAGCCAGATGCGGAACTGGAAAAAACCGCCGACGAGGTGATTGAGCTGATTGCCGCCGCGCAATGTGAAGATGGTTATCTGAACACCTATTTTACGGTGAAAGCGCCCGGGGAACGCTGGACCAATCTCGCCGAATGCCATGAATTGTACTGTGCCGGTCACTTGATTGAGGCTGGGGTGGCATTCTTCCAGGCAACCAGTAAACGCCGCCTGCTGGAGGTGGTATGTCGCCTCGCCGATCATATCGACAGCATCTTTGGTCCGGACGGCAATCAGCTGCACGGCTACCCGGGACACCCTGAAATAGAGCTGGCGTTAATGCGTTTGTACGATGTGACTCAGGAACCACGCTATATGGCGCTGGCTAATTACTTCGTTGAACAGCGTGGAACACAGCCGCATTTCTATGACATCGAATATGAAAAACGCGGCAAAACTTCCTTCTGGAATACCTATGGGCCGGCGTGGATGGTGATGGATAAACCCTACAGCCAGGCGCATTTGCCGCTTGCCGAACAGACCACCGCTGTGGGTCACGCGGTTCGCTTTGTTTATTTAATGACTGGCGTAGCGCACCTTGCACGCCTGAGCAAGAACGAAGGCAAACGCCAGGACTGCCTGCGGTTATGGAAAAACATGGTCCAGCGTCAGTTGTATATTACGGGCGGCATTGGCTCACAGAGCAGCGGGGAAGCCTTCAGCAGCGATTACGATCTGCCGAATGATACCGTTTATGCGGAAAGCTGCGCCTCTATCGGGCTGATGATGTTCGCGCGCCGCATGCTGGAACTGGAAGCCGACAGCCAATATGCTGATGTGATGGAGCGCGCACTTTACAATACCGTTCTGGGCGGTATGGCGCTGGACGGTAAACATTTCTTCTACGTCAACCCACTGGAAGTGCAGCCCAAGGCTTTAAAATTCAATCATATTTATGACCATGTTAAGCCTGTTCGTCAGCGCTGGTTCGGCTGTGCCTGTTGCCCACCGAATATCGCTCGTCTCCTGACCTCGCTGGGACATTATATCTATACGCCACGCGAAGAGGCGTTGTATATCAATCTCTACGTCGGTAATCAGGCTGAGATCCCGGTAGGAGAAAAGACGTTACGTCTGCGTATCAGCGGTGACTATCCCTGGCAGGAACAGGTCAAAATTGTCATCGAGTCTCCGTCAGCATTGAACCATACGCTGGCGCTGCGTCTCCCGGACTGGTGCGAGGGGGCACAGCTCACCCTGAACGGCGCGCCGGTCACGCAGGATATACGCCAGGGCTATCTGCATATCCAACATCTCTGGCAGGAAGGCGACGCCCTGATGCTAACGTTGCCGATGCCGGTTCGCCGGGTATATGGTAATCCGCTGGTTCGCCACCAGGCAGGCCAGGTGGCGCTGCAACGCGGTCCACTGGTTTATTGTCTTGAACAAGCTGATAACGGTGAGGCGCTGCATAACCTACTGCTGCCACGCGATGCCAGGTTCACGGTGTTTGAAGGAAAGGGGCTGTTTGCTCACAAAATGTTGATTCAGGCCCCAGGCTACAGAAAACATGCAGAAAACGCCGATGCGCAGAAGCTGTGGAGCTACGATCACCCTCTGGCCACCCCCCATTCACAGACGTTGACCTTTATTCCCTGGTTTAGCTGGGCAAACCGCGGAGAAGGCGAAATGCGTATCTGGGTTCGGGAAGCCGAATAAGGCCAGGCACAACGCGACCCCTCTTCCCCGGCAACACACCGTTCGCTGTCCGCCGGGGAGCAGGCGTTAATGATTAAAGAAACAATGCTTTATCGCGCAGGATATGATCGTTGCCGCGACGACGGGTGTAGCCAATCCGATCGAAATACTCGAGGATCTGGATCGCCAGCTTCCGCCCTACGTTTAAGGTATCGCGAAAATCCGCCGCGCAGGTTGAGCCGCGCAGCTGATCCAGCTCGCGCACCCGCTGGGCGAACTGCACAATGCGATCGTTGCGGTAGTAACGATCTTTGACGATCGCGGTAATCATCCCCTGCTGCGCCGCCTGGCGCAGCACCGCGCGCATCAGGGACTCTTCAACATGGACTTCGCGCGCGAGATCGCGCACCCACCAGGGATCATCGCCGAACAGGGTCTCCACCTTCCGCCAGACCGCCTGCTGCTCGTCGGTAAACCCGGCTTTATGCTCGGGCAGATGCAGCCAGCCGTGATGGCTGTGGACTAATCCGCTCTCGCGCATCTGCTCAATCAGCAGCAGCACCAGCGCTTCCTCTTCCATCGGCAGCGCGATGCGGCGCAGGCGCTCCCGGCCAGGGCCCGGCTCGTCGCGATGCTGCTCATGGTAGCGCGCCAGGGCATCCAGCAATTTTCGCTGCCAGCGGGCGGCAAGCGGCGCACTAAGCAGGCGCTGTCCGGCCTGCAGATAGTCCGGTCGCTGGATCAAGGCCGCCATTCCGGCTTCACTCAGCTGCCGCGCCCAGGCGAAGCGCTCAAGCCGGACGGCGTCCCGCTGCAGATGCAGCTCCAGGGCCTGCGCATCGTCAGCGCCGACCGCCGCCAGGGCGTGCAGCCACTGCAGATACTCCGGTTTACGCTTGCCGCGGCGCGGGGGATCCAGCGTCACCACCCGTGCGCCGGCCAGCGTCAAGCGAGCGGAGATATCGCGGAGCACCAGCCGATCGTTATCCGCCAGCCACAGCGGAGTATCCAGCACCAGCTCCGCCAGGCCGCCCTCCAGGAGCGACACCCGGCCGGTGATGTGGCTGGCAGCGTGGTGAATATGCAGCGGCTGCCACTGGCTGAGCGGCGTATGGCACTGCAGTTCGACAATCACCCGCTCTGCAGGCTCCGGCGGCGGTGAGGAGAGCAGCCAGTCGCCGCGGTGCAATGCCTCTTTCTGCGCATCGCCGACAATATTCAGCGCAATGCGTTGCCCGGCGTGCGCCTGCTCAACCGCTTGATTCTGGGCATGCAGGCCGCGGACGCGCATCGGCGCGTTGACGCCGGTGAGCCACAAAGTATCCCCGACCCGAACTTCGCCGGAGAGCGCCGTCCCGGTGACCACCAGCCCCGCCCCTTTGACGGTAAAGGCGCGATCCAGCGCCAGGCGAAAACGCCGCTGCTGTGGATGGGGGCGCTCCGCAAGCTGTAGCAGATGGCTGCGCAGTTCGGCAATACCGATGTTTTCCACCGCCGCGGTGGGGAAGAAAGCGGCGGCGTCAAAGCCCAGTTCGCGCAGGGTCTGCTCGACCTCCGCCTGAACCTCCGCCACCCTGGCGGCCGCCACGCGGTCCGTCTTGGTGAGGGCCACCGTCAGCGTCGGCTTTCCGGTCAGCTGCAGGATCGCCAGGTGTTCGCGGGTTTGCGCCATCACGCCGTCATCGCAGGCCACCACCAGCAGCGCATGGTCGATCCCTCCCACCCCCGCCAGCATGTTGGACAAAAACTTTTCGTGCCCGGGCACGTCAATAAACCCCAGCACCCGCCCGTCCGGTTGCGGCCAGTAGGCATAGCCGAGATCGATCGTCATTCCCCGCGCTTTCTCTTCCGGCAGACGATCGGCATTTACGCCGGTTATCGCCTGCAGCAGCGTCGTTTTGCCGTGGTCAACATGTCCAGCGGTGGCAATAATCATCGTAACAACATCTCCATAAACCGGGTTTCATCTTCCAGACAGCGCAGGTCCAGCCAGAGCCGACCGTCATAAATGCGGCCAATCACCGGGCACGGCAGCGCGCGCCAGCGGGCCGCCAGCGCCTCCAGCCGGCTGCCGCGGCCGTCATGCGGGGTAAAGGTCAACGCCGCGCCAGGCAGACGGTCGACAGGTAACGAGCCGCTGCCAATCTGCGACTGGCAGGCTGCCACGTTGACGGCAAAATCAGCATAGTGTGCCGCCAGGGCAGGCTGCAGACGTTCGGCCTGCCGGCGGATTTCGTCCGCCGGGCGGGTGAGCAGGCGCAGCGTCGGTAAGGTGTCCCGCAGCGCTTCCGGATGCTGATAGAGGCGCAGCGTGGCTTCCAGCGCCGCGAGGGTCATTTTATCCGCGCGCAGGGCCCGCTTCAGCGGATGGCTTTGCAGGCGGGCAATCAGCGCGCGTTTGCCGACGATAATTCCAGCCTGCGGGCCGCCAAGCAGTTTGTCGCCGGAGAAACTGACCAGGCTCACCCCGGCGGCGATCATCTCCTGCGGCATCGGCTCCTTCGGCAGGCCATACTGACTGAGATCCACCAGCGACCCGCTGCCCAGGTCGGCCACCACCGGGACGTCCAGCTCGCGGCCGATGACCGCCAGCTCCGCTTCGTCGACGGCTTTGGTAAAGCCTTCAATGCTGTAGTTGCTGGTGTGGACCTTCATCAGCAGGGCGGTATTGTCATTCACCGCCTGGCGATAGTCTTTGGCATGGGTGCGGTTGGTGGTGCCCACTTCGTGCAGCTGACAACCTGCCTGACGCATTACGTCGGGGATGCGGAACGCCCCGCCGATCTCCACCAGCTCGCCGCGGGAGACAACCACCTCCCTGCCGCTGGCGGTGGCCGCCAGCATCAGCAGAACGGCTGCCGCGTTGTTGTTCACGATACAGGCATCTTCCGCGCCGGTGATCTGGCACAGCAGATCGGCAATGGCGCGATCGCGATGGCCGCGCCCGGCGTCGTCGAGATCATATTCGAGCGTCACCGGCGAGCGCATCGCGCCGGCGACCGCCTCCACCGCCGCCTCAGCCTGGATGGCACGCCCGAGATTGGTGTGCAGCACCGTACCGGTGAGATTAAACACCGGACGCAGGGCGCTCTGCCTTCTGGCGGTCAGCCGCTGCGCGCAGGCGCTCAGCCAGTCCTGGCTCCAGTCAGGCAGTGTCTGACACTGGCGGATCTGTTCCCGCGCCTCGTCCAGCATCTGGCGCAGCTGCGTCACCACCTGCGAATGGCCGTGCTGCGCCAGCAGGGAGGAAAAAGCGGGGTCGCGGAGTAAGCGGTCAATGGCCGGAAGCCGGGTATAAAGCGCACGAATTTCGGTAGTCATCAATGGGCCTGGCGGTAAGTTATTTTCCCCCCTCCCGACGGGAGAGGGAGTCAACAATCAGCGGCGATTGTAACGCCTCCTTGCGCAAACTGTTACCTGCCTGGGTCAAGTCCGCGGCGGTTCGGTGCGCGCAAAGCTGGCGCGCTGGAACAGCGCATCCACCAGCTTCACCAGCTGCGGCCGGGTGGCGCACCAGCCCGGCGCCACCCGGCGAAAGTTCAGGTAGGCGATGGCGCAGGCCGTGGAGATGGTCGCCAGATTGACCTCGTCGCCGCGCAGCGTCCCGTCCGCCGCGCAGGCTTCCAGCCTGTCGAGGCCGCGCGCCACTTTCTCCCGCTGGCGGAGCAGCTCTTGCTCTGACTGTTGGGCCGCGGGGCGAGCCTTTTCGCGCACCAGCGCCTGGGCGGCCTCCATCACCCCATCCGCCAGCGCCTCTAGCTGGCGCATCCTGAGAGCGGCTCTGGGATCGGCGGGGATCATCGGCGGCGCCACGCCCAGCAGCTCGAGATACTGGGCGATAACCGGGGAGTCAAACCAGCATTCGCCGTCATCCGTCACCAGCGCCGGCACTTTGCCCAGCGGGTTATAGCGCGCCACGCCGTTGCTTTCGCTGTAGGGGGATTCGTTGACAAACTCAAAAGGGATGCGCTTTTCCAGCAGGATCACTGATATTTTGCGCACAAAGGGACTGGTGTAGCTGCCGATCAGTTTCATAGCCTGCTCCTTATCGCCAACAAAGATATGAGTATGGCTCAGGGCGAGGTAAAAGGCAGGTGAGCCTCCCGCTCAACCTGCCGCCGATCGCATTAATGGTCGAGATAGAGGTAGTGCATCCAGCTGGTCATGCGCAGCAGCACTTTACGCATCACCGAAACGTGGGCGAAATGGTCGGAGTAGACCGCCACCTGAGCGTAGATGCCATCGGGTAGCGCATCAATTTCGGCATTCGGATCGAGCTCGATGGTCGCCAGCACGCCATCGCTGCCCGGCGTCACGGTCAGCGACTGCAACGCCCCCTGCGCCTGATAGGTCCCCCCGGGCACCACCGGTAAAATGCTCACCAGTTTACCGTGGAACACCTGTCCGGGCAGGGCATTAAACACCGCTTCCGCGTCGTCGCCCTTCTCCAGCCTTAACAGCGAATTTTGCCTGAACTGGGCGACGATCAGCCGTTTTTGCTCGGGGATAAACACCATCACCGGCCGCAGCGGCAGCGAGGCGGCGTAGGTCCCCGGACGGATCAACACCTGAGTGATATACCCATCGCTGGGCGCCCGCACGGTGGTCTGATCGAGATTATATTTCGCCTCCGCCAGCTGGGCGCGCAGGCTGGCCACTTGCGACTGTTCGCCGTTGATCATGCTATCCAGCTGGCTCTGGATCTGCGCCTGCTCCGCCACCGACGCCTTGACCAGCGCGTCCTGGGCCAGATAATTCTGCCTGGCGTTATCGATGTCGCTTTCCGAGAACGGATTCACCCGCGCCTGGCTCCCTTTCAGGTAGCGCTGATAGTCCTTGTATAAGCGATCGCGTTCCGCCGACACGCGGGTGGTGTTGGCCTGGGCTTCAGAGAGCTGCGCCTTGAGGGTGTTAATACTGTGCAGCGCTGTCACCAGGTCGGCCTGCAGGCGATCGACCCGCGCCTGGTAGCGCGCCGGGTCAATGGTAAATAACACCTCGCCCTTTTCGACGCGCTGATTCGCTTTGTCGGTGACGCTGCTGACAACCCCGGTCACCTGCGGCGTAATAGGAATAGATATTACCGCCTTTTGCGCCAGAAAGGTGTAAGGGTGGTTATAGTTCATTAATAAAATAAGCGCGCTAACAATAAATACGCCCCCCAGCGCCGCGGTGGGAACCGTCCATTTATTAACCGGTATTTTGAAGATTTTAAATATCGACCAGGCGATGGCCACGTAGGTCAAAATGATCAACAGATCCATAGTTTATTTCTCCGCCGCAGCGGTGGACTGTGGCCGCTGGATGGCCGCCACCTGATGTTCAAGGTCGCTCAGTCGTTGGCGAAGCTGTTGTATATCCGTCTCTTTTTCAGGTTCGTCGGGGTCCGTATTCGCCTTATGCTGCATGCCCCAACCGCGCTCAGGCCGGTACAGCGTGGCCCATATCCATAAAAACGGCCAGATGACGTGGAGAGTAAAAAGACTGACCCATCCGGCGACATGAATAGCATCGGAATGGGGGTGGTTGCGTTTTTTGGCAATTAAATAAGGAATATCGTGAATAATGATAATCCCATAAAAAATGACCAGAAAAACGAAGATCAGAACGCCCAGCGCAAAATAATTGAGAAACATAATTCCCTCGGCTTTACGCTAATAATTTATATGAATTTTAATCACGGCCCACTGATATCCGGACCGCTGATTTGAGCATAATTCACCCCTTTCATTTTTGCCATCCGGCGGAAAAAGTTATTTAACAAACATGGTTGCTTAGTTACAGCGCCGCCTCGCCCTGGCCGCAAAACCGGGCCGAGATCACAGCGGCAAAAATCCACCGTGAAATTCTTTGTGATCAAAATCACAAACAAACAACAAAAACACGAAACAAAATTGTGACAAATATCACACAAAAACGCAGATTAGCGACTAAAACGGCGGTCTGTTGTTTTTTTACACAGCCATTATGTGATCGCAATCACTACAAAACCCTCTACGCCCCCTATATTCATGTGATCTAACTCACACTTAAGGGCGCTGGCTGGACAGCTAAACGATTCAGTGCCAGATTTCGCACTATCAATCAGGGCCCGGCTACCTCTGCCGCCACATTAACAACAAACCTCGGGCTTTTAGCCTGCGCGATACGCAAAACAGAAGAAGGGGTGTTTTATGTCATCCGATATCAAGATCAAAGTGCAAAGCTTTGGTCGTTTTCTCAGCAATATGGTGATGCCGAATATCGGCGCGTTTATCGCGTGGGGTATCATCACCGCGCTTTTCATTCCGACAGGGTGGTTGCCAAACGAAACGCTGGCGAAGCTGGTCGGTCCGATGATCACCTACCTGCTGCCGCTGCTGATCGGTTACACCGGCGGTAAATTAGTCGGCGGCGAACGTGGCGGCGTGGTCGGGGCGATCACCACCATGGGCGTTATCGTCGGCGCGGATATGCCGATGTTCCTCGGCTCCATGATCGCCGGCCCGCTGGGCGGCTACTGCATCAAGAAATTCGATAACTGGGTAGACGGTAAGATCAAATCCGGTTTTGAAATGCTGGTGAATAACTTCTCCGCCGGCATCATCGGGATGATCCTCGCCATTCTCGCCTTCCTCGGTATCGGCCCGGCGGTAGAAGTTCTGTCGAAAATTCTGGCGGCTGGCGTTAACTTCATGGTGGCGCACGACATGCTGCCGCTGGCGTCTATCTTCGTGGAACCGGCAAAAATCCTGTTCCTCAATAACGCCATCAACCACGGTATCTTCTCGCCGCTGGGTATTCAGCAGTCCCACGAGCTGGGTAAATCCATCTTCTTCCTGATTGAAGCTAACCCGGGTCCGGGGATGGGCGTTCTGCTGGCGTACATGTTCTTTGGCCGCGGCAGCGCTAAACAGTCTGCAGGCGGGGCGGCTATCATCCACTTCCTGGGGGGTATCCATGAAATCTACTTCCCGTACGTGCTGATGAACCCACGTCTGATCCTGGCCGTTATCCTCGGCGGGATGACCGGTGTCTTCACCCTGACCATCCTCAACGGCGGTCTGGTCTCTCCGGCTTCCCCGGGCTCTATCCTGGCGGTGCTGGCGATGACGCCGAAAGGGGCCTACTTCGCGAACATCGCAGCCATTATCGCCGCGATGGCGGTCTCCTTCGTCGTCTCTGCGGTTCTGCTCAAGACCAGCAAAGTTAAAGAAGAAGACGATATCGAAGCCGCGACCCGTCGTATGCATGACATGAAAGCGGAATCCAAAGGCGCCAACCCGCTGGCGGCTGGCAATGTCACCAACGACCTGAGCCATGTGCGTAAAATCATCGTCGCCTGCGACGCCGGGATGGGCTCCAGCGCCATGGGCGCCGGGGTACTGCGCAAGAAAGTGCAGGATGCCGGCCTGAGCAACATCTCGGTCACCAACAGCGCCATCAATAATCTGCCGCCGGATGTTGACCTGGTGATCACCCACCGCGACCTGACCGAGCGCGCCATGCGCCAGGTACCGCAGGCGCAGCATATTTCGCTGACCAACTTCCTCGACAGCGGTCTGTACACCAGCCTGACCGAGCGTCTGGTGGCGGCCCAGCGCCACATCGACAACGAAGTTAAAGTCACCGATAGCCTGAAAGACAGCTTTGATGATACTGACAAAAACCTGTTCAAGCTGGGTGCGGATAACATCTTCCTCGGTCGCAAAGCGGCCACCAAAGAAGAAGCCATTCGCTTCGCCGGTGAGCAGCTGGTGAAAGGCGGCTACGTCGAGCCGGAATATGTGCAGGCGATGCTGGACCGCGAAAAACTGACCTCGACCTATCTCGGCGAGTCCATCGCGGTGCCGCACGGCACCATCGAAGCGAAAGACCGCGTGCTGAAAACCGGCGTCGTCTTCTGCCAGTACCCGGAAGGGGTGCGCTTTGGGGAAGATGAAGACGATGTTGCCCGCCTGGTGATCGGCATCGCCGCCCGCAACAACGAGCACATTCAGGTGATTACCAGCCTGACCAACGCGCTGGATGACGAAACGGTGATTGAGCGCCTGGCGAACACCACCAGCGTCGACGACGTACTGGCGCTGCTGAATAAATAATCAGCGTTATCCAACCCTCTCCTTTGGGAGAGGGTTGGGGTGAGGGAAAAAGCCTCACCCCAGCCCTCTCAGGTAAAAACATTAATTGAAGGTTAATACTATGAAAGCATTACATTTTGGCGCAGGTAATATCGGACGTGGCTTTATCGGTAAACTGCTGGCTGACGCGGGCATCGACCTGACGTTTGCCGATGTCAATCAGACCGTACTTGATGCCCTGAATGCCCGTCATAGCTACCAGGTTCACGTCGTTGGCGAGAATGAGCAGGTGGATACCGTCTCCGGCGTGAATGCCGTCAGCAGCATTGGCGACGAGGTAGTGGAGTTGATCGCCAGCGTCGACCTGGTGACCACCGCCGTCGGTCCCGTCGTTCTTGAGCGCATCGCCCCGGCCATCGCCAGAGGGCTGGCGAAGCGCAAGGCGCAGGGCACCGAACGCCCGCTGAACATTATCGCCTGCGAAAACATGGTGCGCGGCACCACGCAGTTAAAAGGCCACGTATTTAACGCCCTGGCGGAGGAAGATAAGGCCTGGGTGGAAACCCATATCGGCTTCGTCGACTCCGCCGTTGACCGTATTGTGCCGCCATCGGCGTCCGCTACCCATGACCCGCTGGAAGTCACCGTGGAAACCTTCAGCGAATGGATCGTCGATAAAACCCAGTTCAAGGGCGAACTGCCGACCATCCCGGGAATGGAATTAACTGATAACCTGATGGCATTTGTCGAACGCAAGCTCTTCACCTTGAACACCGGGCATGCTATAACCGCCTACCTCGGAAAACTGGCGGGCCACCAGACGATTCGCGACGCGATACTCGACGAGAAAATTCGGGCCGTCGTGCAGGGCGCGATGGAGGAGAGCGGCGCGGTGCTGATCAAACGCTACGCCTTTGACCCGCAGAAGCACGCGGCTTATATCCAGAAAATTCTTGGCCGTTTCGAGAACCCGTACCTGAAAGACGATGTCGAGCGCGTTGGCCGTCAGCCGCTGCGCAAACTGAGCGCCGGCGACCGTTTAATTAAGCCGCTGCTGGGTACGCTGGAATACGGCCTGCCGCACCGCAATCTGGTGAAAGGGATTGCGGCGGCGATGCATTTCCGTAGCGAAGACGATCCGCAGGCGCAGGAGCTGGCGACACTGATCGCCGACAAAGGGCCGCAGGCCGCGCTGGCGCAGATTTCCGGCCTTGACGCGGCAAGCGATGTCGTCGCGGAGGCCGTTAACGACTACAACGCGGTAAAATGATGCATAACCTGGCGCGGCCGACGTCGCGCCCATTACGACTCCTGTCAGATATGCAGGCAATGATGGAAGAAACACAAGCATTTGAAAACCGTGTGCTTGAGCGTCTGAATGCTGGCAAAACCGTACGAAGCTTCCTGATCGCCACCGTCGAGCTGTTAACGGAAGCGGTCAATATTCTGGTGCTTCAGGTGTTCCGTAAAGACGACTACGCGGTGAAATACGCCGTCGAGCCCTTGCTGGAGGGCAGCGGGCCGCTCGGCGATCTCTCAGTACGCCTGAAGCTGATTTATGGCCTTGGGGTGATAAGCCGTGCCGAATATGAAGACGCCGAGCTGCTGATGGCCCTGCGCGAAGAGCTTAATCACGACGGCAATGAGTACAGCTTTACCGACGACGAAATTATCGGTCCGTTCGGCGAACTGCACTGCGTCGCCGCCCTGCCGCCAACGCCGCAGTTTGATGACAGCGACGCCGAACTGCTGGCAATGCAGAAACTGCGTTACCAGCAGATGGTGCGTTCAACGATGGTGTTGTCCCTGACTGAGCTGATTTCACGAATCAGCTTAAAAAAAGCCTTCCAGAAATCAACGCTCTGATTCCGGCTCCGTCTGGTCGCAGGTCGGCCGGTAAAGCTGACGATAATATTCCAGACGCTGCAGAAACAACGCTTCCTTATCCTGAGGGATATCTCGCGGTACATGCTGCAGCCGCGGAGACTTTTTCAAATACTCCATAAACGCCTGACTGGAAGCCATAAAATCAACCGCTTTGTCGATTAAACGTGGTACGCCGTCGCCGATCTTTGCCATCACGTCCTCCTTTTGGGAATAATCTGATTAAGCATTAGCCAATTCACCGGCGTGGGTTAAGGAAAACGTGCTTATCTGCCGACAGGCTTCACAGAAATGAAATTAGCGCGGGTATCGGAAGGAATAATTATAAAATTCAAATTATTAGCAGATTAAGGTATCGTATTCTGACGGCGATAAACGGCGAATTTTTGATAAATAGCTATCAACAATAGCGGTCACGGCACATACTATAGGCGAATGAAGCCCCTTTATTAACAGATCAAATCACCATGAAAGAAGTCGAAAAGAATGAAATCAAACGTCTGAGCGATCGTCTCGACGCCATCCGCCACCAGCAGGCCGAGCTGTCGCTGGTGGAAGCCGCCGATAAATACGCGGAGCTGGAGAAAGAAAAAGCCACTCTGGAAACGGAGATTGAACGTCTGCGTTCCGTCCAGAGCCAGAAGTTGAGCAAAGAGGCGCAGAAGCTGATGAGCCTGCCGTTCCGCCGCGCGATTACCAAAAAAGAGCAGGCCGATATGGGCAAGCTGAAGAAAAGCGTCCGCGGCCTGGTGGTCGTCCATCCGATGACCGCCCTGGGCCGGGAAATGGGCCTGAAAGAGATGACCGGTTTCGCCCGCAGCGAATTCTGATCCCCAGCCCTCTCCGTTCGGAGAGGGTTATTCTGTCCTCCCCCCTCTTTTTCGTTCCCTCTCCGGCCGATTGGTCCAACCAATAATTTTATCTACCCCCGACAGTTCACAAATCCATCAAAATACATCACAAACCCGTTGCCTAAGAGTAACATCTGGTTAACCATTCGTTGTCATCAACCCTGCTATCCCTAATTGGCCGGGCCAATTTTACCTACGACGGGTCGGCAAAGAGCGCAGACTCAGCCCACCCGTCCTGGCGGCCCGATGGAGACCCTGCATGAATCTCTGGCAACAAAACTACGATCCCGCCGGTAATATCTGGTTATCCAGTCTTATCGCATCGCTACCGATTCTGTTTTTCTTTTTTGCGCTGATAAAGCTCAAACTGAAAGGCTATCTCGCCGCTACCTGGACCGTTGCGATCGCCCTGGCCGTCGCATTGCTGTTCTATAAAATGCCGGTGGACCGCGCCCTGGCCTCGGTGGTGTATGGCTTCTTCTACGGACTGTGGCCCATCGCCTGGATTATTATTGCCGCAGTCTTCGTCTATAAAATCTCGGTGAAGACCGGACAGTTCGACATTATCCGCTCGTCGATCCTGTCGATTACGCCTGACCAGCGCCTGCAGATGCTGATCGTCGGCTTCTCGTTCGGCGCCTTTCTCGAAGGGGCGGCGGGATTTGGCGCGCCGGTGGCGATTACCGCGGCGCTGCTGGTCGGCCTCGGGTTTAACCCGCTGTATGCCGCAGGCCTGTGCCTGATCGTCAACACCGCGCCGGTGGCCTTCGGCGCGATGGGCATCCCGATCCTGGTGGCCGGTCAGGTGACCGGTATCGACAGCTTCGCCATCGGCCAGATGGTGGGCCGTCAGCTGCCGTTCCTGACCATTATCGTGCTGTTCTGGATCATGGCGATTATGGACGGCTGGCGGGGCATCAAAGAGACCTGGCCGGCGGTGATGGTCGCAGGCGGCTCGTTTGCTATCGCCCAGTACCTCAGCTCTAACTTCCTTGGCCCGGAGCTGCCGGACATCATCTCATCGCTGGTCTCCCTGGTCTGCCTGACCCTGTTCCTCAAACGCTGGCAGCCGGTGCGCATCTTCCGCTTTGGCGATATCGGCGCCTCGCAGGTGGATATGACGCTGGCCCGCACGCGCTACACCGCGGGACAAGTGATCCGCGCCTGGTCGCCGTTCCTGTTCCTGACCGCCACCGTGACCCTGTGGAGCGTGCCGCCGTTCAAAGCGCTGTTCGCACCGGGCGGCGCGATGTATGACTTCGTCATCAATATTTCGGTGCCGTTCCTCGACAAAATGGTCGCCCGCATGCCGCCGGTGGTCAGCGCCGCGACGCCTTACGCCGCCATCTATAAGTTTGACTGGCTGTCGGCAACCGGCACCGCCATTCTGTTCGCCGCCCTGCTGTCCATCGTCTGGCTGCGCATGAAGCCGAAAGACGCGCTGACCACCTTCGCCGGAACGCTGAAGGACCTGGCGCTGCCGATCTACTCTATCGGCATGGTGCTGGCGTTCGCCTTTATCTCCAACTACTCCGGGCTGTCGTCGACCCTGGCCCTGGCGCTGGCCCATACCGGCCACGCGTTTACCTTCTTCTCGCCGTTCCTGGGCTGGCTGGGGGTATTCCTGACCGGTTCGGACACCTCGTCTAACGCCCTGTTCGCCGCGCTGCAGGCAACGGCGGCGCAGCAGATTGGCGTCTCCGATATCCTGCTGGTCGCGGCCAATACCACCGGCGGCGTCACCGGCAAGATGATTTCCCCGCAGTCGATCGCCATCGCCTGCGCCGCGGTAGGCCTGGTGGGTAAAGAGTCGGATCTGTTCCGCTTTACCGTCAAACACAGCCTGATCTTCACCTGCATGGTGGGCCTGATCACTACGCTGCAGGCCTACGTTTTAACCTGGATGATACCGTGATAGTGATGCCTAAACGCCTGGCCGACGACGTGGCGCGTCGCGTCCGGGCGCTGATTGAAGAACAACAGCTGGAGGCGGGCATGCGACTGCCCGCCGAGCGCCAGCTCGCCGCTCAGCTCGGCGTCTCGCGCAATTCCCTGCGCGAAGCGCTGGCGATGCTGGTCAATGAAGGGGTGCTGCTGAGCCGTCGCGGCGGCGGCACTTTCGTCCGCTTTCAGCATGAGCCGTGGTCGGAGCAAAACATCGTCCAGCCGCTGAAGACGCTGCTGGCCGATGACCCTGACTACAGCTTCGACATCCTCGAGGCCCGCCACGCCATCGAAGCCAGCACCGCGTGGCACGCGGCGATGCGGGCCACCGACGCCGATAAAGAAAAAATTCGCCTGTGCTTTGAAGCGACCCAGAGCGAAGACCCGGATATCGCCTCGCAGGCGGACGTCCGCTTTCATCTGGCCATCGCCGAAGCCTCGCATAACGTGGTGCTCCTGCAAACCATGCGCGGCTTTTTCGACCTGCTGCACTCCTCCGTCAAGCAGAGCCGTCAGCGGATGTATCTGGTGCCGCCGGTTTTTGCCCGCCTGACCGAACAGCACCAGGCCGTCATGGAGGCGATTGTCGCCGGCGACGCCGAGGCGGCGCGCCAGGCGATGATGGCCCACTTAGGTTTTGTCCACGCCACCATTAAACGTTTTGATGAAGACCAGGCCCGCCAGGCGCGAATTACCCGCCTGCCCGGCGATGCTATTGATAATTCCAGGGAGAATTCGTGATGATTATTTCCGCCGCCAGCGACTATCGCGCCGCCGCCCAGCGTATCCTGCCGCCGTTCCTGTTCCACTATATCGACGGCGGGGCTTACGCCGAACATACCCTGCGCCGCAACGTCGAGGACCTTTCCGACGTGGCGCTGCGCCAGCGTATTCTGCGCAATATGTCGGACCTGAGCCTCGAGACCACCCTCTTCAACGAGAAGCTGGCGATGCCGACGGCGCTGGCGCCGGTGGGGCTGTGCGGAATGTACGCCCGCCGCGGCGAAGTGCAGGCCGCCGGCGCAGCGGATGACAAAGGCATTCCGTTTACCCTCTCCACCGTTTCCGTCTGTCCGATCGAAGAGGTCGCCCCGACCATCAAGCGGCCGATGTGGTTCCAGCTGTATGTTCTGCGCGACCGCGGCTTTATGCGTAATGCGCTGGAGCGCGCGAAGGCGGCGGGTTGTTCAACGCTGGTCTTTACCGTCGATATGCCGACTCCCGGCGCCCGCTACCGCGACGCCCATTCCGGCATGAGCGGCCCGAACGCCGCCCTGCGCCGCTACTGGCAGGCGGTCACCCATCCGCAGTGGGCATGGGACGTTGGCCTCAACGGCCGTCCGCACGATCTGGGGAATATCTCCGCCTATCTCGGCCAGCCGACCGGCCTGGAGGATTACATCGGCTGGCTGGCGAATAACTTCGATCCGTCGATTTCATGGAAAGACCTCGAGTGGATCCGTGATTTCTGGGACGGACCGATGGTGATCAAAGGGATCCTCGACCCGGAGGACGCCCGCGACGCGGTGCGCTTCGGCGCCGACGGCATTGTGGTCTCCAACCACGGCGGCCGCCAGCTTGACGGCGTGCTCTCCTCCGCCCGCGCCCTGCCGGCGATTGCCGACGCGGTGAAAGGTGACATTACCATTCTTGCCGACAGCGGCATCCGCAACGGTCTCGACGTCGTGCGAATGATCGCCCTGGGCGCCGACAGCGTACTGCTGGGCCGCGCTTACCTGTACGCCCTGGCGACCCATGGCAAGCAGGGGGTGGCGAATCTGCTGAATCTGATCGAGAAAGAGATGAAGGTGGCGATGACCCTGACCGGCGCAAAAACCATCGCGGACATTAGCCGTGATTCGCTGGTGCAGAACGCGGAGGCGCTGCAGACCTTCGATGCGCTGAAGCAGCATAACGCGGCATAAGCTGCGCCGTTATGCTCTCCCCCCTCACCCTCAGGGAGAGGGCCGGGTGAGGGTTGACCAAATATCTGCTATTCTGCCCCCCGCAATTAAGGGGGCAGTATGCTGAACATCGTGTTATTCGAACCAGAGATCCCGCCGAACACCGGGAATATTATCCGCCTGTGCGCCAACACGGGCTTCAGTCTGCATATCATTGAGCCCATGGGCTTCACCTGGGACGATAAGCGCCTGAGACGCGCCGGACTGGACTATCACGAGTTCACCGCCGTGCAGCGCCACGCCGATTACGCGGCGTTTATCGCCAGCGCGCAGCCGCAGCGTCTGTTCGCCCTGACCACCAAAGGTACGCCGGCGCACAGCGCGGTGAGCTATCAGGATGGCGATTTCTTGATGTTTGGTCCGGAAACCCGCGGTCTGCCGGCCAGCATCCTTGATGCCCTGCCGCCGGAGCAGAAAATTCGGATTCCGATGATGCCGGACAGCCGCAGCATGAACCTGTCAAACGCGGTGTCGGTGGTGGTGTACGAGGCCTGGCGGCAGCTGGGGTATCCAGGCGCCGTGCTGCGCAGCTAACTGACCCCTTCCCGGATGGCGGCGCACCGCGCCTTATCCGGGCGACATGCTGGCGGGCAGAGATCGTAGGCCCGGTAAGCGCAGCGCCACCGGGCAAGACGTTAAATCCCGTCGCCGTACTCGAAAGTGTGGTGGATGCCGTTGAAATGCTGATCCATATCCATCGCCGGCTTGTCGCTCTCCGGCTTGCCGACGATACGCGCCGGCACGCCTGCGGCGGTGGTGTGCGGCGGAACCGGCTGCAATACCACCGAACCGGCGCCAATCTTCGCCCCACGCCCGACTTCGATATTGCCGAGGATTTTCGCCCCGGCGCCAATCATCACGCCTTCGCGAATTTTCGGGTGACGGTCGCCGCTGGTTTTACCGGTACCGCCGAGGGTGACCGACTGCAGAATAGAGACGTCATCCTCAATCACCGCCGTTTCACCAACCACAATACCGGTGGCGTGGTCGAGCATAATCCCGCGGCCGATTTTCGCCGCCGGGTGGATATCCACCTGGAAAGAGACGGAAACCTGGTTTTGCAGAAAAATCGCCAGCGCACGCCGGCCCTGAGTCCACAGCCAGTGGCCGATACGATAGGCCTGCAGGGCATGGAAACCCTTCAGATAGAGCAACGGCGTCGAGTATTTATCCACCGCCGGGTCACGCGTGCGCACCGCCTGAATATCGCAGGCCGCCGAGGCGATCATTTCCGGGTCGGCGGCGTAGGCTTCTTCCACCACTTCGCGAATGGCGATAGCCGGCATAATCGGGGAAGCCAGCTTGTTGGCCAGCATATAGCTCAGCGCGCTGCCCAGATTTTCATGCTTGAGTAGCGTTGCGTGGTAAAAACTGGCGAGCATTGGCTCACAGTCCGCCAGAGCCCGGGCTTCGGCTTTAATATTATTCCAGACGATATCCAGTTCTTCACACGGCATTGCATACTCCAGGCGATATGGTAATGACCTGCCAGTTCTGCGCTGGCAGGGTCATTCAGGTGACAAAGGAAAGCTAATTGCTGCTGCGCTCGTCCTTGCGGGCGCGACCCAATAAGGTCAATGCTGCCTCGCGCGCAATTTTTCCGCAATACAATACCTGATAAATTTCCTCGGTTATTGGCATTTCGACACCTAAACGCTGTGCCAGAACGCGAACTTCCTTGGTATTGCGGTAGCCTTCAACCACCTGGCCAATCTTTTCCTGGGCGCTTTGCACGTCCATCCCCTGGCCAAGCATCATGCCGAAGCGACGGTTACGGGACTGGTTGTCGGTGCAGGTGAGCACCAGGTCACCGAGGCCGGCCATGCCCATAAAGGTTTCCGGGTCGGCGCCCAGCGCCGCGCCAAGGCGAGACATTTCCACCAGGCCACGGGTAATCAGCGCCGTCCGCGCATTGGCGCCGAAGCCGATGCCGTCCGACATCCCCGCCCCGATGGCGATGACGTTTTTCACCGCGCCGCCGAGCTGGACGCCGATAAAGTCCGGATTGATGTAGACGCGGAAGCTCTTGCCGCAGTGCAGCAGGTGCTGCAGATCCTCGGCAAACTGCGGATCCGTCGCCGCCAGCGAAATCGCCGTCGGCAGGCCGGCGGCCAGCTCTTTGGCGAAGGTTGGCCCGGAGATCACCGCCAGCGGGATATCATCACCCAGCGCTTCACGCGCCACGTCCTGCAGCAGACGACCGGTTTCAGCCTCGAGACCTTTGGTCGCCCATACCAGACGCGCGTCAGGACGCATCAGCGGTTTAATCTGGCGTAACACCTGACCAAACACATGGCTTGGCACCACCACCAGAATATCGCGGCTGGCGGCCAGGGCGGTGGCCAGGTCGCTTTCAAGATGCAGCGTATCCGGGAAAGGCACATCGGGAAGGAACGCGGCGTTGCAGCGATCGTGTTGCAGCGTCGCGATATGTTTCGGGTCATGGCCCCAGAGCACAACGTGGTGGCCATTTCTTGCCAGGGTGATGGCAAGAGCGGTGCCGTAAGAGCCGGCACCGATCACAGTCATTGCAGCATTAAGTGCGTTCATCAGGCATCCTGATGTTGTTCAGCACCTTCGCCAGCCTGCTGCTGCAGATAGTTCATAAACAGCGCATCGAAGTTCACTGGCGCAAGGTTAAGTTGCGGGAAGGTACCGCGGGAAACCAGGCTGGTGATGCACTCGCGCGCGTACGGGAACAGAATGTTCGGGCAGTATGCGCCAAGGCAGTGCGCCATCTGGGTGCCTTCAATGCCGTCGATGGAGAAAATACCGCCCTGCTGTACTTCGCAGAGGAACGCGGTCTCTTCGCCCAGCGCGGCGGTCACGGTTACACGCAGCACCACTTCATAAACGCCTTCAGCCAGTTGGGTGGAGGCGGTATCCAGATCAAGTTTAACTTCCGGCTGCCAGTCTTTCTGGAAAACTTGCGGCGCGTTCGGCGCTTCAAAAGAGATATCTTTGGTATAGATACGCTGGATCTGGAAGGTCATTTCGGTGCTGTTTTGTTCTGACATAGTAAAACCCTTTCGTGTTGTCCTTAAATACGCGCTTCCGGCAGGGAAAGCGCGCAAAAATTAGCGCAAGAGGGGATCAAGTCCACCACGTGAATCAAGCGCATACAAGTCGTCACAGCCGCCAATGTGCTGCGCATCAATAAAAATCTGCGGAACCGTCGTCCGTCCGCTGCGCTGGATCATCTCCTCACGCTTCGCGGCATCGCCATCGATCGGCAACTCATGGAACTTTACGCCTTTGCTGTTCAGCAGCGCTTTCGCGCGGATGCAGAACGGGCAGGTCGCTTTGGTGTAGATCTCAATATTGGCCATGACTTCACTCCTGTTATTACCCTGAGGGTTTTACGCCGCAGCCTGTGTTCCCCTCACGTCAGGCGCGAAGGGGAAAACGCGGCGGCATCACCACGCGAGGTAAGTTATTTGCCGCGTACCAGAGGGAGGTTTTCGCCGCTCCAGCCAGCAATGCCCTCTTTCAGTACAAAGACTTTTTCAAACCCGGCTTTGTTCAGCGCGCTGGCTGGCTCTTGCGCCTGCATGCCGGAACCGTCTACCACAATAATGGGTTGCGATTTGTGTTTTTCCAACTCGCCGACGTTATTCGCTTTGATATCGCTGGGCAGCAGGTTGATGGCGCCGGCAATATGGCCTTTACGGAAATCGTCACGCTGACGCAGGTCGACCACCACCGCGTCTTCTTTATTGATAAGACGCGTCGCTTCACCACGGGTGATGACTTTAACTTTCGACATCAGGCCCTTGAAGGTGGTGAACAGCACCGCCCCCAGCAGCGCGATCCACGCGATGCTCAGAACAGGGTGACGGCCGATGAATTGCATAATTTCTTGCATGGGGGGTTACAACTCCCGACTAAGTGAGAAAAAAACCAGGAAAGGAGTATACCTGTGCCTTGCGGCAATTACAGCCAGTGAGCGCGATGTAATGTATTTTCTGCGGGCGGCGGCGAAAAAAAGCCGTTCTCGCTGACGCGCCGCGGCCCGGCCGCTCCCTTTCTTTGATCTTTCACGGGGATTTAAACGATTCAGCTGTAGTAAAATTACGCAAAATTTCTGTCTTTGAGCATGAGGTTGTCGCAATGTCGGTTACTAAAAAACCTATGGTACTGGTGATTCTGGATGGCTACGGCTATCGCGAAGACCAACAGGATAACGCCATTTACAGCGCTAAAACGCCGGTAATGGACGCCCTGTGGGCCAAACGTCCGCATACCCTGATCGATGCATCCGGCCTGGAAGTTGGCCTGCCGGACCGTCAGATGGGGAACTCCGAAGTGGGCCACGTCAACCTGGGCGCCGGTCGTATCGTCTATCAGGACCTGACCCGTCTCGATGTGGAAATTAAAGAACGCACCTTCTTCGCCAACCCGGTACTGACCGCCGCGGTCGATAAAGCGGTTGCCGCGGGTAAAGCGGTACATATCATGGGTCTGATGTCGCCGGGCGGCGTTCACAGCCATGAGGATCACATCATGGCGATGGTGGAGCTGGCGGCAGAGCGCGGCGCTGAGAAGATCTACCTGCACGCTTTCCTCGACGGTCGTGACACCCCACCGCGCAGCGCGGAAAAAACGCTGGCAAAATTCGAAGCCAAATTTGCCGCGCTGGGCAAGGGCCGCATCGCGTCGCTCATTGGCCGCTACTACGCCATGGACCGCGACAACCGCTGGGATCGCGTTGAGCAGGCTTACGATCTGATGACGCTGGCGAAAGGCGAATTCCAGGCCGATACCGCCGTCGCCGGCCTGCAGGCTGCCTACGCCCGTGACGAAAACGACGAGTTCGTGAAAGCGACCGTGATCCGCGCCGCCGGCCAGGCCGATGCCGCGATGGAAGATGGCGATGCGCTGATCTTCATGAACTTCCGTGCTGACCGCGCACGCGAAATCACCCGCGCCTTCGTCAACGCCGACTTCGACGGCTTTGCGCGTAAGAAAGTGGTTAACCTCGACTTCGTGATGCTCACCGAATATGCCGCCGACATCAAAGTGGCCTGCGCCTACCCGCCCGCCTCGCTGGCCAATACCTTCGGCGAGTGGATGGCGAAGCACGATAAAACCCAGCTGCGCATCTCCGAAACCGAGAAATACGCCCACGTCACCTTCTTCTTCAACGGCGGCGTAGAAGAGCCGTTCAAAGGCGAAGAGCGGATTCTGATTAACTCGCCGAAAGTGGCGACCTACGATCTGCAGCCGGAAATGAGCTCCGCCGAGCTGACCGAAAAACTGGTCGCGGCCATCAAAGGCGGCCAGTACGACACCATCATCTGTAACTACCCGAACGGCGATATGGTTGGCCATACCGGCGTGATGGAAGCGGCAGTGAAAGCCGTTGAAGCGCTGGATCACTGTATCGATCAGGTGGCGCAGGCGGTGGAATCCGTTGGCGGCCAGCTGCTGATCACCGCCGACCACGGTAACGCCGAACAGATGCGCGACCCGGCCACCGGTCAGGCGCACACCGCCCACACCAACCTGCCGGTTCCGCTGATCTACGTCGGTAACAAAGCGGTCAAAGCGGTCAATGGCGGCAAACTTTCCGACATCGCCCCGACCATGCTGTCGCTGATGGGAATGGAAATCCCGCAAGAGATGACTGGCAAGCCGCTGTTCATCGTGGAATAATCCTTCCCCATGAGGGGAAAGGCGACGTATTCAACTACATGGATCGCAACGGCAGTTCGATCCGTCCTTTACGCCAGCGCGCTCAGCGCTGGCGTATTACTGTGCGCGTCATCTGCGCACGCCGACGATCGCGATCAGCTAAAGTCCATCCAGGCCGACATCGCCGCCAGGCAGCGGGCGATTAAGCAACAGCAGCAGCAGCGCGCAAGCCTGCTCGCCCAGCTCAAAGCGCAGGAAGAGGCGATCGCCGCCGCGGCCCGCAAACTGCGCGAAACCCAGGACAGCCTGAACCAGCTCAATAAGCAGATTGACGAGATGAACGCTTCTCTCGCGAAGCTGGAGCGCCAGCGCGCGTCTCAGGAGCGTAACCTCGCCGCGCAGCTTGACGCGGCGTTCCGCCAGGGGCCGCATACCGGCATCCAGATGGTGCTGAGCGGTGAAGAGGGTCAGCGCAATCAGCGGATGCAGGTCTATTTCAGCTATTTCAACCAGGCCCGCCAGGAAACCATCGCGGAACTGAAGAAAACGCGCGAAGAGATGGCGGTGCAAAAGTCGATGCTCGAAGAGAAGCAGAGCCAGCAGCAGACGCTGGTCTACGAGCAAAAAGCCCAGCAGGCGAAGCTGGAGCAGGCGCGTAACGAACGGAAAAAGACCCTTTCCGGCCTGGAGTCCTCCATTCAGCGGGGTCAGCAACAGTTAAGTGAATTGCGGGCTAACGAATCGCGCCTACGCGGTCGTATCGCCCAGGCGGAGGCTGCCGCCAAAGCCCGTGCCGATCGGGAAGCTCGCGATGCGCAGGCGGTGCGCGACCGCCAGCAGGAAGCATCGCGCAAAGGCACCACCTATAAACCAACGGAAAGCGAGCGTTCGCTGATGTCACGCACCGGTGGGCTGGGCTCGCCGCGCGGTCAGGCGTTCTGGCCGGTTCGCGGTCCGCTCCTTCATCGATATGGCGAACAGCTGCAAGGTGAACTACGTTGGAAAGGGATGGTTATCGCCGCGTCTGAAGGCACCGAAGTCAGAGCGATTGCCGATGGTCGGGTCATTCTGGCCGACTGGCTGCAGGGCTATGGTCTGGTGGTGGTGGTCGAGCATGGCAAAGGCGACATGAGCCTGTATGGCTATAACCAAAGCGCGCTGGTCAGCGTCGGTACGCAGGTGCGTGCCGGTCAGCCTATCGCGCTCGTAGGCAGCAGCGGCGGTCAGGGCCGTCCGTCGCTCTATTTCGAAATTCGCCGCCAGGGTCAGGCGGTCAATCCACAGCCGTGGTTGGGAAGATAAGTTTTGCTTCAATTTCGCGCAATTGCTCTTGCCGTAGCCGGTTCGCTGGCTCTGGCGGCGCCAGCGTTCGCTGGCAAACTCTCCATCGTTATTGACGATTTTGGCTACCGCCCGCAGACCGAAAATCAGGTGCTGGCGCTGCCGTCCACTATCTCCGTCGCCGTGCTGCCGAACGCGCCGCACGCCCGGGAAATGGCCACGAAAGCGCATAATCTGGGCCATGAAGTGCTCATCCACCTGCCGATGGCGCCGCTCAGCAAACAGCCGCTGGAAAAAGACACCCTGCGTCCCGAAATGAGCAGCGAGGAGATCGAGCGCATCATCCGCGAGGCCTATGGCAAAGTCCCCTACGCCGTCGGGCTGAATAACCATATGGGCAGCGCGATGACCTCCAACCTGTTTGGCATGCAGAAGGTGATGCAGGCCCTGGAGCGCTACAATCTCTATTTTCTCGACAGCGTGACCATCGGCAATACCCAGGCCATGCGCGCCGCGCAGGGCACCGGGGTGAAGGTGATTAAGCGTAAGGTGTTTCTGGACGATACGCAGAATGAAGCCGATATCCGCACTCAGTTCAACCGCGCCATCGCCCTGGCGCGGCGTAACGGTTCGGCGATAGCCATTGGCCATCCCCATCCGACGACGGTGCGGGTGCTGCAGCAGATGGTCTATAACCTGCCGCCGGATATCACGCTGGTGCGCCCGAGCAGCCTGCTCAACGAGCCGCAGGTCGACAACTCGACGCCAAACTACGCTCAGCCGCCTGCGCAACAAACGCCGCAGCAGCAGAAGCCGCGTAATCCGTTCCACGGCGTGAAGTATTGCAAGCCGAAGCGCCCGCTGGAGCCCGTGAACGCCAGCCGCTTCTTCACTATCCTCAGCGACAGCATCAGCCAGAGCGCGCTGGTCCAGTACTATCGCCTCAAATGGCAGGGCTGGGACAATCCCGGCAGCTAGACCACTCAGGGGTCCGTTCGCTTTTGCGCGACGGGCGCCTGGCTATCTTCGTGGGCGTACCACGCCTTAAAATATTTGAGAAAGCTGTAAAACGTGGCGTACAGGCCGGTGACCACGCCGACTTTGCCATAGCGCCACGCCCCGCTGAACAGATACCACTTAAAGAAAGCGCCAATGGCGCTGACGATCCCCCGCGTCAGCGAAGGTGTGATCTGCTGGTGCTTCACCAGCCGGGTGGTATAGCTGTTCAGCTTATTAAACACTTCATGCAGCGAATAAAAGGTGTCATGGCGTACAAAGCCCGGCAGCCTGACGGAGCGCGCGTGTCCGACCACCTGGTCATCCACCGGCCGGTCGTTAAATCGCGCCTGCTGGCGGTTAAAGAGGCGCACCGGGTAATCCGGCGAGGAAATGGGGTAGATCGTCCGCACCTGCGTGCCAAGCACAAACCAGTAGCGCGGCAAACGCCAGGCGCAGGCTGGGTCAGGTTCCTCCCCCGCTTTTAGCGCCTGAATGGCCGCCACGACGTCGTTATCAAGAATTTCATCGCTGTCCATGCACAGCACCCAGTCATGGCTGGCCAGCCCGATGGCATAGTTCATCTGCGCGCCGTGGGCTTTATAGGCATGATGATGGACGGTGAGACCAAACTGTTGACAAATAGAGACCGTTTCGTCGGTGCTACCGGAGTCGACGACAATACACTCATCAGCCACCTTCAGCAGCGGGGGCAGCACCTCCATGAGCAGACGTGCAGAGTTACAGGTCAGTAAGCATACGGAGAGTTTAAGCATGATCGTTTCGAAGTTAAACCGCGACTAAACACACTGTATAAGCGAATAACCGTAAAATCGATGTAGAAATTGTGCGCTTGATATTAAGCAGGCTAAAAATGTTATCCAAATCTAAATTAAGGCGCCCGCAGGCGCCTTTTTTGCTGATGTTTACAACAGACCGGAGGCGTTATTCCCAGCTCAGAACCACTTTACCGGACTGACCGGAGCGCATGGCGTCAAAGCCCTTCTGGAAGTCGTCAATGCCGAAGCGGTGGGTGATGATCGGCGAAAGATCCAGGCCAGACTGGATCAGCGCCGCCATCTTGTACCAGGTTTCGAACATTTCGCGACCATAGATCCCTTTGATAAACAGCCCCTTGAAGATGACCTTGGTCCAGTCGATGGACATATCCGACGGCGGGATACCCAACATCGCGATACGGCCGCCGTGGTTCATGGTATCCAGCATGCTGCGGAACGCCGGCGGCGCGCCGGACATCTCCAGACCCACGTCGAAACCTTCAGTCATCCCCAGCTCGGCCATCACGTCGTTGAGGTTCTCTTTCGCCACGTTCACCGCGCGGGTGACGCCCATTTTGCGCGCCAGCTCGAGACGGTACTCGTTAACGTCAGTGATCACCACGTTACGCGCGCCGACGTGTTTCGCCACCGCCGCCGCCATCACGCCGATCGGACCGGCGCCGGAGACCAGCACGTCTTCCCCCACCAGATCGAAGGAGAGCGCGGTGTGCACGGCGTTGCCGAATGGGTCGAAGATGGACGCCAGGTCATCAGAGATATTGTCGGGAATTTTAAAGGCGTTAAAGGCCGGGATCACCAGATACTCGGCAAAGCAGCCCGGGCGGTTGACGCCCACGCCGATGGTGTTGCGGCACAGGTGGGTACGGCCCGCGCGGCAGTTACGGCAGTGACCGCAGGTGATATGCCCTTCGCCGGAGACGCGGTCGCCAATCTTAAAGCCGCGCACTTCCTGGCCAATCCCCACCACTTCGCCGACATATTCGTGCCCGACCACCATCGGCACCGGAATGGTCTTCTGCGACCACTCATCCCAGTTGTAGATGTGCACGTCGGTCCCGCAAATGGCGGTCTTGCGGATTTTAATCAGCAGATCGTTATGGCCGACTTCCGGTTCCGGTACGTCGGTCATCCAGATGCCTTCTTCCGCTTTCAGTTTGGATAACGCTTTCATCTCACACCCTTATTAGGCGATGACGCCCAGTTGTTTGCCGATGCGGGTAAAGGCTTCCACCGCACGCTCAATTTGTTCAGGGGTATGCGCCGCCGACATCTGGGTGCGAATACGCGCCTGGCCTTTCGGTACCACCGGATAGAAGAAGCCGGTGACATAGATCCCTTCTTTCTGCAGTTCGCGGGCAAAGTTCTGCGCCACCACCGCTTCACCCAGCATCACCGGAATGATGGCGTGGTCGGCACCCGCCAGGGTGAAGCCTGCCGCAGTCATTTTTTCACGGAACAGACGCGCGTTGGCCCACAGGCGATCGCGCAGGTCTGCGCCCTCTTCGACCATCTCCAGCACTTTGATGGAGGCGGCCACGATGGCCGGCGCCAGAGAGTTGGAGAACAGATACGGACGGGAACGCTGGCGCAGCCACTCGACCACCTCTTTGCGTGCGGCGGTGTAGCCGCCGGAGGCGCCGCCCAGCGCTTTACCCAGCGTGCCGGTGATGATGTCGACGCGCCCCATCACATCGCAGTATTCGTGGGAGCCGCGGCCGTTTTCGCCGACGAAGCCGACGGCGTGGGAGTCATCGACCATCACCAGCGCATCGTATTTATCCGCCAGGTCGCAAACGCCTTTCAGGTTGGCGATCACACCGTCCATCGAGAAGACGCCGTCGGTGGCGATCAGCACGTGACGCGCGCCAGCGTCGCGGGCTTCTTTCAGACGCGCTTCCAGTTCCTGCATATCGTTGTTGGCATAGCGGAAGCGCTTTGCTTTACACAGGCGCACGCCGTCGATGATCGAGGCATGGTTCAGGGCGTCGGAGATAATGGCGTCTTCCGGGCCGAGCAGCGTTTCAAACAGGCCGCCGTTGGCGTCAAAGCAGGAGGAGTAGAGGATCGCATCTTCCATACCGAGGAAATCCGCCAGCTTCTTCTCCAGCTGCTTGTGCGTATCCTGGGTGCCGCAGATGAAGCGTACCGAGGCCATCCCGAAGCCGTGGCTGTCCATACCGGCCTTCGCCGCGTCGATCAGCGCCGGGTGGTTGGCCAGACCCAGGTAGTTATTGGCGCAGAAGTTAATCACGTGGCTGTCGCCGACGGTAATGTCCGCCTGCTGCGCCGAGGTGATGATGCGCTCTTCTTTAAACAAGCCTTCGGCCCGAGCGGTCTCCAGATTGCTAGTTAACTGTTTGTAGAAATCACCACGCATTGCAACTCTCCAGATTCGGCAAAATTTGGCACATATTACCCAAAGCTATACGCTGATACGAGATGATGCATGCCTGAATGAATTATTTGCAGCATAAATCACGTCAGCCCAGCACCTTATTCTGCGAATGGCTGTAGGCTTGCTCATGTGGTGATATGATATGAGCATTCATGTCCGGATTGTCTCCGGGCTCTCAACTTCAAAGGTACAGTTATGATCATCGTAACCGGCGGCGCAGGCTTTATCGGCAGCAACATCGTTAAAGCGCTGAATGACAAGGGCATTACCGACATTCTGGTTGTCGACAATCTGAAAGACGGCACCAAGTTTGTGAACCTGGTTGACCTGAACATCGCTGACTACATGGATAAAGAAGACTTTCTGATCCAGATTATGGCAGGCGAAGAGTTCGGCGACATTGACGCTATCTTCCACGAAGGCGCGTGCTCTTCCACCACGGAGTGGGACGGCAAGTACATGATGGATAACAACTATCAGTACTCCAAAGAGCTGCTGCACTACTGCCTGGAGCGCGAAATTCCGTTCCTGTACGCCTCTTCGGCGGCCACCTACGGTGGACGCACCAGCGATTTCATCGAGTCTCGCGAGTATGAGCAGCCGCTAAACGTCTACGGCTACTCCAAATTCCTGTTCGATGAATACGTTCGTCAGATCCTGCCGGAAGCCAATTCGCAGATCGTCGGCTTCCGCTACTTCAACGTCTACGGGCCGCGCGAAGGCCACAAAGGCAGCATGGCGAGCGTCGCTTTCCACCTCAACACCCAGCTGAATAATGGCGAAAGTCCGAAACTGTTCGAAGGCAGCGACGGCTTCAAGCGCGACTTCGTCTACGTCGGCGACGTGGCTGACGTCAACCTGTGGTTCTGGGAAAACGGCGTTTCCGGCATCTTCAACCTCGGCACTGGCCGCGCGGAATCCTTCCAGGCCGTCGCCGACGCGACCCTGGCGTACCACAAAAAAGGCAGCATCGAGTACATCCCATTCCCGGACAAACTGAAAGGCCGCTACCAGGCGTTCACCCAGGCGGATCTGACTAACCTGCGTAAAGCGGGCTATGACAAACCGTTCAAAACCGTTGCCGAAGGCGTAACGGAGTATATGGCCTGGCTGAATCGGGATGCGTAAGAGATAACATGAAAATTCTGGTGGTAGGCCCGTCTTGGGTGGGCGACATGATGATGTCGCAAAGTCTTTATCGTACGCTCAGGGCGCGCTATCCCCAGGCGATTATCGACGTGATGGCGCCAGCCTGGTGTCGTCCGTTGTTATCGCGCATGCCGGAAGTGAACGAAGCGATCCCGATGCCGCTGGGCCACGGCGCGCTGGCTATCGGCGAACGCCGCAAGCTCGGCCACAGCCTGCGCGAGCGTCGCTACGATCGCGCTTACGTGCTGCCAAACTCGTTTAAATCGGCATTAGTTCCCTTCTTTGCCAACATCCCGCTGCGCACCGGCTGGCGCGGCGAGATGCGCTACGGCCTGCTCAACGACGCCCGGGTGCTGGACAAAGACGCCTGGCCGCTGATGGTGGAACGCTACGTGGCGCTGGCTTACGACAACGGCGTGATGCGCTGCGCCAAAGATCTGCCGCAGCCGCTGCTATGGCCGCAGCTGCAGGTCAACGAAGGGGAAAAGTCGCAGGCCTGCAGCGCCTTTAACCTGTCCAACGATCGGCCGATCATCGGCTTTTGCCCCGGCGCGGAGTTCGGCCCGGCAAAACGCTGGCCGCACTATCACTATGCTGCGCTGGCGAAAAAGCTCATCGACGATGGTTATCAGATTGCGCTATTTGGCTCGGCAAAAGATAACGAGGCCGGCAAAGAGATCATCGCCGCCCTCAGCAGCGAGCAGCAGGCCTGGTGCCGGAATCTGGCGGGTGAAACCCAGCTGGAGCAGGCGGTGATCCTGATTGCCGCCTGTAAAGCGGTGGTGACTAACGATTCGGGGCTGATGCACGTCGCCGCGGCGCTGGACCGCCCGCTGGTGGCGCTGTATGGCCCGAGCAGTCCGGACTTTACCCCGCCGCTGTCGCATAAAGCGCGCGTGATCCGTCTGATTACCGGCTACCACAAGGTGCGCAAAGGCGATGCCGCGGAAGGTTATCATCAGAGCCTGATCGACATTACGCCAGAGCGCGTCCTGCAAGAGCTGAACGAATTGCTGACGGAAAAAACCCGGCACGAGGAAGCGTAGCGGATGCGGGTATTGATTGTAAAAACCTCATCGATGGGCGACGTGCTGCACACGCTGCCCGCGCTGACCGACGCCGCGCAGGCCATCCCCGGCATCCGCTTCGACTGGGTTGTGGAAGAAGGCTTCGCGCAGATCCCCTCCTGGCATGACAGCGTCGAGCGGGTGATCCCGGTGGCGATCCGCCGCTGGCGTAAAGCCTGGTTCTCCGCGCCGATCAAAGCGGAGCGTAAAGCCTTTCGCGAGGCCGTCCAGGCGGTCAAGTATGACGCCATTATCGACGCCCAGGGGCTGGTGAAAAGCGCTGCGCTGGTCACCCGACTGGCGCACGGCGTCAAGCATGGTATGGACTGGCAAACGGCCCGCGAGCCGCTGGCCAGCCTGTTTTACAACCGCCGCCACCACATTGCGAAACAGCAGCACGCGGTGGAGCGTACCCGCGAGCTGTTCGCCAAAAGCCTCGGCTACGCGAAACCCCAAACCCAGGGGGATTACGCCATTGCGCGCCATTTCCTGCAGCACGAGGCTAGCGCTGCCGCCCCCTATCTGGTGTTTCTGCACGCCACCACCCGCGACGATAAGCACTGGCCGGAAAACCGCTGGCAGGAACTGCTCGATCTGCTGGCCGACAGCGGCGTCCGCATTAAGCTGCCGTGGGGCGCCCCGCACGAAGAGGCGCGGGCGAAGCGGCTGGCGGAAGGCCGGGAATATGTTGAAGTGCTGCCGCGCATGAGCCTTGAGCAGGTGGCGCAGGTTCTGGCCAGCGCCCGGGCCGTCGTCTCGGTCGATACCGGCCTGAGTCATCTGACCGCCGCGCTGGATAAACCGAACTTCACGCTCTACGGCCCGACCGATCCGGGGCTGATTGGCGGATACGGTAAAAACCAGCACATCGTGCGGCCGGAAAACAGCGCCAGCACCGGCGATATTACCGCCAGCCGGGTTCATCTTCTTCTGCAAAATCAGGGGCTGCTCTGATGGGATCCCTGTTTAAGCAGATCTATCGCTACACCCGCCCTCGCGCTTATCGTCACAATGAAAATCTGTGGCCTTTTACCCGCATCACCCGCGCGCCGAGCGGCGAAATCAGCGCGTTGCGTTATAAAGGGAAAACGGTGCCGCTGGTCAGCCTGAGCGCGCTGAAAAACAGCATGCAGGGCGAAGTCCTGCTGACCGCCACTGGCCCTTCGACCCGCAATATCGATTTTTCCCTGTTGTCGAAAACGATCCCGGTGATGGGCGTCAATGGCGCCTGGCATCTTGCCGACCGCCTGCACTTTTCGCTCTATACCATCGTCGACATGGAGTTTTTCGATAAGAAGCCGGACATTATCCGCGCCATCGTCAGTCAGCCGGACATTCTGCTGTTCACCACCATGCATGGGATCGCCAAAATCGTCGATCGCCATGCGGACGCGCTGCGCTGCCGTTTGGCGTTGATTGAGGACGGTTGCTATAAGATTTACCAGCCGAAAGTCGCCAGCGAAGCGATAAAGCGCACTTACCAGCAGAATCCGGCGATGTGCTTTCATCCCCAGCGCCCGGATATCTGTTTTAGCACCGATATTCGCCAGGGCGTCTTTGATGCCGGCACGGTGGTCTACTGGGCGCTGCAGATCCTCGCCTGGCTGGGCTTCAGCACTATCCTGGTGAGCGGTCTGGATATGACTAACTTCAACCAGCCGCGATTCTACGAAACACAACAAGAAAAATTGCCTTCGTACCTGGCAACAAAAGTGGATAACCTCGTCATGCCCTCCTTTGCGCATGCCGCGCAGGTACTGCAGCAACGCCAGATCCGGGTCATTAATTTTTCACCAGAAAGCGCTGTGCCGGACACTATTTTCGAAAAGGTTGCGTTTAATGAGTACTTTAAAAATGAGTAACTACGCCAGACAGGGTTACTCGATTGTTTTTCCTTTGTTTTTATTTTTCAGCGCGATTTTTTGCATGTCCACCCGGACCAATAACCTGCTGCATTTATCGATCCTGCTGCTCTTGCTCTCGCTGGTACGCCCGGAAAACCGCCAGGCGCTGGCCGGCGTGTTACGCGAACAGTGGCAGACCTGGGCGCTGCTGGCGGTCTTCTTTATCTATTACGCCCTCAGTAACCTGTGGGGCCATACGCCGCAGCATATCGACTCGCCGATCACCCACGGCGTGTACCTGACGGGCTATCTGTTGCTGATGGCGATGCTGCTCAGCGACGAACGAACCCGCCGCCTGGCCATGCTGGCGGTGGTTGGCGGGATCACCGTGCTCTCGCTGTGGACGCTGATGTTCGACCACACCTTGGTCCTCACCGAGCGGGCGGTCTCCCCCGAGAACCCCGGGCCAACAAACGTTATCGACCTTGCCGGATACTGCGGCATCGGCATCTTAATCTGCGGCATGCTGCTGAAAGAAAAAGCCAGCCACTGGCTCTATCTGCCAGTGGCCATCATGCTGGTGATGATGCTGCTGACCCAAAGCCGCGGGCCGATCATCGCCCTGGTGCTGGCGGTCGGCTGTACGCTGCACCTGCACGTCTTCACCCGCCGCAACCTGCTGATCGCCGCGGCGCTGGCCGTGCTGGTGGCTCTGCTTTTGGTCATGACGCCGGTGGGCGACATGCTGCTCGCCCGTTTCGAAGAGTTGGGCACCCAAAGCGGGCTGCGCCTGAGCATCTGGCACCATACGCTGTCGGAGATAGCCAGCCAGCCCTGGCTGGGACGCGGTTTCAGCTATGAACTGGATTTCATCAACTACAGCGGCGAACACATCACCACCACCCACAGCGTATATATGGGCGCCCTGCTGAAAGGCGGCATCGTGGGTTTACTGCTGTTGCTGGCGGTCATTGCCTGCGGACTGTGGCAGGCGTGGCGCAAGCGCCGCTCCGACAGCCGCTACAGTCTGGCGATCCTGTTTTACGCGCTGGTATTTATGGCCTCGCAGGGGATGTTTATCATCAGCAACCCCCGGGAAACCTGGGTGCTGTTCTGGCTGCCGCTGGGCATTGCGCTCAGCAAAGGGCTGGCGGAAAAGCGTTAACAAGAAAGGGCCGCTGACGGCCCTTTTTTATATTCACTTTTCTATTAACTGCGGGCGGCGACCAGCCGGTCGGCCTGCTCTTTAATCACCGGCCATACCGACTCAATCGCCACATCGGCGACATTCGCTTCTTCACAAACGATCTGCCTCGCTTTGTCATAGCCCGGCGCCCAGATATGATAGCCGGGCAGCCCGGTATCCTTGAGTTTGCGTTTGTTATAGACCGCCACCATCGGTTTATCGAAAGCGCGGGCGATATGCACGATCGAGGTGTCCGGCGTAATGACTAAATCACAGCTGCGAATCACCTCCACGGCGGAGTTGATGGTGCTGTCGGCGACGTACAGCGCCATATCCAGCCCCAGCTGCTGAATTTTCTCGCTGCGACCCACCATCACGATACAGACCCGGTAAGGCAGAGCATGTAGCCGCTCGACCAGGGTCGCCACCTGATGACGACAGAAGTCTTTATCCTCGGAGGCGGTAAAAGGGTTAATGGCGATGCGCAGTGCGACCTCTCCGGCCTGGGAAAGCAAGCGCGCCACTTTCTCCCGCTCATGGCGACAGCCGGGGAGATGATAGTCGTATGGCTGGTCGTCAACGACGCCAAAAAGCTTCACCACCTGTTGATAGCGCAGGGAAATATGGCTGTTGCTGTCAAAAAAAGCGATCGAATGATCGTAAAGTTTATAGGGCTCTTTATTAAAGCCAATCACGCTGGTCGCCCGTAAATCGGCGAGTAATTTAAAGCGTTCATAGCTGGTCACGTCATCAAAATCGATAACCGCATCAAAACCCGCCGCCCGTAACGTATTTAAGGACATGCGTGGTCGATATAAATATACTTGCTCAATGAATTCTGAGCCGGCTAATATTTCGCAGCATATTGGTCCGGTTAACACCGAAACCTGATATCCCCGTTCGGCCAGTATTCTGGCGCAGCCGGTGGTCACCACCATATCGCCGACTTTATCGTCCAGGCGCAATAGCAGCACGCGGCGTACGGGGGCCGGGTCGAAGGGTTTGCGCGCAGGCTTATTTCTGTATCGATAGTTAATTAAATTAAATTTAATACCGCGGAAAAAAGCGTTCTTTTTCCGCGTCAATTGTTTAAGGATACGCATACGGTACCTTGAGCTGTGTTAGCGCTGTGTGATTTTCCGCTGGTAATATTCTGCCAACGTCATGCCCTTCACCTGCGGCGCCAGCCAGCTAAAAAAGGCTTCAAGGTCAGCGTATAAACGCTCAATATCCCGTTCATTCTGGAACGTGGGGCTGCCGCCGGGCATATATTCTGAAGAGTGGAGCATATATTCCACGTAGTCATTGCCCTGCGTCAACGTTTGTTCGACGACTTTTTTCATCGTCTCCACGTTGCCGCCCATCGGACGCAGCCAGTGCACGGAGGGGGAACGCACTTTGCCGCGCAGGCGGTCGTAGCCCTGCTTCACGCTGTTCATCCACGCGGAGTGCTTGTACTGAATGCTCATCGGCACTTCCAGCAGCGGCGAGTGGCCCTCGCGGCTGATGTCATTTTCATCGAGAAAATAGGCATGCTGCGGGAAGCGACGATAATCGGTCCCGCCATCGCCCTGCGGCGCCCCCTTGGCGGTCTTCCAGTTCACCCGCGGCGTCACCGAGCAATCCACCTGATACCCGTACTCCACCAGCAGACGCGCATAGCGCTCGTCAAAGGCCCAGCGCCCGGCGCGATGACTAACCATTTTGGTCTGGAAGGTGTCCTCCAGCAGACGCGTCATATAGTCGACCTTCTCACGCATCATGGCATCGCTGTATTCAATGAGATAAGGCTTATGCCGCCAGTCATCGGCGGTCAGCGGCTCGGTCGGCGGGCTGTTCCAGGCATGCAGGTGCATACCGACTTCCGCGGTGCCGCGGGCAATCACGTCTCTGGCGAATTCGATATAAAAGGGGTCGATGGCCATTTCATAATTGGTCAAATAGACCGGTTTAAAGCCATACTTTTCGCAAAGCTGCTGAAAACGCGGGAGATAACGCGCATTCTCGGTGGTGATGCTGTCATGTTTTTGCCAGAGGTTATCGCCCTCTGTATCAATCGTGATGAGAAATGCGGGATTGTGCACGAAAACGTCCTCAGGCCATACGTATCGGGTCATGGTAGAGCAATACAACGCTTCTCTCAATCTGTCTGATCCCCTAGAATCGGAACCCTTATCCTGGATGAAGAACAGAGTATGACGCCTGAAACCCTCTCCCGCAGCCCCTTGAACCCGGCGCGGATCCTGGTCATTAAGCTGCGCCATCATGGCGACATGCTGCTGATCACCCCGCTTATTCACGCGCTGAAACAGCAGTATCCCGCCGCCAGCGTGGATGTCCTGCTGTATGAAGAGACCCGGGATATGCTCGCCGCCAACCCCGATATCCACCAAATTTATGGTCTCGACCGCCGCTGGAAAAAGCAGGGGAAAAAGCATCAGCTGAAGATGCAATGGCAGCTCATTCAGACGCTGCGCCAGCAGCGATACGATATGGTGCTCAACCTTGCCGACCAGTGGCCGAGCGCGATTATCAGCAAACTGACCGGCGCCGCGACGCGGATCGGCTTTGATTTTCCGAAGCGTCGCCACCCGTTCTGGCGCTATTGCCACACCGCGCTGGCCGCCACCCAACAGCATAATCAGCTGCATACGGTACAGCAGAATCTCTCTATCCTCGCTCCACTCGGTATCCAGTTGAACGACGCCCCGGCGCGGATGGGCTACAGCGAAGCAGACTGGGCCACCAGCCGCGCCCTGCTGCCGGAGGACTTCCGGGATAACTACATCGTCATCCAGCCAACGTCGCGTTGGTTCTTTAAATGCTGGCGCGAAGACAGGATGAGCGCGCTGATCAACGCGCTGTCCGCCGAAGGGTACGCGGTGGTACTCACCTCCGGCCCCGACGATAGAGAGAAGAAGATGGTGGAGACCATCATCGCCGGCTGCCCGCAGGCGCGGCTGCACTCTTTAGCCGGCCAGTTAACGCTGCGCCAGCTGGCGGCGGTGATCGATCACGCCCGGCTGTTTATCGGCGTCGACTCGGTGCCGATGCATATGGCTGCGGCTCTCGGCACTCCGCTGGTCGCCCTGTTCGGCCCCTCGAAGCTGACCTTCTGGCGTCCGTGGCAGGCGAAAGGCGAGGTGATCTGGGCAGGCGACTTCGGTCCGCTGCCCGACCCGGACGCCATCAACACCAACACCGACGAACGTTATCTCGATTTAATTCCTACCGACGCCGTGATCGCGGCGGCGAAAAAGGTACTGGCATGAGTAAATTCAGGCTGGCTCTGGTGCGGCAGAAGTACCGCCCGGACGGCGGCGCAGAACGGTTTGTCTCCCGCGCGCTGGAAGCCCTCGACAGCAGTCATCTGCAGCTGAACGTCATCACCCGCGAATGGCAGGGGCCGGTGAAACCGGACTGGCAGATCCATATCTGTAATCCGCGCAAATGGGGGCGCATCAGCCGCGAGCGCGGGTTTGCCAACGCCGCGCGGGCGCTCTGGCAGCGCGAATCTTTCGACCTGGTGCAGAGCCATGAGCGTATTCCCGGCTGCGATCTCTACCGCGCCGGCGACGGCGTTCATCGCCGCTGGCTGCAACAGCGCTCGCGCATTTTACCGGCCTGGAAAAGCCGCCTGCTGTTCGCCGACCGCTACCACCGTTATGTGATGCAAGCGGAACGCGAGATGTACGAAGACCCGCATCTGCGTGGGGTGATCTGCAACGCCGAGATGATCAAACGCGAGATCATCGAAGACTTTGGCCTGCCGGCGGACAAGATCCACGTTATCTATAACGCCATTGATAACCAGCGTTTCCTGCCGCCGGGCGAAGAAACCTTTGCCGCCTTACGCGCCAAATGGCAGTTGCCGCTGCAGGCAACGTGCCTGATTTACGTCGGCTCCGGCTTTGAGCGTAAAGGGCTGGCGGCGGCGATCCGCGCCATCGCCCCGACCGATCGCTATCTGCTGGTGGTTGGCAAAGATAAAGATCAGCCGCGCTATCAGGCGCTGGCGAAGAGTCTCGGCTGCGAAGCGCGGGTGCGCTTCTTCGGCATGCAGTCGGAGACGCTGCCGTTCTATCAGATGGCCGATGGCCTGCTGCTACCGACCCTCTACGATCCGTTCCCCAACGTCATCCTTGAGGCAATGGCCTGCGGTCTGCCAGTGATCACCACCACCGGCTGCGGCGGGGCAGAGTTTGTCGTCAACGGCCACAACGGTTACGTCTGCGACGCCCTGGATATCCCGGCGCTGCAGCAGGCGGTGATGGCCCTGCCTGCCCGCGCGCTGGGCTCCGCGGAAGGCGACCGCGCCCGCGAGCGCATCATGACCTGCACCAGCGAGCGCCTCTCAACCCAGCTGCTTTCCCTTTATCAGGATCTGGTGAAATAACGATGCGCATCTTATTTGTGATTGACGGTTTGCCCGGCGGCGGCGCGGAGAAAGTGGTTCTCACCCTGGCGGCGCAGTTCCTGCGCGACGGCGATCGGGTCTCGCTCATTTCGCTACGCGACGTCTGCGAGTACCCATTGCCCGAGGGGCTCGACTACCAGGTGGTGGCCGATCGCTGCCGCAAACCGTGGCGCAAGCTGACCGAGCTGTCCCGCCGCGCCCGCCAGCTGGACGCCGCGGTCATCCGGGCCGAGCAGCAGGGACAATTTGACCTTGTGCTCTCCAACCTGCACAAAACAGACCGCATCGTCGCCCGCAGCCGGGCGCTGCGCGAGCGCAACGTCTGGTTCTGCCTGCACGGCGTCTTCTCGGCCTCTTATCTTGGTCACCGTACCGGCTTTGACCGCTGGATGAAGCAGCAGAAAATTAAGCGGATTTACCAGGGGCGCAACGTGGTAGCGGTTTCCGACGCCGTGGGGCGCGATCTGGTGGACGCCTTCGCCCTGCGCCCGGCGCAGCTGAAAACCATCTATAACCCCTTCGATATCGCCGCCCTGCGCGCCGGGGCGGAAGCCGACAGCGAGCGCCCGGACGGCGACTACCTGATTCACGTCGGCCGCTTCCATCCCGGCAAACGCCACGACCGCCTGCTCGAAGCCTACGCGCAAAGCGGCATCGACGCGCCGCTGGTGCTGTTAGGCCAGGGGAAACCGGAGCAAGAGCAGCGCCTGCGCCAGCTGGCCAAAACGCTGCAGATTGACGACCGGGTGTGGTTCAAAGGTTTTCAGGAAAACCCCTTACCGTGGATCAAAGGCGCGCGGATGCTGGTTTTGAGCTCGGATAGCGAAGGATTCGGCAATGTGGTGGTGGAGGCGCTGCTGTTGCATACCCCGGTCGCCAGCACCCGCTGCCCCGGCGGCGTCACCGAGATCCTCACCGGCGAACTTGCCCGCGGTCTGGCGGATCTCACCAGTCCGGCGCTGGCTCAGACGATGCAAAGCATTTACCATAACCCGCCGGCCATCGACGATGCCGCGCTGGAAAAATTCAGCGTCGTGTCCATTTGTCAGCAGTACCGTCAGCTGCAGCGCATCTGACGCCGTTAGTTAACCAGGATCGAAGATTTATGAGTCAAACGCCTTTACTGAGCATCGTGGCTGCCGTCTACAACGGTGAGAAATTTCTTGCGCAATTCTTTGAGTGCATTGAACAGCAGCAGCTGGACAGCTATGAACTGATCCTGGTGAACGATGGGTCGACGGACAACAGCCTGGCGGTGATCGCCGAATGGCGGGATCGGCTGCAGAACGTCCAGGTGCTGGAGCAGGAAAACCAGGGCGTCTCGGTCGCGCGCAATACCGGCCTGGCGGTTGCCAGCGGCAAGTACCTCGCGTTTCCGGACATCGACGATAAACTCTATCCGGGCATGTATCGCACGCTGCTGGAGATGGCGGAGAAAGCACATCTCGATGTCGCCACCTGCAACGGCACCTACGTGTACGAAAAGCGCCGCGAGAGCCACCCGATCTTTCCGCTGGATCGCTTGCCCTCGACCGGCGTGCTGCCGGGCCATGTCTGGCTCAAGCAGGCCCTGGACTCGCGGAAATTTCTGCACGTCACCTGGCTCAATATCTATCGCCACGATTTTATCCGCCAGCATCACTTCCATTTCGAACCCGGCCTGCGCCATCAGGATATCCCGTGGACCACAGAGGCGCTGCTGGCCGCGGAGCGCGTGCAGTACACCAGTCAGCAATTCTATGATTACTACATCCACTCTGAGTCGGTGTCGCATAAGCCGGACAACGACGACACGCTGATGCGTTCGGCGCGCCATTACATGAAAATTCTGGAGATGCTGGAGGCGATCAACCAGCGTTACCCGGACAAAGTGCGCCATATCGCCGCCTGTCGCTGGCAGATCGCCAAAGAAGGCCTGGGGATCATCCACACCTTCGACAGTATGAAAGATGAGTCGAAAAAGCATGTTATCATTAAAGAATTCTTCGACCGCGGTATCTGGCGGTTAATCTGGAAAAACGCCTGTACTTTCCGTTTACGCTGGCGCCTGGGACGCCGTTATCTGCGTATTAAGCGTTATCGCCACGCGGGATAGACCAAAAACCCGCTGTTTCCGCCAAAGAGATAGCTTTACGCGGGCTAAATGCTTAGAATTTGCCCGCCAAAACAGAGAACGGATAAATAGTTTGGAATTGCTTTATACCACCCTACTTTACCTTATTCAGCCGCTGGTGTGGCTGCGGCTGCTGCTGCGCAGTCGTAAGGCTCCTGCCTACCGTAAACGCTGGGCGGAACGCTATGGCTTCTGTCAGAACAAGGTAGAGCCGGATGGCATTCTGCTGCACTCCGTTTCCGTCGGCGAGACCTTAGCCGCCATCCCGCTGGTTCGCGCCCTGCGCCACCGCTACCCTTCTCTGCCGATCACCGTCACCACCATGACGCCGACCGGCTCCGAGCGCGCCATGTCGGCCTTCGGCAAAGATGTCCATCACGTCTATCTGCCCTACGATCTGCCCGGCGCCATGAACCGCTTCCTGGACACCGTTCAGCCGAAGCTGGTGATCGTCATGGAGACCGAACTGTGGCCGAATATGGTAGCCGCGCTGCATAAGCGTAAGATCCCGCTGGTGATTGCCAACGCCCGCCTGTCCGAACGTTCCGCCAAAGGCTATGCCAAACTGGGCGGCTTTATGCGCCGCCTGTTGAGCCGTATTACGCTTATCGCCGCGCAGAATGAAGAAGATGGCAACCGCTTCCTCGCGCTGGGACTGAAGCGCAACCAGCTGGCGGTCACCGGCAGCCTGAAATTCGATATCTCCGTCACGCCAGAACTGGCGGCCCGCGCGGTGACGCTGCGCCGGCAATGGGCGCCGCACCGCAAAGTCTGGATTGCCACCAGCACCCACGATGGCGAAGAGCAAATTATCCTCCAGGCGCATAAAAAGCTGCTGGAGACCTTTCCGAACCTGCTGCTGATCCTTGTTCCTCGCCATCCGGAGCGCTTCCCTGACGCCCGCGACATGGTGCAAAAAGCCGGAATGAGCTTCACTCTGCGCAGCACCGGCGAGATCCCCTCCTCCAGTACCCAGGTGGTCATTGGCGATACCATGGGCGAACTGATGCTGCTCTACGGCATTGCCGACCTCGCTTTCGTCGGCGGCAGCCTGGTGGAGCGCGGCGGCCATAACCCGCTCGAGCCGGCGGCGCACGCCATTCCGGTGCTGATGGGGCCGCATACCTTCAATTTCAAAGATATCTGCGCCAAGCTGCAGCAGGACGATGGCCTGATCACCGTCACCGACGCTAACTCGCTGGTCAAAGAGGTTTCCACGCTGCTGACCGATGAAGACTACCGCCTGTGGTATGGCCGTCACGCGGTGGAAGTGCTGCACCAGAACCAGGGCGCGCTGTCGCGTCTGCTACAGTTACTGCAACCTTACCTGCCGCAGCGGAGTCATTAATGTCGAACCGGCTTTCCGTGGTGATGATCGCCAAAAACGCAGCGGACCTGCTGCCGGATTGTCTGGACTCCGTTAGCTGGGCGGATGAAATTATCGTCCTCGACTCCGGCAGTACCGACGGCACCGTCGAGCTGGCTCGCCGCCTCGGGGCGCAGGTCTATACCCATACCGACTGGCGAGGCTATGGCATTCAGCGCCAGCGCGCGCAGGACTACGCCACCGGCGACTGGGTGTTGATGATCGATATCGATGAGCGCGTCACGCCGGAACTCAGGCAGGCTATTCTTACGGTACTGGCAGCCCCGCAGCGCGGCGCCATCTACAGCATCGCCCGCCGTAACTATTTTCTCGGACGCTTTATGCGCCACAGCGGTTGGTACCCCGATCGCGTCCTGCGCCTGTACGAACGCGCCCGTTACCGCTATAACGATAATCTGGTCCATGAATCGCTGGATAGCCTGGGCGCCGAGGTCATTCCGTTGACCGGCGATCTCCTGCATCTGACGTGCCGCGACTTCGCTGGCTTTCAGCAAAAACAGCTGGCGTATGCCGCCGCATGGGCGCTAGAACGCCACCAGAAGGGCAAGAAGACCTCGATGGCGGGGATATTCAGCCACACGCTGGGCGCGTTCCTGAAAACGCTGCTGCTGCGCGGTGGGGTGCTGGACGGTAAGCAGGGCTGGTTACTGGCGATGGTCAACGCGCAGTATACGTTTACGAAATATACCGAGCTGTGGGCGCTGAGCCACGGCTACTCGGAGAAAGAGTCATCATGAGCACAAAAGCGATCTATCCGGGTACCTTCGATCCCATCACCAATGGCCATATCGATATCGTCACCCGCGCGGCGAGTATGTTCGATAAAGTGGTGCTGGCTATCGCCGCCAGCCCGAGTAAAAAGCCGATGTTCAGCCTTGATGAACGTATTGCGCTGGCGGAGCAGGCGACGGCCCACCTGGTGAATGTTCAGGTGGTCGGCTTCAGCGACCTGATGGCCAGCTTCGCGCGCGCGCAGCAGGCCAATATCCTGATCCGCGGCCTGCGGGCGGTGGCGGATTTCGAATATGAGATGCAGCTGGCCCATATGAACCGCCATTTGATGCCCACCCTTGAGAGCGTGTTCCTGATGCCGTGCAAAGAGTGGTCGTTTATCTCCTCTTCGCTGGTCAAAGAAGTCGCGCGCCACCAGGGCGATGTCTCTCACTTCCTGCCAGCCAACGTCCACCAGGCGCTGTTGAATAAGCTGAAGTAACGCATCTGCTGGGCATGAGCCAGGCTGGCGCTGCGCTTACCTGGCCTACAAACGTCCCCGTCCCACCAGATGCTCACCCGCAGGTCCGCTGACCTGGCCGACAATCATTCCTGTTCCGGTGACTATTTCTGACACTGGCGGCAATAAAAGGTCGCCCGCTGGGCATGTTTGGTCCCGACAATCGGCGTGCCGCAGATCCGGCAGGGTTCGCCCTTGCGGGCATAGACCTGTAGCTCCTGGGCAAAATAGCCGGGCTTGCCATCGCTTTGCAGGAAGTCCTTCAGCGTGGTGCCGCCCTGCTCTATCGAACGCAGCAGGACCAGCTTAATCACCTTCACCAGCTGCTCGCACTCGTCCCGCGACAGTGAGGACGCCAGCCTGTCAGGGTGGATCCCGGCGGAGAACAGCGATTCACTGGCGTAGATATTGCCGACGCCCACCACCAGCTTGTTATCCATCAGCCAGGGTTTGATCGCGGTTTTCTTCTTCGCGCATTTCTGCTGGAGATAATCGGCGTTGAAGGCGTCGCTCAGCGGCTCCGGCCCCAGATGCGCCAGCACCGGGTGGCCTTCCAGCTCTTTGGTCCACAGCCAGGCGCCAAAGCGGCGCGGATCGGTATAGCGCAGGACTTTACCGTTACTCATAACCAGATCAACGTGATCGTGTTTTTCCGCAGGCAGCTCTTCGCTCAGGATGCGCAGGCTTCCCGACATCCCGAGATGGACGATGATCCAGCCGTTCGGGAGTTCCAGAAGCAGGTATTTGGCGCGACGACGCACGCTGAGCACCGGAACGTCGCTCAGGCGATAAATCTCTTCAGAAACCGGCCAGCGCAGCCGTCCGTTGCGCACGACGGCGTGCAGAATGGTTGCGCCAACCAGGTGCGGCTCAATGCCGCGGCGGCTGGTTTCAACCTCTGGTAATTCAGGCATGATTTTCCTCCATTAACCCGGCGTATTGTGCTTCACGGACAGGTGGCTGAAAAGGGAGTGTGTGAAAGCTATATGGGGGAGTTTTAAAAACAAAAAACCCCGCCGAAGCGGGGTTTTTATACAAGGAGGCTAAAATTATTTGATTTTAGCTTCTTTGTAGATAACGTGCTGACGTACAACCGGATCGTACTTTTTCAGTTCCATTTTTTCCGGTTTGGTACGTTTGTTCTTCGTGGTGGTGTAGAAGTGACCAGTACCAGCGGAAGAAACCAGCTTGATTTTCTCACGAATACCTTTAGCCATGATTTATTTCCTCTAAGTACTTAGTACTTTTCGCCACGGGCACGCAGTTCAGCCAGAACTGTATCGATGCCTTTCTTATCGATTACACGCATACCTTTAGCAGATACGCGCAGGGTGACAAAACGCTTCTCGCTCTCAACCCAGAAACGGTGAGAGTGCAGGTTCGGCAGGAAACGGCGTTTAGTCGCGTTCAGTGCGTGGGAACGGTTGTTACCGGTCACCGGACGCTTGCCAGTAACTTGGCAGACTCGGGACATGTCTATTCTCCAAAAATCAAATTAGCTCGAGCTTCGTATGGGGTATTGGCGCCTCGTCAGGCTTTACAGCCTGGTCATCGCAGTTCAATGTGAACTCTCGACTGCCAGGCCCAAATGCCAAACCCGAGATTCTCAAAGGTGGCGTAGTATACGCTGACTCGGCGATGTGCTCAAGTCCCGAACAGACAAAGATCCCGAAGGATCGCCAGTTCGGGGCTAAATCCAGCCACGTTCGGCAAAAGATACATACGCACCGCGGCCGATAACCAGATGGTCAAGCACACGTATCTCCATGAATCGACAACACTTTACCACCCTTTCGGTAATCAGCCTGTCAGCCTGACTCGGCTCCGGACTACCGGAGGGATGATTATGCGCAAGGATCACGGCGGCGGCGTTCACTTTGATGGCTTCGCGTACAATTTCTCGCGGATGCACCTCAACGTGGCTAAGAGTACCAGAAAAAAGGCGGCTATGTTTCAACACGCGGTTCTGATTATCTAAAAAGATCACCATAAAGATCTCGCGCTCCTCTTCCGTCAGCTGGCTTTGCAAAAATTCCCGCGTCATCGAGGGGGTGACCAACGCGGCCTCCTCAACCAGCTGCGAGCTAAAATAGCGCCGCGCCAGCTCGGCAATCCCCTTCAGTTGCGCATATTTCGCCAGCCCCAGCCCGTCAACGGCAACCAGTTGCGCTTTATCAGCGGAAAGCAGAGCGTAGAGCGAACCAAAACGCTGCAATAACGCCTGGGCGTAGCTCAGCACATCCTGACGGCGTGTGCCAATGCGCAGAAACAGCGCCAGTAGCTCAACATCCGTCAGCGCCTCGATGCCGAATTGCAGCATCTTCTCCCGTGGCATCAGATTTTCCGTTCCGTCCATGCGCCCTCCTGCGTGAATCAGCCTATCCTGGCACAACCTGACGATGCTGCCGACCCGCCGCTTTTCACCCTGCGTAGCCGCTCGCAAAGTGAATGCCCGTCAGAGGCACGACGGCGGCAGGATTGTGATAAGATGCGCGGATTCTGGTCTACGGCAACAGGAATACATCATGATGACTCTGGCGGGTAAAAAAATCGTCCTGGGCGTCAGCGGCGGTATCGCGGCGTATAAAACCCCGGAACTGGTACGGCGACTACGTGAACGCGGCGCGGAAGTGCGTGTCGCAATGACGGAGGCGGCAAAAGCGTTCATCACCCCACTCAGCCTGCAGGCGGTATCCGGCTATCCGGTTTCCGACAGCCTGCTCGATCCGGCGGCGGAAGCGGCCATGGGCCATATTGAGCTCGGAAAATGGGCCGACCTGGTGATCCTCGCCCCGGCGACCGCCGATTTGATCGCCCGCGTGGCGGCAGGCATGGCCAATGATTTGGTGTCGACGATCTGTCTCGCCACCCCTTCCCCGGTTGCCGTCTTGCCCGCCATGAACCAGCAGATGTATCGCGCGCAGGCCACCCAGCATAATCTGCAGACGCTCGCTTCCCGCGGCCTGCTGCTGTGGGGACCGGACAGCGGTAGCCAGGCCTGCGGCGACGTCGGCCCGGGGCGAATGCTCGATCCGTTAACCATCGTGGAGATGGTCGCACAGCATTTCGCCTCCCCTGTCAAAGATTTGCAACATCTCAACCTCATGATTACCGCGGGCCCGACCCGTGAGCCGTTGGATCCGGTACGTTACATCTCAAACCACAGCTCCGGTAAGATGGGCTTCGCGATTGCCGCCGCCGCCGCGCAGCGCGGCGCGAACGTGACCCTGGTCAGCGGACCGGTATCGCTACCGACACCGCCCTTTGTGCAGCGCATTGATGTCACTACCGCGCTGGAAATGGAAGCGGCCGTCCAGGCCAGCGCTCAGCAGCAGCACATTTTTATTGGCTGCGCCGCGGTGGCGGATTACCGCGCCGCCGCCATCGCCGAAGATAAAATAAAAAAACAAGGTGATGAATTAACAATAAAAATGGTTAAAAACCCGGATATCGTCGCCGGGGTTGCAGCGCTAAAATCGCATCGCCCCTACGTCGTTGGGTTTGCCGCCGAAACGAATAATGTGGAAGAATATGCGCGGCAAAAACGTGCCCGCAAAAACCTCGACCTGATTTGCGCCAACGATGTTTCCCAGCCTAATCAGGGATTTAACAGCGATAGCAACGCATTACACCTTTTCTGGCAGGATGGGGAAAAGCGCTTACCACTTGAGCGCAAGGAACTCCTGGGCCAATTATTACTCGACGAGATCGTGACCCGTTATGATGAAAAAAATCGACGTTAAGATTCTGGACCCGCGTGTCGGCCAGCAATTTCCGCTGCCGACCTATGCCACCTCCGGCTCCGCCGGACTTGACCTGCGAGCCTGTCTCGACGACGCCGTAGAGCTGGCGCCGGGCGCAACCACGCTGTTGCCGACCGGCCTTGCGATTCATATCGCCGATCCCTCTCTGGCGGCGGTGATCCTGCCGCGCTCGGGCCTGGGTCATAAGCACGGCGTGGTGCTCGGCAACCTGGTGGGCCTTATCGACTCCGATTACCAGGGGCAGCTGATGGTGTCCGTCTGGAACCGCGGTCAGCAGAGCTTTATTATCGAGCCGGGCGAACGTATCGCGCAGATGGTCTTTGTGCCGGTCGTGCAGGCGGAATTTAACCTGGTGGAATCTTTCGATGCCACCGACCGCGGCGAAGGCGGCTTCGGTCACTCAGGGCGTAAATAAGCCCAGCAACACGGAATCTGCATCCCAACGCGCATAATGCAATAACATCACCGCAAACTCTGGTTTGCGGTCGCGTTGTGGATGTCTGCCTGACAAGTGCTTATTTTCAGGGGTATTTTAAAACATGGCAGAAAAGCAAACTGCGAAACGGAATCGTCGCGAAGAAATACTTCAATCTCTGGCGCTAATGCTGGAATCCAGCGATGGTAGCCAACGTATTACCACCGCGAAACTGGCGGCTTCCGTCGGCGTTTCTGAAGCCGCGCTGTATCGCCATTTTCCCAGCAAAACCCGCATGTTTGACAGCCTGATCGAGTTCATTGAAGACAGTCTGATTACGCGCATCAATTTGATTCTGAAAGATGAGAAGGACACATCCGCGCGCCTGCGCCTGATTGTTCTGTTGATTCTTGGGTTTGGCGAGCGTAATCCTGGGCTGACGCGCATCCTCACCGGACACGCGCTGATGTTCGAACAGGATCGGCTGCAGGGCCGTATCAACCAGCTTTTTGAACGCATCGAAGTGCAGCTGCGTCAGGTGATGCGCGAGAAAAAAATGCGCGAAGGCGAAGGCTACACTCTCGACGAAACGCTGCTGGCCAGCCAGCTGCTGGCCTTCTGCGAGGGCATGCTGTCGCGCTTTGTGCGCAGCGAGTTCAAATACCGTCCGACGGATGATTTCGACGCCCGCTGGCCGCTGGTCGCCGCACAGCTGCAGTAGTTTTTTTGCATTGCCCGGTAGCGCTCTGCTTACCGGGCATTTTCGTTACACGCCGTAGGCTTCGCGATAAGCGCGAACTGCCGCCAGGTGTTCCGCCATCTCCGGTTTCTCTTCCAGGTAAGCGATCAGCTCTTTCAGGGTGACGATCGAGATAACCTGGCAGCCGTAATCCCGCTCCACTTCCTGAATGGCGGAGATTTCGCCGCGGCCGCGCTCCTGACGATCCAGGGAGATCAGCACACCCGCCAGCTGCGCGCCGTTGGCCTGGATGATCTCCATGGATTCGCGAATCGCCGTACCGGCGGTGATCACATCATCCACCAGCATGACCCGGCCCTGCAGTGGGCTACCGACCAGATTGCCGCCTTCGCCGTGAGTCTTTGCCTCTTTACGGTTAAAGCAGTAAGGCAGGTCGCGGTCATGGTGTTCGGCTAACGCCACCGCGGTGGTGGTGGCAATCGGGATCCCTTTGTAGGCCGGGCCAAACAGCAGGTCGAACTCAATCCCGGAATCCACCAGCGCCTCGGCATAAAAACGGCCCAGCAGAGCCAGATCGCGCCCGGTGTTAAACAGGCCGGCGTTAAAGAAATAGGGGCTCTTACGCCCGGATTTCAGCGTGAACTCGCCAAACTTAAGAACCTGCTTGCTAAGCGCAAACTCAATAAACTGGCGCTGATACGGCTTCATGGATTCGCTCCTCATCTTACTTTTTTACGGTCAAAAAAAAGGCGACTTCTCAGTCGCCTTAAAAACTAATCTGCTAACGCCGCCTTCTGCGTCGTAATAATGGATTCGATCCCCCCTCGGGCTAACGCCAGGAGAGTGAGGAGCTCTTCATGGGTGAACGGCTCGCCTTCTGCCGTACCCTGCACCTCGATGATGCGACCATCTTCGGTCATCACCACGTTCATATCGGTTTCCGCGGCAGAGTCTTCGATGTACTCCAGATCGCAGATGGCTTCGCCATTAACGATCCCAACAGAGACCGCCGCCACCATCCCTTTCATCGGGTTAGTTTTCAGCTTGCCGGCCGCCACCAGCTTATTCAGCGCGTCGGCCAGCGCCACGCAGGCACCGGTAATAGACGCGGTGCGGGTGCCGCCGTCGGCCTGCAGCACATCGCAGTCGAGGGTGATGGTAAACTCGCCCAGCGCTTTCAGATCAACCGCCGCGCGCAGCGCACGGGCGATCAGGCGCTGAATTTCCATCGTCCGGCCGCCCTGTTTGCCTTTTGCCGCTTCACGCGCGTTACGCGTGTGCGTTGAACGCGGCAGCATGCCATATTCAGCGGTGATCCACCCCTGTCCCTGTCCTTTCAGGAAACGCGGTACGCCTTCGTCAATGGAGGCGGTGCACAGCACTTTGGTATCACCGAATTCAACCAGCACAGAGCCTTCAGCGTGTTTTGTGTAATTACGGGTCAGGGTAACGGGGCGCACCTGGTTGGCGCTACGACCTGCTGGACGCATGATAGAAATCTCCGGCTTGAAACGAATGTAAGGCCGCATTATACGAATTTCATGGCGAAAAGCCTATGCCAACACCTGCCGGGCGCGCACATAATGTCAGTCCAGCGTTTTCCGATAAGATTTCAACCCTACGCCGATCACTATCACCGCCAGGCCAATCAGCGGCAACAGATCGGGTAATAATGCCGTCGCAGAATACCCTTTCAGCATAATGCCCTTTACCAACCGGATGAAGTAGGTCAGCGGCAAACAGGAGCCAATGGCTTTCGCCCAGTCGGGCATACTAATAAAAGGACTGATAAAGCCAGACAGCATAATGGAAGGGATAAAATAAAATGACGACATTTGCAGCGCCTGCAGTTGGTTTTGCGCTATGCCAGAAATACCAATGCCGATTGACAGGCAGAGGAAGACATAAATCAACAACACTAAAAAAAGCAGGAAAACGCTGCCATGAAGAGGAATATCAAATAACAGAACGGCGGCAATCAGAATTAACGTCGCCTGAAACAGGCCAATGATAACAAAAGGTGTTATCTTACCAACAATGACCTCAAGCCCGGTCAAAGGAGAAACCAGTAAATTTTCTAACGCACCGTTTTCTCTCTCACGAGTAATCGACAGAGCGGTCATCAGGATCAAGGTTGTACTGAGTATCGACCCCATAATACCGGGAATCGTATTAAACTGGGTGATCCCCTCCGGGTTAAACATGCGATGGATAATAAGTTCAAAATCATCCTCTTTTTGCTCTACACGCATTTCACCCGGCAAGTCTTGCTGAAACATCGATTTCGCAACCTGCACCAGAGCACTTAACGCATTTCCCGTGGTCATCGGATCGATAGCATCCCCCTGAATGAGCAGCTGAGGTTTTTCTCCACGCAGCATCTTGCGCGTAAACCCCTCAGGGATCGTTACGATAAAAGTGACATCACCTCGAACAAATGCTTTCTGAGCTGCCTCTTCAGAATCGACAGGTATCATCGAAAAATATCCGGTATTTTGCGCTCCTGTCACAAAAACCTGACTCATGCGTTCGCTATCGTAATTCAGTAATGCGGTAGGAAGATGATGCGGGTCCATATTTATCGCATAGCCAAGAATGATCAGCTGAAAAATAGGGGTAAGGAGTACCATGCTGATACTGACTTTATCACGACGTAATTCGTGGATCTCCTTAATAACCACACCGAACCAGCGGGTTAGAGAGAAGTTTAAATTAATTTTTTTCACAATTGTTTTTCATCAGATAGGTAAATGCGTCTTCCAGATTGGTATCGACCTGGCAGAACTCATAACCCTGTTGTTTAAAAGCAAATAGCGCGGATGCTAACTTCGCTTCATCTCTGGAAGTAACGTAAAGCTGATTGCCAAAAATGACCGTTTGTTCAATATCCGGCAAGCGCTGGAGCTGGCTTTCAAGCACCGTCAGCCCAGCGCCGCTGGTTCTCACGGTAATAAGATTCTGCGAAGCGATAATCGATGCAATAGTGCCATTCGCCAGTAGCCGGCCATAAGAGAGGTAAGCAACTTTATGGCAGCGCTCAGCCTCGTCCATATAATGCGTACTCACCAGAATTGAGATCCCTTTGTCAGAGAGCTGATGCAGCATTTGCCAGAACTCCCGTCGCGCTTTTGGATCCACGCCAGCGGTCGGTTCATCCAGAAACAGCAAAACAGGTTCATGCAACATGCAGGCGGCGAGGGCCATTCTTTGCTTCCAGCCGCCAGAAAGTTCCTTAGCCAGCTGGTGCTGTCGGGAAGTAAGACCTAATTCTGTAAGCGCATCTTCAACCCGGGCCTTACGCTGGTCGAGGCCATATAATCGTGCAATAAAAAATAAGTTTTCCCGAATAGTTAAATTTCCCCACATCGAGAAATACTGAGTCATGTAGCCTATCTTTTGTTTTATTTTTTCCCGCTGAGTGAAGATGTCCATACCCAGACAAAAACCTTCACCTGAATCGGGCGTAATCAAACCGCACATCATCCGTATCGATGTCGTTTTTCCGCTACCGTTCGGACCAAGAAAACCATAAATCTCGCCTTTTGCCACCTGTAATGAGAAATCCTTTACGACATGATGTTCGCCAAAATGTTTATTGAGATTTTTCACATCAATACAAAGATTATTCATTGCCAATAATCTCCACATCAAACGGCTGGCCGATTTTCATCCGTTCAGCCTGCTCCAGGACAGGGATCGCCTCGGCCATAAAAATAAGTTTTTCACGGCGTTTCGTACTGTAAATAACCGGGGGCGTAAACTCTGCTTCAGGACTGATATAATTAATAACGCCAGAAATAGGTTCGGCACAACCGTCGCATAAAAGTCTTACCTTCGTCCCGATATTAAATTTACCGAGCATCGCCTCGGGTATAAAGAAGCGTACTTTTATATTCTCAGGTGGTAACAGACTGATTATTGGTCTGCCGGCTGAAGGACGCTCCCCAACACGATATATAATATCAAAAACTTTGGCATTTATTGGAGATACAATCGTCGTTTGCTGAACATCCCGAAGCGCTTTATCACGTTCGAGTTTTGCCGCGGCCACCATCGAGAGCTGTTGGCTAATCTCATCCTGACGGGCCGGTAGTTGCCGTGCCTTGAGTTGATTAATTAACTCTTCAACCTGTGCGCCTTTTTGCGTTAACTCATCCCTGATATCCTCCCATTCCGCCCGCGATATGGCATGGTTGGCATAAAGATGACGATATCGCCCAAGCTGCCGCTTTACCTGTGATTCTGCCGATTGGGCTTTTTTTAGCTGTGACCGTATAATATCCAGCTCTTCTGGCCGCTCTCCCGATTCCAGATTTCGTAACATTGCGCTCTCAGCTGAAAGTTTTTCTTCAGCACGCAGGAAAATATTTTGTGCATCGAAGGAGTCAATCTTCACTAACTCCTGTCCTGGAATGACATTATCGCCCTTATTAATGAAGATTCGTTCTATTTTTTCATTACCAGAATAAGAAAGGTATACAAATTCACCATGTGAATAACCGGATAGCATGTTATCCGGTTTGTTATCACATCCCGAGAGTACTAGCATCGAAATCATGACAAAGCATTTAGTTACTGACTTTTGCATTAAAACGTATCCATACGCATATCATTTCCCTTATTACTGACGGCTGGATTAAAGCATTATTACTCCAGTACCCGTTAGTCATCGTCAACTCAGTCTTTTAAATAATGTTTAACGTATACTTCATTCAATTTATCAATAGCGCTCAGATTTAACCCAGCTATCGAGTTAAAAGCCTCATCTTTAGTAAATGAAATAATCGACGACCCACCTGGAGAGAACCATTTAGCAGTCTGTTTAAAAGGCCAGGGCAGCTTATAACCTTTTTCTCTCAGAAGATGATTTAACATACTCCAGTCTTCGCTAAAATCGTTTCCGCTAAAAGGACTATCGCTTTGTGTAGTTTCTACCGTGAACAGGGCTATTGGTGTACAAAAATCAGTTGTGGTGGGAAAGTACATATTATAAAAACTCACAATCAGTTTCTGTACCTCTTCAGGAAAAGATCCTGGGATAGTCAACACACCTAATAAATATTTATAGTTGGGGTATCTTTTTATAAAATCGAATATACCTTGCCATAAATAATCAAGAACATTACCTTTTTGATAAGGTTTCTGGATAAAGCCACGACCTATTTCTACACACTGCTCTAAGCACAAATAGGCGCTATCATGATATTTAAATAAGCTATTACTATAGAGGCCAGCTATTCCATGGCGGGCGAGTTGCTCGCCAACAGGAACGAGACGGTACGCCCCCAGAATTTCTGTTTCAGCAGGATCCCACAATATAATGTGGTAATAGCTTTCATCAAAAACATCATTATCTCTATCTTTACCGGACCCTGAACCAATATCGCGATAACAGCGTTCGCGTAAGCGTCCTAACTCATCAATAATTGGTGAGAAACGGCCAGTTTTGCAGCGATAAATCAATAATTTTCTTCCATCATCAAACTGTCTTAATATTTCGCACTCATCTATCGCACTTATTAAATCCTCTCTATCTTCTTTTAGTCCTTGTGGCGAAATCGTATCGACAAGAGCTGCTCCATTCTTCCCTATGCTCTGGAGGTGCATCAAACATACATTAGCTGCTGCAGAAAGATCTTTATTGTATTTTTGCAATGAAGATAAGGTTATTTGCTGTCCGATATTGATTCCCATGGTCTTTCCACGATGGCGGAGAGCTTCACGAATAACCATTATATTCGACAGTTGCCGCCAGATCGTTGCAGTAAGATAATAAACGTTACTGTTTTTACCCGTAATATGAATAGGCACCAGCGCCGCATTATTTCTCATCGCCAGCTGTAAAAAACCGGGGTTCCACTTATGCTCCTGTAAACCTGAAAGAGACCAGTTAGCCAGTTTACCCGCTGGACATATAATTAATACGCCTCCCTCTCGCAGATGATTGTTCATCTCTCTAAATTTTTTATGGCTCATCTTACCGGCCATATTTTCAATACCAATGGTCAGTTCTGCCACCTGTGGAAATATAATTGGCAAAATGTGGTTGGCAATTATTTTTATATCTTTCCTCACCCGGGAGACCGTATGTATTAAAGCAAGGCCATCGATGACTGTTGGATGATTTGAAATAACAACCGCGGCCCCATTTTCGGGTATGTTATTAAATTGATGTTGTTCGGTTGCACATTGCAATTCAAGGAGATCGACGACCGAATTAACCCATTCGACTCCACTTTGATTAACTAACCGATCGTTATATATTATGCGAGTAAATTTCTTATTGCCGAAAGCGGACCTGAAAAGCCATTTTTTCCAAAAGGGTATATTTGTATTTGGGAAAAATTCTCTAATGACTTTATCAAAGATAGTGTCCATATTAAAATCCTTTTTATAGAACTCATCTAAAATGACTATACTCGCGATCTTGCTGCCGGACAATACTACATAAAGTTAAATCATTGCCATTACAAAACAAATAAATATAATTAAATTGATTCTATTCATGAAGAGAATGCACCCAACAGAGATATTAATACTTTTGTCATATTGAATTCAGAAAAAGCATACATAATAGTTAAAGGTAATATCCCATAACATTTTTGGCGGTTATACTTTGTAAAAAACACCACGATATAGCTTTAAGACGATACAAAAACATGTGGATGATCATACTCACATTCAATAATAAAAATAGGCCTACGGTTTTTCACTCTTTTTTATTCTGCCTGAAAGCAGGGAGAGATAGCTTTACTGCGAATAGACAGAATTCATTTGATAAAAATTAACAGCATAATGATGCTTAAGCCGCGAAAGAATCAAAGCTTATTTCCTATCCGCTATAAAAGGATACATTTCACTAAGCAAAGTAATCGCATTAAATACACCGAAGCTATGTCCCTTAAAAAATCAGTCTTGAAGTATTTCATCACTATTCCTGTTAAGTCACCGCCGGCATAGCTATAATCCTTGCATTCATTATTACGAAAACAGGAACGTCTATGATCCGCAGTATGACCGCCTATGCCCGCCGTGAAATCAAGGGTGACTGGGGTAGCGCCGCATGGGAGCTGCGCTCGGTAAACCAGCGCTATCTGGAAACGTACTTCCGCCTGCCGGAGCAGTTCCGTAGCCTGGAGCCCGTGGTACGCGAGCGCATTCGCGCCCGCCTGACTCGCGGTAAAGTCGAATGCACCCTGCGTTTTGAACAAGACCCCAGCGCTCAGGGCGAACTGATTCTCAACGAAAAGCTGGCTAAACAGCTGGTTAACGCCGCCAACTGGGTAAAAATGCAGAGCGATGAAGGGGAAATCAATCCGGTTGATATCCTGCGCTGGCCGGGCGTGATGGCCGCCAAAGAACAGGATCTTGACGCCATCGCCGCCGACATTCTGGCAGCCCTTGACGGCGCGCTGGATGACTTCATCGTCGCTCGCGAAACGGAAGGCCAGGCGCTGAAAGCGCTTATCGAGCAGCGTCTTGAAGGCGTGAGCGGCGAAGTGGCGAAAGTTCGCGCCCATATGCCGGAAATTCTTCAGTGGCAGCGCGAGCGTCTGGTCGCCAAGCTGGAAGATGCGGAAGTGCAGCTGGAGAATAACCGTCTCGAGCAAGAGCTGGTGCTGATGGCGCAGCGTATCGACGTTGCCGAAGAGCTGGACCGCCTCGAAGCCCACGTAAAAGAGACCTACAACATTCTGAAAAAGAAAGAGGCTGTGGGTCGCCGTCTCGACTTTATGATGCAGGAGTTCAACCGTGAGTCGAACACCCTGGCGTCAAAATCGATCAATGCCGAGGTCACCAACTCTGCGATTGAGCTGAAAGTGCTGATCGAGCAAATGCGCGAGCAGATCCAGAATATCGAGTAATCTCAGATACCTTTCTGAAGGCCGGATTACCGGCCTTTTTTCATTCATTTCAAAAGCAATGTCTTTTATCCAGTACCCGGCAGGTCAAAAACGCCCCTGCCGCGCACAGCAGCGTCGGGGCCAGATAGCTGTGATCCATGTGGGTGAACTCCATCACCAGCACCACCGCCGTCAGCGGCATCTGCATGGAGGCGGCGAGAAAAGCGGCTGCCCCCACCAGGGCGAAACTGCTTTCATCTCCGCCAGGGAACCCTGATTGCCAGAGCGCGCAGAGCTGCAGGCTGACCAACCCGCCCACCGCCAGCCCCGGGGTTAACAACCCGCCTTCCGCGCCGCCGCGCAACACCGCCAGGATCACCACCAGCTTCAGCCCTAACAGGATCGCGACCATGGAGTGAGACAGCCCGTCGCTGAGCGCCAGCTGCATCGGCCCCTTGCCATTGCCCGGTAGCGCAGGGAACCAGAGGCTAAGGACGGCCAGAAGCGAAAACGCCAGCAGACAGAACACCGGCATCTGCCAGTTACTTCGCACGCGTGAACGCGCTGCGCTGGTCGCTTTGCGAAAGAGCCAGGCGCCGGCGCCAAGAATCGGGCCCGCCAGAATCGCCCACCAGAGAAAGGTGTGCGGAAGCGCGCTGGAAACAAAATGGTATTGCGATTCATCCCCTAACCCGAGGGTGGCCGTCCAGGCGGCAATCGCCGAGGTCATTATCGCCGCCAGCGTTTTTTCCCAGCTAAACGACAGCAGCATGACCTCGAGGGTGAACAACGCCCCTGCCAGCGGGACGTTATACACCGCCGCCAGGCCCGCGCCCGCCCCACAGGCAATCAGCGTACGGGTTTCATCCTCCAGCAGGCGCAGCTTACGCGCCACCATCCCCGCTCCCAGCGCGCCCATTTCCCGAGGAGCCACTTCGCGGCCAAGCGGGGACCCCAGCGCTACGGTGACGATCTGCAGCAGAGCGTGGATCGTCGTGGTGCCCGCGGGCATGGGGACGGAAGGGTTAGCCACCGCCGCGGCAATGGAAACCCGCTTCTGCCCATAGCGACCAAGCAGCCACCAGCCAAATCCGGCGACGATGCCGCCGGCCACGATTGCCGCGATGCGACGTGGCCAGGGCGACGCCGTGACGCCCTGTAAAAATGATACCGAACCGACGATATGCGCTGGACTGTAGCCAAAAGCCAGGTGCTGAATGGCATGTAAAATCAGCGCCAGCGCCATACCGGACAGACCGGCCAGAATCCCGGTTAATACCACGGCCATCAGGCGAGTCAGATAATGTTTGTTCCCGGCGGCGACACGCATTTTCTCATCTCCTCGAGAAAGAAAATAAAAGGATAAAGGTCGGGACTTAAACATTAGGTATTCTTAGCGTTTTCAATATAGATAACCGATCGGGAATAAGTCATTACTTTTTCTAATCTGTAAAAATTCAAAAAATAATACTTAACCGCCAAATAAAGCCAATGTAAGCCATGTTGTCATTACTTTTTCCTGGCCTAATGACTTCACTTTAGAAAATATCAATCGTGATCCTGCGCACAAATCGTTAACCTGCCGGCCACTGTCTGGGGGGATCTATGCTGCTTCATGTTCTGTATTTAATCGGTATCACCGCGGAAGCCATGACCGGAGCGCTGGCTGCCGGTCGTCGGCGGATGGATACGTTTGGGGTCATTATTATCGCCACCGCGACCGCGCTGGGCGGGGGTTCTGTTCGCGATATCCTGCTGGGACACTATCCTCTCGGCTGGGTGAAGCACCCGGAATACGTCATCATTGTCGCCGTCGCCGCCGTCCTTACCACAATTGCCGCCCCGGTAATGCCGCACCTTCGCCGGCTTTTCCTGGTGCTGGATGCGCTGGGGCTGATCGTGTTTTCCATCATCGGCGCGCAGATCGCCCTGGATATGGGCGAAGGCCCGGTTATCGCCTCTATTGCTGCGGTCATCACCGGCGTTTTCGGCGGCGTACTGCGCGATATGTTCTGCAAGCGCATTCCGCTGGTCTTCCAGAAAGAGCTGTATGCCGGGATCTCGTTTGCCGCAGCGGTACTCTATATAGCGCTGCAACACTACGTCAGCAGCCACGATGTGGTGGTCCTGGCCACGCTGCTGTTCGGCTTTACCGCCCGCATGCTGGCGCTGCGCTGGAAGCTCGGGCTACCGGTCTTCCACTACACCCACGACGCCCACTAACCGCCTCAAAACCCGGGGATGCGCTGCCCGCTAAGCCATTGCGCCAGCGCCGCCACGTCAGGGTCATGCAGGAAAGCCACTAACTGTCGGGCTCTGATCGCCCCCACGCCCGGCAGCGTGCGCCATTGCGCTTCACTCTTTGCCGTGAGGAGGCGCCAGTTTTCACTGCCAGGCCGCGCCAGCGCCCCCTGGGGCACCGGGATCCCCATCGCCAGCACCCAGCGTATAAAAGGCCGTTTACGAATAAGATCAAACTGATGCCAGAGGTGCTGCCCACGGGCAGCCGAGATCCCCGGCATCGCCTGCAGCTGCTCCGGCGTGAGCGCCAGCCAGGAAAAAAGATGCTCCATCGGGTGCTGCTGCTGAATAACGCGCCATACGCTTTCCCCTACGCCATCGATATCCAGCGCCGACTTTGATGACAACCAGACCAGCCGGGAAAGAAACTGTTCGCTGCACTCGGGGGTGGCGAAATAGCAGGTTAGCGCATTGAATTTCGCCGCCGGCGGCGTCGGTTTACGGCGCTCGACCGTCCGCCAGACAACAGCGTCGATCCGTGGAATACCCTGGCCTGCCAGACTGATCTGCAGCTGATCGCCAACCCCAATATCCAGCGCCTGCCAGCGGCTCACAGAGCCAACGTTAACCCGCTGCACGCGTTTGTCATCCAGCCGCTGGGGCTCAAGCTCAGCCACTACGTTGAGTCTGCCGCTGCGGCCAGTACTGAAATGGATCGCCCGTACCTCCATCACCCGCGATGCCGGAGGATATTTCCAGGCTGCCAGCCACTCGCCCCTTCCCGGTGACCAGACGCGCCCCGACGGTTCGCGTCCTTCACGCACAATCACGCCATCGCTGACGAAGGGGAGCGGCGAGCGATACCAGCGCTGGCGCCACTCCGCCACCTGCTCAACGCGCGTTACCGAATGGGTGTATTGTCCGCTGTAGCCAAACCCCGCCTGCGCCAGCAGCTGCTGTCGACGGCGCATATCCGAGGGACCGTCTGGCCAGGCCCAGATAAAAACGTCCAGCTGGCTGAGCGCCGCCGCCGCCGCGTCAGCCCGCATCATCAACCCGGCGACTTTCGCCCGCGCGTTCATTCCGCCAGCCTGCTGCTGAATATGCCCCTCCCGACGCAGAAATAGCTCCCCCTGCAGCACGCTGTTGGCCAGTTCGCCGGTCGTCAGCTTCGCCAGCGCCGGGATCTGCCGCGCTCGGGCGGTCCACAACTCACCGCGCAGGCCATCCCCGCGGCTGATAGCCTGAACCAGATGCCCCTGGCGATAGACCAGGGTGACCGCCACGCCGTCCACTTTAGGCTGTACCCACAGGTCGGCTTTATTTTTCATCCAGCGGGCCACGCTGGCCTCATCCGCCAGCTTGCGCACGCCGGTATGGGCGACCGGATGACGCGTATCGCCAGTCGGCGGAGGCAGATCGTCATCCTCCGGCGTCGCGCCCGGAAAGCATTGCCGCCACTGCGCCAGGCGCAGGGTGAGCTGGTCGTAAACGTCATCGCTCACCTCGCTGGCGCCCTGTCGCCAGTAAGCCTCGTTCCAGGCGTCAATCTGCTGATGTAGACGTGCGATCTCCTGTCTGCCTTTGGCCGGCGGCCAGTCCGGACACGTCGCCAGCGCGCTGGCGGAGAACATCCCTATCGCCAGCCACCCTCCTCCTTTACGCATTGCTGTCCCCTCCTTCATCACCTGGCGGAGAGTCTGCGGCAGAATGCCGGAAACCGCGACGGCCGCTTTTTCACCCTGCGAAGCGCCTTCCAGGATTTACACCTCGTTGCAGCAACGGCTGGCGAATTCAGGAAAACGGCAGGCAAAATGAAAGAAACAGCGGCAAAAAGTGTGACAAGGACTGCGTCACGCCGCGGCGACGTGTATAATAGGCTCGTATGTAGGACCTCTTTCGATAACCACATACAAAAGACACTCATGGCTCAAGGCACGCTTTATATTGTTTCCGCCCCTAGCGGCGCGGGTAAATCCAGCCTGATTCAGGCTTTATTAAAAACCCAACCGTTGTATGACACCCAGGTATCGGTTTCCCATACCACGCGGGCGCCGCGTCCGGGTGAAGTGCACGGCGAACATTATTTCTTCGTGAATCACGACGAATTCCGCTCGATGATTGGCGAAAACGCGTTTCTGGAACATGCAGAGGTCTTTGGCAACTATTACGGCACGTCGCGTAAAGCGATCGAGCAGGTGCTGGCGACCGGCGTTGATGTCTTCCTCGATATCGACTGGCAGGGCGCGCAGCAGATCCGTAAAAGCATGCCTGGCGCACGCAGCATTTTTATTCTGCCGCCGTCAAAAGATGAACTGGACCGTCGCCTGCGCGGCCGCGGCCAGGACAGCGAAGAGGTGATCGCGAAGCGAATGGCCCAGGCCGTTGCGGAAATGAGCCATTACGCCGAATATGATTACCTGATTGTGAACGATGATTTTGACACCGCCCTGAGCGACCTGAAAAATATCATCCGCGCTGAACGTCTGCGCATGAGCCGCCAAAAGCAGCGACATGGCGCTTTAATCACCAAACTATTGGCAGACTGAACCCACATTCAGTATCATGCCCAGTCATTTCTTCACCTGTGGAGCATTTTAAGTATGGCACGCGTAACTGTTCAGGACGCTGTAGAGAAAATTGGTAACCGTTTTGACCTGGTACTGGTCGCCGCGCGTCGCGCTCGTCAGATGCAGGTAGGCGGAAAGGATCCGCTGGTACCGGAAGAAAACGATAAAACCACCGTAATCGCACTGCGCGAAATCGAAGAAGGTCTGATCAACAACCAGATCCTCGACGTACGTGAGCGCCAGGAACAGCAAGAGCAGGAAGCCGCTGAATTACAAGCCGTTACCGCGATTGCTGAAGGTCGTCGTTAATCACACAGCGGGTCGCCCTTGTATCTGTTTGAAAGCCTGAATCAGCTGATTCAAAACTACCTGCCGGAAGACCAGATCAAACGTCTGCGGCAGGCGTATCTCGTTGCACGTGACGCTCACGAGGGTCAGACACGTTCAAGCGGTGAACCTTATATCACGCACCCGGTCGCGGTAGCCTGTATTCTGGCCGAGATGAAGCTCGACTACGAAACGCTGATGGCCGCGCTGCTGCATGATGTGATTGAAGATACTCCCGCCACCTACCAGGACATGGAACAGCTTTTTGGTAAAAGCGTCGCCGAACTGGTAGAGGGGGTATCGAAACTTGATAAGCTCAAGTTCCGCGATAAGAAAGAGGCACAGGCCGAAAACTTTCGCAAAATGATCATGGCGATGGTGCAGGACATCCGCGTCATCCTCATCAAGCTTGCCGACCGCACCCACAACATGCGTACCCTGGGCTCGCTACGCCCGGATAAACGCCGCCGCATCGCCCGCGAAACGCTGGAAATCTACAGCCCGCTGGCGCACCGTTTAGGTATCCATCACATCAAAACCGAGCTCGAAGAGCTGGGCTTTGAGGCGCTGTACCCGAACCGCTACCGCGTCATTAAAGAGGTGGTCAAAGCGGCGCGCGGCAACCGTAAAGAGATGATCCAAAAGATTCTCTCGGAAATCGAAGGGCGTTTGCAGGAAGCGGGGATCCCCTGCCGCGTCAGCGGTCGCGAAAAGCATCTGTACTCGATCTACTGCAAAATGGTGCTTAAAGAGCAGCGTTTTCACTCGATCATGGATATCTACGCCTTCCGCGTTATCGTCCATGATGCCGATGTCTGCTACCGCGTGCTTGGCCAGATGCACAGCCTCTATAAACCGCGTCCAGGTCGTTTCAAAGATTACATCGCTATTCCGAAAGCGAACGGCTATCAGTCTTTGCACACCTCGATGATCGGCCCCCACGGCGTCCCGGTCGAGGTACAAATTCGTACCGAAGACATGGACCAGATGGCGGAGATGGGGGTCGCGGCGCACTGGGCTTATAAAGAGCACGGCGGCGAAAGCAGCACCACCGCGCAAATCCGCGCCCAGCGCTGGATGCAAAGCCTGCTGGAGCTGCAGCAGAGCGCCGGCAGCTCGTTTGAATTTATCGAGAGCGTTAAATCCGATCTGTTCCCCGATGAGATTTACGTTTTCACCCCGGAAGGGCGCATTGTCGAACTGCCCGCTGGCGCCACGCCGGTGGACTTCGCCTATGCGGTGCATACCGATATCGGCCATGCCTGCGTCGGCGCGCGCGTCGACCGCCAGCCCTATCCGCTGTCGCAGCCGCTCTCCAGCGGTCAGACTGTCGAAATTATTACCGCGCCGGGCGCACGTCCGAATGCCGCCTGGCTGAACTTTGTCGTCAGCTCGAAGGCGCGCGCCAAGATCCGTCAGCTGCTGAAAAACCTCAAGCGCGATGACTCGGTCAGCCTTGGCCGCCGTCTGCTCAACCACGCGCTGGGCGGTAGCCGCAAACTCGCCGAGATCCCGCCGGAGAATATCCAGCGCGAGCTCGACCGGATGAAGCTGGCCTCGCTTGACGACCTGCTGGCGGAGATCGGTCTGGGCAACGCCATGAGCGTGGTGGTGGCGAAAAACCTGCAGCAGGGCGAAGCTGCTGCGGCGCCGGTGCCGGCCAATGCCTCAAACCACGGCCATCTGCCGATCAAAGGCGCCGATGGCGTGCTGATCACTTTCGCCAAGTGCTGTCGCCCGATCCCCGGTGACCCGATTATCGCCCACGTCAGTCCCGGCAAAGGGCTGGTTATCCATCATGAATCCTGTCGTAACATCCGCGGCTACCAGAAAGAGCCGGAGAAATTTATGGCGGTTGAGTGGGATAAAGAGACCGCTCAGGAGTTCATTACGGAGATCAAGGTGGATATGTTTAACCACCAGGGCGCACTGGCTAACCTGACGGCGGCGATCAACACTGCCTCTTCCAATATCCAGAGCCTGAATACGGAAGAGAAAGATGGCCGCGTATACAGCGCCTTTATCCGCCTGACCGCCCGCGACCGCGTGCATCTGGCGAATATCATGCGCAAAATACGCGTCATGCCGGACGTGATTAAAGTCACCCGTAACCGAAATTAGCTTTTAGACAAAACATTCGAATTGCATCAAGGCGGCAAGCGAATGACAAATCTGCCGGGAGCAGATTTGAACGCTGCCTGCAGCGCCCCCGTCAGGGGCGAGGCCCAGGGATGGGCCGCGTGATCCGCAGCGGCTAAAGAGGTAATTCGAAGGATTAAGAGTAATGAATTCAAAGCGTTATGCGCGTATCTGCGAGATGCTCGCCAGGCGTCAGCCTGACCTGACGGTCTGCATGGAGCAGGTCCATAAGCCCCATAACGTCTCTGCGGTCATCCGGACCGCAGACGCCGTTGGCGTACACGAGGTGCACGCGGTCTGGCCGAGCAGCCGGATGCGCACCATGGCCTCCGCCGCCGCGGGCAGCAACAGCTGGGTGCAGGTGAAAACCCACCGTACCATCGCAGATGCCGTCGGCCACCTCAAAGGCCAGGGTATGCAAATCCTCGCCACCCATCTTTCCGACAAAGCCATCGATTTCCGTGAAATTGACTATACGCGCCCAACCTGCATCCTGATGGGTCAGGAGAAAACCGGCATCACTCAGGAAGCGCTGGCCCTGGCGGATCAGGACATTATTATCCCGATGATCGGCATGGTGCAGTCGCTGAACGTCTCCGTCGCCTCGGCGCTGATCCTGTATGAAGCCCAGCGGCAGCGACAGAATGCCGGGATGTACCAACGCGCCAACAGCATGCTGCCGCCGGAAGAGCAACAGCGCCTGCTGTTTGAAGGCGGCTATCCGGTGCTGGCCCGCGTCGCGAGACAAAAAGGGCTGCCTTACCCCCACGTTAACGAGCAGGGCGAAGTGGAAGCCGATGCCGCGTGGTGGGCCACCATGCAGGCTGCGAGGTAAACCCGATGTCAGGCCGCCTGTTAGATGCCGTTCCGCTCAGTTCACTCACCGGTGTCGGGGCTGCGCAGAGCAGCAAGCTGGCGAAGATCGGCCTGCATACGGTACAGGATCTGCTGCTGCACCTGCCTTTGCGCTACGAAGATCGCACCCATCTTTACCCGATAGCCGATCTGCTTCCCGGCGTTTATGCCACCGTGGAAGGCGAAGTGCTCAACAGCAATATCACCTTCGGCGGCCGCCGAATGATGACCTGCCAGATCAGCGACGGCACCGGCATCCTCACCATGCGCTTTTTCAACTTCAACGCGGCGATGAAAAACAGCCTCGCGACCGGTCGACGCGTGCTGGCCTACGGTGAAGCCAAACGCGGGAAGTACGGCGCCGAAATGATCCACCCGGAATATCGCGTCCAGGGCGATATGAGCACCCCGGAGCTGCAGGAGACCCTAACGCCGGTCTATCCGACTACCGAGGGCATTAAGCAGGCGACCCTGCGCAAGCTCACCGATCAGGCGCTCGAGCTGCTGGAGACCTGCGCTATCGGCGAACTCCTGCCGCCGGAGCTGGCGCAGGGGATGATGAGCCTGCCGGAGGCGCTGCGCACCCTGCATCGTCCGCCGCCATCGTTATTGCTTAGCGAGCTGGAAAGCGGCAAGCACCCGGCGCAGCAGCGCCTGATTCTGGAAGAGCTGCTGGCGCACAACCTCAGCATGCTGGCGCTGCGGGCAGGCGCCCAGCGCTATCACGCCCTGCCGCTCGGCGCCAACGATACCCTGAAAAATCAGCTGCTGGCCTCCCTGCCCTTTAAGCCCACCGGCGCGCAGGCGCGGGTCACCGCCGAGATCGAGCGCGATATGGCGCTGGACGTGCCAATGATGCGCCTGGTGCAGGGCGACGTCGGCTCCGGTAAAACGCTGGTCGCCGCCCTGGCCGCGTTGCGCGCTATCGCCCACGGCAAACAGGTGGCGCTGATGGCGCCCACCGAACTGCTCGCCGAGCAGCACGCCAATAACTTCCGCAGCTGGTTTGCACCGCTGGGCATTGAAGTCGGCTGGCTGGCGGGCAAACAGAAAGGCAAAGCCCGCCAGGCGCAGCAGGACGCGATCGCCAGCGGCGAGGTGCAGATGATTGTCGGCACCCACGCCATCTTCCAGGAACAGGTGCAGTTTAATGGCCTGGCGCTGGTGATTATCGACGAACAGCACCGCTTCGGCGTACACCAGCGGCTGGCGCTGTGGGAGAAAGGTCAGCAGCAGGGTTTTCATCCGCATCAGCTGATCATGACCGCCACGCCGATCCCGCGCACCCTGGCGATGACCGCCTACGCCGACCTCGATACCTCGGTTATCGACGAGCTGCCGCCGGGCCGAACCCCGGTGACCACCGTCGCCATCCCGGACACCCGGCGCAGCGATATTATCGACCGCGTGCGCAACGCCTGCACCCACGAAGGCCGCCAGGCCTATTGGGTCTGTACCCTCATCGAAGAGTCCGATCTGCTGGAGGCCCAGGCGGCGGAAGCCACCTGGGAGGAGCTCAAGCTGGCGCTGCCGGAGCTGAATATCGGTCTGGTGCACGGGCGGATGAAACCGGCGGAAAAGCAGGCGGTGATGCAGGCTTTCAAGCAGGGCGAAATGCACCTGCTGGTAGCCACGACGGTCATTGAAGTCGGTGTCGACGTGCCGAACTCGAGCCTGATGATTATCGAAAACCCGGAACGTCTGGGCCTGGCGCAGCTGCACCAGCTCAGAGGGCGCGTCGGGCGCGGCGCGGTCGCTTCCCACTGCGTGCTACTCTATAAATCGCCGCTCTCTAAAACGGCGCAGAAGCGTCTGCAGGTGCTGCGCGACAGCAATGACGGTTTCGTCATCGCCCAGAAAGACCTTGAAATTCGCGGTCCCGGCGAGCTGCTCGGCACACGCCAGACCGGCAACGCCGAGTTTAAAGTGGCGGATTTACTGCGCGATCAGGCGATGATCCCCGACGTTCAGCGCATTGCGCGCCACATTCATGAACGCTATCCGCTGCAGGCCCAGGCGCTGATCGAGCGCTGGATGCCGGAAACCGAACGCTATTCCAACGCGTAGCGCGCTTTTGCCGCGCTGCGGGCAATTTTTCTACACAATGAGTGGATTATGAAACGAGAACTGGCCATCGAATTTTCGCGTGTCACCGAAGCCGCCGCGCTGGCGGGCTATAAATGGCTGGGCCGCGGCGATAAAAACTCCGCCGACGGCGCAGCGGTGAACGCCATGCGCATTATGCTTAACCTCGTCAATATCGACGGCACCATCGTCATCGGCGAGGGCGAAATCGATGAAGCGCCGATGCTCTATATCGGCGAAAAAGTGGGCACTGGCAAGGGCGATGCGGTGGATATCGCCGTCGATCCCATCGAAGGCACCCGGATGACGGCGATGGGCCAGGCTAACGCCCTGGCGGTGATGGCGGTCGGCGATAAAGGCTGCTTCCTCAACGCGCCGGATATGTATATGGAAAAGCTGATTGTCGGCCCGGGCGCTAAAGGCGCTATCGACCTCAGTCTGCCGCTGGAAGAGAACCTGCGCAATATCGCCCGCGCGCTGAACAAGCCGCTGGGCGAGCTGACCGTCACCGTGCTGGCGAAACCGCGCCACGACGCGGTGATTGCTCAGCTGCAGCAGCTGGGCGTGCGCGTGTTCGCCATTCCCGATGGCGACGTCGCGGCCTCCATTCTCACCTGCATGCCGGATAGCGAAGTCGACGTGCTGTACGGCATCGGCGGCGCGCCGGAAGGGGTGGTTTCCGCCGCGGTGATCCGCGCGCTCGACGGCGATATGCAGGGCCGCCTGCTGGCTCGTCACCACGTGAAGGGCGACAGCGAAGAGAATCGTCGCATCGGTGAAAACGAGCTGGCGCGCTGCAAAACCATGGGCATCGAAGCGGGTAAAGTGCTGCGCCTTGATGAAATGGCGCGCAGCGATAACGTCGTCTTCTCCGCCACCGGCATCACCAAAGGCGATCTGCTGGACGGCATCACCCGTAAGGGCAATATGGCCACCACCGAGACGCTGCTGATCCGCGGCAAGTCGCGCACCATCCGTCGGATCCAGTCGATTCATTACCTCGACCGTAAAGATCCGGACGTCCAGCAGCACATCCTGTAATACCGCTTTCTCTCCTCCAGGCAACCGTCCGCGGGCGGTTGTCCTGTTCTTCGTTTATATTTGATCAATAGAGCTTTCTTGCGCCTGCGGGGTGGAAATCTTGCCCGTCTGGGCCGAAGATAAAGCATCGCTTGGCAACAGGAGAAGACGATGGCGGACTGGGTTAGCGGCAAAGTGACAAAAGTGGAGTACTGGACGGACGCCTTGTTCAGTTTATACGTGCGGGCGCCGGTTCAGCCGTTTACCGCCGGGCAATTTACCAAGCTCGGGCTGGAAATCGACGGCGAACGCGTGCAGCGCGCCTACTCCTACGTCAACGCTCCCGGCAATCCCGATCTCGAGTTCTATCTGGTCACCGTCCCGGAAGGCAAACTGAGCCCGCGACTGGCGGCGCTGAAGCCGGGCGATGAGGTCCAGGTGGTGAGCGAAGCGGCTGGCTTCTTCGTCCTCGAGGAAGTACCGAATTGCGATACCCTGTGGATGCTGGCGACCGGCACCGCGCTTGGGCCTTACCTGTCGATTCTCCAGGAAGGCAAAGATCTTGAGCGCTTTAACCATCTGGTGCTGGTCCATGCCGTGCGCTACGCCGCGGACCTGAGCTATCTGCCGCTGATGCGCGAGCTTGAGCAGCGCTACGCCGGCAAATTACGCATCCAGACGGTGGTCAGCCGCGAAACCGTGGCAGGCTCGCTGACCGGCCGGGTGCCGTTCCTGATTGAAACCGGGGCGCTGGAGGAGGCGGTCGGCCTGCCGATGACCAACGACACCAGCCATGTGATGCTGTGCGGCAACCCGCAGATGGTGCGCGATACCCAACAGCTGTTAAAAGAGACCCGGCAGATGACCAAGCATCTGCGTCGCCGGCCGGGCCACATGACGGCGGAGCACTACTGGTAATCAGGCGTCCGCTTTCCAGCGCACGTCCTGGGTCTCCTTGCCGAACTTATTCTCGCCCTGGGTGCCGACAAACGCCCCCAGGTCGATCAGCATCATGACGATAATCAGCGTCGGCACAAAGCGCCCGACGCCCCACTGCCAGACCTGCGGCAGCATCGCCCAGTTCCCCGCCAGCAGCATCCACGCCAAAATCATCAGCAGCGCCCACAGTCCGGATTTGCCGCGATCGTGCAGTCGCTTCACCACCACCGCCGCCGTCGGCCACAGCAGGCAGACGATAATAAACGCCGCCGTCTGCAGATTAAGCAGATTGCTCCCTGCCAGGGTGAACAGAGCGCTCATGGTCACCAGCCAGATGGCAATCCAGATCCAGAAATCGCGGCGGCCAATGCGCCCTTTGATTGAGAATAACCACTGCTGTAGGGTCATGCGTTTTTCCTTATCATCATCGTCTGCGTAGTTTACCCTGGCGTCGTGACTTTTTGACAAGCGCCGCGCTTCCCGATTTAATCGTCAGCAGGCAAAAAAAGGAACGACGGGCATGAAGAAGTGGACAATCTTGTGTTTCAGTGGGCTGATGGGCCTTGCCGTCGGCCCGCACGCGTTGTCCGCAGAAAGCGAATCGACGACCGCTGCCCCCTACCTGCTCGCCGGCGCGCCGAGCTTTGACCTGTCGATCAGCCAGTTCCGGGAAAAATTTAACGCCGATAACCCGAAGCTGCCTCTGAATGAATTCCGTTCCATATCAACCAGCCGCGATCGGGCTAACCTGACCCGCGCCGCCAGCAAGATAAACGAAAATCTCTATGCCTCCACCGCGCTGGAGCGCGGCACGCTGAAGATCAAATCCATGCAGATCACCTGGCTACCGATCCAGGGGCCGGAGCAAAAAGCGGCGAAGGCCAAAGCGCTGGAGTATATGAGCGCCATGATCCGCGCCTTCGTGCCCACCCTTAGCCCGGCGCAGAGCCAGCAAAAACTGCAGAAACTCCTGACCGCCGGCAAAGGCAAACGCTACTTCGCCGACACCGAGGGCGCCGTGCGCTATGTGGTGGCAGATCATGGCGAAAAGGGTCTGACCTTCGCTATTGAACCGATTAAGCTGGCGCTATCTGAAACGCTGGAAGGTAACAATAAATGACAAAAAGCAAAGCCTTTCCAGTGACGAGTCTCTATACTGTTTCACAGACCATGCTGCCCTCTGGGGCGGCTATATTCCTTAATTCGCTTAAGTAGCGTGGAGAATTAAAATGCGACATCCTTTAGTGATGGGTAACTGGAAACTGAACGGCAGCCGCCACATGGTAAACGAACTGGTTGCGAACCTGCGTACCGAGCTGGCTGGCGTAAGCGGCTGTGCAGTTGCCATCGCCCCGCCGGAAATGTATCTGGACCTGGCTAAGCGTGCGGCAGAAGGCAGCCACATCCACCTGGGCGCGCAGAACGTTGACGTGAACCTGTCCGGCGCTTTCACCGGTGAAACCTCCGCCGAAATGCTGAAAGATATCGGCGCGCAGTACATCATCATCGGCCACTCCGAGCGTCGTACCTACCACAAAGAATCCGACGAGCTGATCGCGAAGAAATTCGCCGTGCTGAAAGAGCAGGGTCTGACTCCGGTACTGTGCATCGGTGAAACCGAAGCGGAAAACGAAGCGGGCAAAACGGAAGAAGTTTGCGCACGTCAGATCGACGCGGTACTGAAAACGCAGGGCGCTGCCGCTTTCGAAGGCGTGGTTATCGCTTACGAACCCGTATGGGCTATCGGTACCGGCAAATCCGCGACCCCGGCTCAGGCTCAGGCGGTGCACAAATTCATCCGTGACCACATTGCTAAAGCTGACGCCAAAATCGCTGAGCAAGTGATCATCCAGTACGGCGGTTCCGTTAACGCTGGCAACGCAGCAGAGCTGTTCACCCAGCCGGACATCGACGGCGCGCTGGTTGGCGGCGCTTCCCTGAAAGCAGACGCTTTCGCGGTGATCGTGAAAGCTGCAGAAGCGGCGAAAAAAGCCTAATCCGCTTTTCCCGGTGGCGACACGCGACCGGGATGACTGATAACTCTCTGAAGCCCGGCTTCGCACAGCGCAAGCCGGGCTTTTTTTGCCGCTACAGTTTCCCCAACAGCTGATACCAGGCGTAGTCCAGCGGCAGCAAAATCAAATAGCTCACCGCCGCCAGCGCCAGACACAGCAGCATCCCCGCCCTCGCCGGGACCTTGCCTAACCCCATCGCGACCACGATCGGCGACGCCTGATACGGCAGCAGCGGCGTGGAATAGCCCAGTACCTGAATCATAATTACGCTCAGCAACGGGAAGCCGGTGGCGTCGGCAAAGCTCTGGGCAAAGGTGGTGTAGAGCGCCGGCACGCCGTTGGCGGTCATAATAAAGTTCAGCGCGCTGGTTATCCCGGTCAGAGCGAGAAAGCTGGTGAAAGGATTGTCTTTATCCAGGGGCATCACTTCCAGCAGCGCATTGCCCACCACGCCGCCAATCCCGGTTTGGGTGACGGTGATCGCCAGCCCCAGAATCCCGGCGACGTAGATGCAGGTGCGCATATTCACGCCGCTGGCAAACTCCTCGCCGCTGATAAAGCCCACCCGCGGCAGCAGCGTTACCACCGCCGCCGCCAGGCCGGTCCACGCCGGGCCGACGCCGTGCCAGCTCTCGGTCACCCACAGCGTGAGGACCACCGCCAGCAGCCACGCCAGACGCTTCTCGTCGCGGCTCATCGCCGGCAGCGGCGCCAGGTCGCGCGGCGGATGCGGCTTACCAGGAAACAGCCAGCAGATTAGCGCCACCAGCGCCGCCCCTTTCAGCCAGCCAAGCACCGGCGTATGCAGCAGTAAATAGGGGACATAATTCAGGTGGATACCGTACGAGCCTTCCGCCGCGCCGCTCATCACCAGATTCGGCACGTTGGCGGGCAGAATGGTCGCCGACAGCTGAAAGGTGCCGAATCCCACCGCCAGCGCCAGGCCGAACCAGCCGCGGCTACCGTCGGCAATGCCCGCCCGGCGGGCCATCGCCGCCACGATCGGCATCAGCAGCGCGATGCGCCCCATGTTGGAAGGCATCACGAACGCCAGGGCGTAGCTCAGGAGTACCACGCTGGCGACCATCCGCGGCCAGGAGTCGGTTAGCCGCGCCGACAACGCCTGCGCCGCCCGGTCCGCCAGCCCGGTTTTACGTATCGCGATGCCGAGCACAAAGCCGCTGAACACCAGCCAGAAGGCCGAGGAGGCAAAGCCGCCAAAGATCACCTCCGGCGGGGCGATTTTCGCCATCATTGCCGCAGCGAAAAACAGCAGCGCGGTGATAAACTCCGTCAGCAGCGATGTCGCCCAGAGCACAATGGTGACGCCGACAATCAGTGAAGGGAGGAACAGCGGGTGGGTAAGCCAGAGCGACATGCCTGTCTCCTGTCGTTTTTTTCAGCAAGAATACGACGACAGGTAAGACAGGTAAACGCCAGAACTAGTGGTTTGCGTTAAGGATGGCACAGCGATGATCCTGAATCTCTTCCGCCGAGGCCCGGTTCAGGGAGAGCAGGTTACGCTCCGTCGCCAGCAGCACCAGCGAGCCGTCGCTCTGCTGGGCCATCGCCAGCGCGAAGCGTCCCATATGCTGACGCGCCTCCGGCACCTCTTCCGCCAGCATCAGGAATGGGCTGCGCTGGGCCAGCTCCGCCTCCGTCACCCGGCGCGCCAGGTATTCATGGCCCTCAAGCCCACCCGGTAGCGGCAGCCAGCGGCTGCTGATCGCCGCCGCATCCTTATCTAACTGCGCGCGCACATCGGGGCGCAGGCAAGAGATATGAATATGGAAATGGTTTTGCGTGCGTCCGCTGCGCGAGTTGATTGCCAGCGATACCGCGTTATCCGGAACCGGCGCGCCGTGGCGCTGGCTCATGATTTCACGCCCCTGCCAGGCCTGCCAGAAGAAGTTGGGCGTCAGCGGATCCAACAGCAGCGGGCTTTCGGTGCCGTTAATGCGGTAGGTCGGCATCAGCAAATACTGCAGCGGGCCGTTACGGTCTTTAAACAGCACATAGCCGCCCTTGAGGTTCACTTCGGCGCACGGCGACGGGTTTTGCTGCTGTTGCTGATGGGGAACGCACTGCTGCAGAACAATCTTGCGCAACGCGTCCGGGTTGCCAGAGTGCAGCCAGTAGTAGCCGCCGGCCAGCGCCGCGAGGATCGCCACCAGCAGCGCCAGCAAAAAGTATCTTACTCTTCTCATTTTCATTCCCTGTTAAGCCTGAAGCAGAAGAGTAACGTAATTTGATGACTAAATGAAAACAGATGACGGGCGGGGCGCTTTTCCGGATGGCGTCTGGCGCGTTGCCCGGGCTACGCTGGCGGCCTGAAGGCCCGCGCAAGCACAGCCGCTGCAGGGCGATGGCAGCAAGCCCCGCCGGAGCGGGGCTGGAGAGGTTTAACGCTGGCTAATCTGGTCGAAGGTGCCGCCGTTGGAGAAGTGCGCTTTCTGCGCTTTCGTCCAGCCGCCGAACTCCTGATCGATGGTGAACAGCTTCAGTTTCGGGAATTCATTAGCATATTTCTTCGCCACGTTCGGATCGCGCGGACGGTAGAAGTTCTTCGCCGCAATCTCCTGGCCTTCCGGCGAGTAGAGATACTTCAGGTACGCTTCCGCCACCTGGCGGGTGCCTTTCTTATCCACGACTTTATCGACCACCGAAACGGTCGGCTCAGCCAGAATCGACTCACTCGGAGTCACGATTTCAAACTTGTCTTTGCCCAGTTCGTTGGTCGCCAGCAGCGCTTCGTTTTCCCAGGCGATCAGCACATCGCCGATCCCACGTTCTACGAAGGTATTAGTCGAACCGCGCGCGCCGGAGTCCAGCACTTCCACGTTTTTATACAGCGCCTTGACGAACTCCTGGGCTTTCGCCTGGTCGCCATGGTTCTGATGCAGGGCATAGCCCCAGGCCGCCAGGTAGTTCCAGCGAGCGCCGCCGGAGCTTTTCGGGTTCGGGGTAATGACCGACACGCCCGGTTTGATCAGGTCGTTCCAGTCATGGATCTGTTTCGGGTTGCCCTTACGGACGAGGAACACGATGGTGGAAGTATAGGGCGCGGAGTTATCCGGCAGGCGCTTCAGCCAGTTTTTATCGATACGACCGCGCTCGGCGATCGCGTCGACGTCGTAGGCCAGCGCCAGCGTAACCACATCCGCTTCAATACCGTTAATCACCGAGGTCGCCTGTTTGCCGGAGCCGCCGTGCGACTGGCGGATCACCACGTTGTCGCCGGTCTCCTGCTTCCAGTGCGCGCTGAACGCTTTGTTGTACTGTTCGTACAGCTCGCGCGTTGGATCATAAGATACGTTTAATAGCTGAATGTCTTTTGCCAGAACGCTGGCGGATGCCAGCAACAGAGTTAACCCTACGCCCCACTTATTCATCGCACCGCTCTCTTTATGTCGTGTTGTGATGGGCTAAGCGTGCCAGAAAGCGATTCAATGATTAAAGAATAAAAAAAGATTGGCTATAACTTGCGAGAATAAAGGAAGGGATAAGGATCACCCCCTCCCTGGCGGGAGAGGGCGCGAAGCGATTAGACTTCTTCCATGCGGCCCAGCAGCGCCTGCAGACGCTCCTGCCAGCCCTGCTGCTGCTCTTTCAGCTGGCTGTTTTCGCGCTCCAGCTCTTCACGACCATGCTGCGCGCTCTGAACTTCCTGCGCCAGGGTGTTGTTCTTTTCTTTCAGCTCTTCGATTTCCATCTGCAACAGAGTGATGGTATCAATCGCCTGCTGAACCTTAGATTCTAATTTCTCAAACACTTCTAATGACATCGTCATACCTCTCCTGAACTTGCAAGGCGTTGATAGAAACTGGTGTTTCGTATACGCGGTCCCGCCTTAACGAAAATTAGCGCACATAGCGGTGTTATCGTCGATTGTATGAATCCCCGCCTCCCCTGTCCAGCGGCAAGCCGCGCAGATTGCGGTTTGCAACACTTTTCAGTCTTTACCTGGTACTTTCAGCGCAGTTCGCTCGTACTTCATGAGCCATTGTTAATTTTATGGTTAACAAAATGCGAGGTGAAACGCTCCGGCAGCGCGCTCAATGCGCGCGAATGGCGCGAAAACGCTCATTTTCTTGACGTGGTACACACATTTGAAGTTCGATATTTCTCGTTTTTGCTCGTTAACGATAAATTAACACTATGCCTACATGGCAATATGGTCGTCTGTGACCGCCCTACATACAATAATCATCACCACGCTTCAGGATTCGATTATGAGCCAAACATCAACCTTAAAAGGCCAGTGCATCGCAGAGTTCCTCGGTACCGGGTTGTTGATCTTTTTCGGCGTTGGGTGCGTGGCTGCGCTCAAGGTCGCGGGAGCCAGCTTCGGACAATGGGAAATCAGCATCATCTGGGGTCTGGGCGTCGCCATGGCGATCTACCTGACCGCCGGGGTATCCGGTGCGCACCTTAACCCTGCGGTGACCATCGCGCTCTGGCTGTTCGCCTGCTTCGATGGCCGCAAAGTGGTTCCTTTTATTATTTCGCAATTCGCTGGCGCCTTTTGCGCTGCGGCATTAGTTTACGGGCTTTATTACAATCTTTTCCTCGATTATGAAACCACCCACCATATGGTACGCGGCAGCGTGGAAAGCCTTGATCTGGCTGGCATCTTCTCCACTTACCCGAACCCGCATATCAATTTTGTGCAGGCCTTCGCGGTAGAGATGGTGATTACCGCTATCCTGATGGGCGTCATCCTGGCGCTGACCGACGATGGCAACGGCGTGCCGCGCGGCCCGCTGGCGCCGCTGCTGATCGGCCTGCTGATCGCGGTGATTGGCGCCTCCATGGGCCCGCTGACCGGCTTCGCCATGAACCCGGCGCGTGATATCGGCCCGAAAGCCTTCGCCTGGCTGGCCGGCTGGGGTGATGTCGCCTTCACCGGCGGCAAAGATATTCCTTATTTCCTGGTGCCGCTGTGCGCACCGGTGGTCGGCGCGGCGCTGGGCGCGTTCAGCTATCGTAAGCTGATTGGCCGCCACCTGCCTTGCGACACCTGCGTGGACGAAGAGCAACAGAGCCCCTCCTCTTCCACCACTCAACATAAAGCTTCGCTGTAATCTGACTACGGGACACCGACTATGACCGACAAAAAATATATCGTTGCGCTTGACCAGGGCACTACCAGCTCCCGGGCCGTTGTGATGGATCATGATGCCAATATCGTCAGCGTCTCCCAGCGAGAATTCGAACAAATTTATCCTAAGCCAGGCTGGGTCGAACACGACCCGATGGAAATCTGGGCGTCCCAAAGCTCGACGCTGGTCGAAGCGCTGGCCAAAGCGGATATCAACTCCGATCAGATCGCGGCCATCGGTATCACCAACCAGCGTGAGACCGTGGTGGTGTGGGAGCGTGAGACCGGCAAACCGATCTATAACGCCATCGTCTGGCAGTGCCGCCGCACCGCAGAGATCTGCGAGCAGCTCAAGCGTGACGGGATGGAGGAGTATATCCGCAAGGCCACTGGCCTGGTGGTGGACCCCTACTTCTCCGGCACCAAGGTGAAATGGATCCTCGACCATGTCGAAGGTTCCCGTGAGCGTGCGAAGCGCGGTGAGCTGCTGTTTGGCACCGTGGACACCTGGCTTATCTGGAAGATGACCCAGGGTCGCGTGCACGTCACCGACTACACCAATGCCTCGCGCACCATGCTGTTCAACATCCACGACCTGGACTGGGACGACAAGATGCTCGACGCGCTGGATATTCCGCGCGCCATGCTGCCGGAAGTGCGCAAGTCGTCCGAAGTGTACGGCCAGACCAACATCGGTGGTAAAGGCGGGACCCGTATTCCTATCGCCGGGATCGCCGGTGACCAGCAGGCGGCCCTGTTCGGCCAGCTGTGCGTTAAAGAAGGGATGGCGAAAAATACCTATGGCACCGGCTGCTTTATGCTGATGAACACCGGCGAAAAAGCGGTGACCTCCACTCACGGTTTGCTGACCACCATCGCCTGCGGTCCGCGCGGCGAGGTGAACTACGCTCTGGAAGGGGCGGTGTTTATGGCTGGCGCCTCCATTCAGTGGCTGCGCGACGAGATGAAGCTCATCAGCGATGCGTTCGACTCCGAGTACTTCGCCACCAAAGTGAAGGACACCAACGGCGTGTATGTCGTGCCCGCGTTCACCGGTCTTGGCGCGCCCTACTGGGACCCGTATGCCCGCGGCGCGATTTTCGGCCTCACCCGCGGCGTGAACTCGAACCACATTATCCGTGCGACGCTGGAGTCCATCGCCTATCAGACCCGCGACGTGCTGGAAGCAATGCAGGCTGACTCCGGTATCCGTCTGCACGCCCTGCGCGTGGACGGCGGCGCGGTGGCCAACAACTTCCTGATGCAGTTCCAGTCCGATATCCTCGGCACCCGTGTGGAGCGTCCGGAAGTGCGCGAAGTCACAGCCCTGGGCGCCGCCTATCTGGCCGGGCTGGCGGTCGGCTTCTGGCAGAACCTTGATGAGCTGCAGGAGAAAGCGGTGATTGAGCGCGAATTCCGCCCGGGCATTGAAACCACCGAGCGCAACTATCGCTACAGCGGCTGGAAGAAAGCGGTGAAACGCGCCCTGGCGTGGGAAGAGCACGACGAAGCGTAAGATTGTTGAGGTATTCCCGGCTGGCGGCGTAAACGCCTTGGCCGGGATACAACCAGCAGGCCGCACACCCCGTAGCCCGGCTAAGCGTAGCGCGAGCCGGGGAGAAGCCGCGCCAACGCATAAATCCCGGGGTATCCCCGGGTTGCGGCGTAAACGCCTTACCCGGGCTACACAGCCCGCAGACCGCATAATCAGGTAGCGCACCGCCTCCGGGTTTTTATCAGCCAAACACCGGCAGCAGCAGAAACAGCTTAATCACCAGCGCGTTGACGATATCGATAAAGAACGCCCCCACCATCGGCACCACCAGGAAGGCCATGTGCGACGGGCCAAAACGGTCGGTAATCGCCTGCATATTGGCAATCGCCGTCGGCGTTGCCCCCAGACCAAACCCACAGTGGCCCGCCGCCAGCACCGCGGCATCGTAGTTTTTGCCCATCATCCGGTAGGTGACGAACACCGCATACAGCGCCATCGCCAACGCCTGGACCGCCAGGATAATAATCATCGGCAGCGCCAGGGAGGCCAACTCCCACAATTTGAGGCTCATCAGCGCCATGGCGAGGAACAGCGACAGGCTGACGTTGCCCAGCACCGACACCGCGCGATCGAACACCCGATACAACCCCGCCAGCGCCAGGCTGTTGCTAAGGATCACGCCGATAAACAGCACGCAGACGAAGGTCGGCAGCTCAAAGACGCTGCCCGCCAGCAGTTGCGCAACCACCTTGCCCAGCGTCAGACAGATGGCGATCAGGGCGATACTCTCGATCAGCACCAGCGACGTGATCACCCGCCCTACGTCCGGCTTTTCAAAGGCGGTCGGCGCCACCTGATCGTCCGGCGTCCCGTCAGGAGAGGAAGAGTGCTTCACCAGGTATCGCGCCACCGGCCCGCCGATCAGACCGCCGAGCACCAGGCCGAAGGTCGCGCAGGCCATCGCCACCTCCGTGGCATTGGCAAAACCATAGCGCTCAACGAACAGCTTGCTCCACGCCGCGCCGGTGCCGTGGCCGCCGGAAAGGGTGATAGTGCCGGCCAGCAGACCCATCAGCGGATCCAGCCCCAGCAGCTTCGCCATGCCGATACCGAGGGCGTTCTGCAGCAGCAGCAGACCAACCACCACAATCAGAAAGGTACCCAGCACCTTGCCGCCCGCCCGCAGGCTGGCGAGGTTGGCGTTAAGCCCGATGGTGGCGAAGAACGCCAGCATCAGCGGATCTTTGAGGCTCATATCGAAATCAATTTCGATATCCATACTTTTTTTTAGCACCAGCAGCGCCAGCGCCACCAGCAGACCGCCGGCAACAGGTTCAGGAATGGTGTATTGCTTGAGGAGGGGAACGGTTTGGACGAGTTTTCTGCCGAGTAACAGCACAAGCGTTGCGGCAACGAGCGTCGATAAGGTATCGAGATGAAACATAAAAAGCTCCTTATGGCGCATGATCCATTCACACGCGACGATATTCCTGGTGTCTTTAGCTTCTCATCATGAGGAGTCAGAGGGGGATTTTACGCAGAACGGCGGAAAAAATGACAGAAAAACATATTTTGTATCCTGAATGATGCGATTTAGCATACAAAATGTTAATTATCTCGTTGCGCATATTCACGGCATAAATTTTTATGGGCAAACGCTGGCAAACGTTTGCTTTTGGTCTACAGTCCGATAAAATTCCCGCTTTGCCACCTTGGGATTGCTTGTGATGTCCGTTAACACCGCAGAGTCAGAAAATGCGCAACCGGTTGCGCATAAACCAGCCAGCGAATTAATCTACCGCCTCGAAGATCGCCCACCGCTACCGCAAACCCTGTTCGCCGCCTTCCAGCACCTGCTGGCGATGTTTGTCGCGGTGATCACCCCGGCGCTGTTAATCTGCCAGGCTCTCGGTCTCCCGGCGCAAGATACCCAACATATCATCAGCATGTCGCTGTTCGCCTCGGGCGTGGCCTCCATTATTCAGATCAAAGCCTGGGGCCCGGTCGGTTCCGGACTGCTCTCCATCCAGGGCACCAGCTTCAACTTTGTCGCCCCACTCATCATGGGCGGCACCGCGCTGAAAACCGGCGGCGCCGACGTCCCGACAATGATGGCCGCCCTGTTCGGCACCCTGATGCTGGCCAGCTGCACGGAAATGGTTCTCTCCCGCGTCCTGCATCTGGCGCGCCGCATCATTACCCCGCTGGTCTCCGGCGTGGTGGTGATGATTATCGGCCTGTCGCTGATTCAGGTCGGATTGACCTCCATCGGCGGCGGCTACGCGGCGATGGCCGACCACACCTTCGGCGCGCCGAAGAACCTGCTGCTGGCGGGCATCGTGCTGGCGCTGATCATCATTCTCAACCGCCAGCGTAATCCCTATTTGCGCATCGCTTCGCTGGTGATTGCCATGGCGGCGGGCTATCTGGCGGCGTGGTTCCTCGATATGCTGCCGGCCAACACCGCCCCGACCAACAGCAGCCTCATCACCGTTCCGACGCCGCTGTACTATGGCCTCGGCATCGACTGGAGCCTGCTGCTGCCGCTGATGCTGGTGTTTATGATCACCTCCCTGGAAACCATCGGCGATATCACCGCCACCTCCGATGTCTCCGAGCAGCCGGTCTCCGGTCCGCTGTATATGAAACGCCTGAAAGGCGGCGTGCTGGCTAACGGCCTCAACTCCTTTGTTTCCGCGGTCTTCAACACCTTCCCGAACTCCTGCTTCGGCCAGAACAACGGCGTGATCCAGCTGACCGGCGTCGCCAGCCGCTACGTCGGCTTTGTGGTGGCGCTGATGCTGATCGTCCTCGGGCTGTTCCCGGCGGTGAGCGGTTTCGTACAGCATATCCCTGAGCCGGTGCTCGGCGGCGCCACGCTGGTGATGTTCGGCACCATCGCCGCGTCCGGCGTGCGCATCGTCTCCCGCGAGCCGCTGAATCGCCGGGCGATCCTGATTATCGCCCTGTCGCTGGCGGTGGGCCTCGGCGTGTCGCAACAGCCGTTGATCCTGCAGTTCGCGCCGGACTGGCTGAAGAATCTGCTCTCCTCCGGCATCGCCGCCGGCGGTATCACGGCGATTGTTCTGAATTTAATTTTCCCGCCGGAAAAAGCCTGATTTAACGCGCCCCCGGTCGTGCCATCGGCCGGGACGCCCCCCTGTTGTCCTCCACCGCCTGCTCCGTCACGGAAATAAACCACGCCTGCCTTGAGAAGTGCGCCTAAATCGGGCATAACACGGTTATGTGCATCTCACAGAGTGGAAGACCATGAAATTTCTTGGAAAGCTGATTCTCTGGCTGCTAGTCGCTCTGCTGCTCGTCATGGTTGGCGCGTGGTTCCTGCTGCAAACCCACTGGGGCGCCCGCCAGGCCAGCGCCTGGCTCAGCAATGGCACCGGCTGGCAGGTCTCCTTCGATGCGATGGATCATGATTTCTCCTCCCCTCTGCATGTGCAGTTGCAAAACGTCACCTTTGGCCGGGAAGGTAAGCCGGCAACCCTGGTGGCGAAAACGGTCGATATTGGTTTCAGCACCCGCCAGTTTAGCGACCCGCTGCATGCGGATGAGATTGTCCTTAACGACGGCACCCTGAATCTGTCCCCCCACTCTGCCGACCTGCCGTTCGCTGCCGACCGGCTGATGTTGCGCAATATGGCTTTCAATAGTCCGGAAACCGGCTGGGCGCTCAGCGCGCAGCGCGTCACCGGCGGCGTCAGCCCATGGGCGCCGGAGGCAGGCAATGTGCTGGGGAAAACGGCACAGATCCAGATGAGCGCGGGTTCAATGACGCTCAACGGCGTCGAAGCCAGCAACGTCCTGATTCAGGGCAAGATTGATCAGGGCGAGGTCACCCTCTCCACCCTCGGCGCCGATGTCGCCCGCGGCACCTTAAGCGGCAATGCGAAACGCAGCGCCGACGGCAGCTGGCTGGTGGATAACCTTCAGCTAAATGAGATCCGACTGCAGAGCGCCGCCTCGCTGGCCGACTTTTTCGCGCCGTTAACCACGGTCCCCTCTCTGCAGATTGGCCGCCTGGATATCACCGACGCCCGCCTGCAGGGGCCGGACTGGGCGGTAACCGACCTCGACCTGAACCTGCGCAACCTGACGCTCAGCCACGGCGGCTGGCAGAGCCAGGACGGCACGCTGTCGATGAATGCCAGCGAATTTATCTACGGCTCGCTGCACTTTTTCGACCCGATCGTGAATGCCGAATTTTCACCCCAGGGGATTGCCCTGCGCCAGTTCTCCTCGCGCTGGGAGGGCGGCATGGTGCGAACCTCCGGCAACTGGCTGCGCGCCGGTAACGCGCTGGTGCTCGACGACACCGCCTTCGCCGGGCTGGAGTACACGCTGCCGGCGAACTGGAAGCCGCTGTGGATGACGCCGCTGCCGGCCTGGCTGCAAAGCCTGACGCTGAAAAAATTCAGCGCCAGCCGCAACCTGATCATCGATGTGGACCCTGCCTTCCCATGGCAAATTACCGCTCTCGATGGCTATGGCGGCGAGCTTCAGCTGGTGAAAAACGGCAGCTGGGGGGTGTGGAACGGTAGCGCGACGCTGAACGCCGCGGCGGCAACCTTTAACCGAATTGACGTGCGCCGCCCTTCACTCAAGCTGAGCGCCACGGCGTCGACGCTCAATATCACTGAGCTCAGCGCGTTCACCGAGCGCGGTATTCTGCAGGCCACCGCCGCGGTATCCCAGCTGCCGCAGCGCCAGGTCAATCTGAGCTTGAACGGCCGCGGCGTGCCGCTGAATATTCTGCAGGCCTGGGGCTGGCCTTCGCTCCCCATCAGCGGGGATGGCAATCTCCAGCTGACCGCCAGCGGCAGCGTGCAGGCCGATGCCCCGCTCAAGCCGACGGTCAACGCACAGCTTAGCGCCGTGAACATGGAGAAACAGCAGGTGGCGCAAACGATGCGCAACGGCGAGGTCAATACCGCCCCCGCCGCGCCAGCGCCCGCTCCCGTCACGCCATAGCGATATCCCATCACCCTCTCCCCCACGGAAGAGGGAAGGCTTCTCAGCAAAAACGCCGCTCTGGCTACGCCCTCTCCCTGTCAGGGAGAGGGTCTGCAGGCATTCTGAAACCTGTGTGCAATAAGCGGCTATCTGTGCCTATTTACCGCTACTGGTTCCCTTCAAATATCAGAGTTGCTATAACCAAAATACTGGAAGTCGATAAAAAACCGCTCCCTGTCCCTACAAAAATATAAAAGGATCAATCATGCCTGAAATACGTCAGCGTATTCTGGAGAATATGCAAAAATTCTCCCGGGCCATGATCGGCGCCGTATTGTTCTTGCCGGTCATTGGCTTAATTCTGGCCCTCAGTTCAGTATTAACTAATCCGACATTAATTGCTGAAACCAGTTTCCTGCACCAGCTTGGGCAGATGCTCGGCGACACCTTTTGGCCTTTATTTGGCAACCTCGGCTTATTATTTTGCGTCGGCATTAGCTATGGTCTGGCAAAAGATAAAAAAACCGAAGTCGCGCTGGTTGCGGTGATGTGCTTCATTATGTTTCTTGGCGCCAACCACTCCTGGCTGGAACACACTCACGGACTCGCCGAAAAAATTAACGGTGAATATTATGGCACCGGGCAAACCCAGCTGCTGGGCTTTGTGGTGGTGGATATGGGCGTTTTCCTTGGCATTATTCTCGGCTGCACCATCGCGTGGGTGCACAATAAAGTCTCTACCATTGACCTGCCCGGCGCGCTGTCGATGTACGGCGGCGCCAAGCTGACGCTGGTGGCGATGACGCCGGTGGTTATCTTCTACGCCATCGCCTTTACCTGGATTTGGCCGTTTATGACCCACGGCATCTCCGCCCTCACCGGCTTTATGAAAAATGCCGGGGTCGCCGGGGTCTTCGTCTATGGTTTCTTTGAAAAATTTCTTATCCCGACCGGCCTGCACCATTTTGTCTGGTCCCCCTTCCAGCTCACCCAGATTGGCGGCACCCTGAACGTGGACGGCCAGGTGGTCTCCGGTACCCAGGCCATTTTCCTCGCCTATATGCGCCACCCGGATCTGACCCCGGTGATGAATGAAGCCCTACGCTTCTCACAGCAAGGGATGACCACCATCTTCGGCCTCGCCGGCGCCTCGCTGGCGTTCTACCACACCGCGAAGCCGGAGAAAAAAGTAATGGCTAAGGCGATTCTGCTGCCGGCGATTATCACCTCCATGCTGACCGGCATCACCGAGCCGATTGAGTTCACCTTTTTGTTTGTCTCGCCGCTGCTGTGGGTGATCCATGCGACGTTAACCGCCGCCTCGCAGGCCATTTGCGACCTCTTCACCGTACGCCCCTGGGGCGCATCGGGCCTGATCGAATTTCTGATCTATAACCTGCCGCTGCCGGTCTCCTTAACGCGCTGGCCGGGATATGTCCTTATCGGGATCGGCCAGTTCGCCGTCTACTACGTGATTTTCCGCACCCTGGTGGTGAGGCTGAATCTGAAAACACCGGGCCGGGAAGATGACGAGAGCGTGAAGCTCTACAGCAAAGCGGAGTACCGCCAGAAAGTCGCGCAGCCGCAGTCGGTTACCGATGACATTATCCGCGGCCTCGGGGGCAAGGAGAATATTCTCTCCGTCGATAATTGTTTTACTCGTCTGCGCGTAGCCGTGCGCGATATGGCGCAAGTTGATGACGCGCAATTAAAAAATACCGGCGCCAACGGCGTGGTGCGCAATCGTAATGAAGTTCAGGTTATTTATGGCGTAAAAGTGGGACAGGTACGTTCCCGGGTTGATAACTGGTTAGCAGAAAATTAATGAGGAGTTTGTATGAAATTAACCGTATTAGGCGGGGGCGGCGTTCGCTCTGCATTTTTAGCGAAATCTCTGGCCTATAATGCTCACCGCATTGGTTTAACGGAGGTGGTTTTTCTCGATAACTCTGCGGATAATCTGGCGATATTCGGCGAAATCGCCCGCTATGTATTTACGACCATTCGCCCGGATATTCATTTCACGACCACCACCGACCCGGTCGCGGCGCTGCAAAACGCCAATTATATTATTACCACCCTGCGGGTCGGCGGCGATGAAAGCCGCATTCGCGACGAGCGCATTGCGCTGCAACATAACACCCTCGGCCAGGAGACCACCGGCGCCGGCGGCTTCGCGATGGCCATGCGCTCGATCCCGGCGATCCTCGACTATTGCCGGCTGATCGAGGCCCATGCCGCCGAAGACGCCATTCTGTTTAACTTTACCAACCCGTCAGGCCTGGTGACGGAAGCGATCGTCAAGTCCGGCTTTAAGCGTCGGGTCTATGGGATCTGCGATGCGCCTTCCGAGCTGATTCGTGAACTGCCGGCGATCCTCGGCTGTGAGGAGCGCGACCTGAGCGTGGAATGCTATGGGCTGAACCATTTCTCCTGGTTTACCCACTTCACCGTGCGCGGGGAAGCGGTGACCGAGCGGCTGATCGCCAGCCCGGCGCTGTACCAGAAGACCGCGATGCAGTACTTCTCACCCGAGCTGGTGCGGCTGTGCGATAACCAGTTACTCAACGAATATCTCTATTATTACTACTATCGCGACGAGGCGCTGAAGGCGATTCAGGGGGCAGGCGAAACGCGCGGGGAGCAAATCGCCCGTATCAATCAGGAGATGCGCCAGGCGCTGCGCACCGTGGATGCCAGAACGCAGCCGGAAGCCGCCTTCAATATCTGGATGCAGCACTACCTGCGCCGGGAAAACAGCTATATGCAGAACGAATCCCGGCAGGAGAAATTTCATACCCGCGAGCCGCTGACGCTGCGGCAGTTTATCGAAGAGCCGGACACCGGCGGCTATGCCGGGGTGGCGCTGGATATTCTGGAAGCGGTGAACAGCACCACCACCAAGCGGATCGTGGTGTCGATCCAGAATAATGGCACGCTCGACTTTTTGCGCCCTGACGACGTGATTGAGATCAGCTGCGACCTGAGCCGGGAGGGCCTGAAGCCGGTCACGCCGACGAAGGTGCCGACGGCGCAGAAGAATATGATTTCCTGCGTGAAAGAGTATGAGCGGCTGGCGGTAGCGGCGATCCTGCAGCAGGATAAGTCGCTGGCGGTGCGGGCGCTGATGGCGCACCCGCTGATCGGTTCCTGGTCGCTGGCGAAAACCCTGGTCGAAGCTTATCTCGACGATAAGCAGTTCGCCGCCTGGCGGTAAATCACTGACCGGACCTGGAGGCGTAGGCCGGGTAAGGCGCAGCCGCCACCCGGCAACATGGTGGCGCGGCGCCTGATATATTGCCCGGCGGCACTGCGCTTAGCGGAGCTACCTATTGCCAGGTGCGCGGGTAAACCACATCTTCAGTAGCCGCTCAAAGCCTAGGATGCAGTAGCCGAAAAACGGGTTGCTCCAGTAAATATCATCGTCGAACTTCTGCGGATCGTGAATGATAAACGCCGTATCCGCAGCCTGCGCCAGCGGGCTCTGATAATCGCCGGTAAAGCAGACCAGGTTGATCTCCTTCCCCTCCATGGCCTTCACCCAGTTGAGCGCCGAGCTGCTGCGCCCGGATTTAGAAATGATCCAGATGGAGTCGAAGCGAGCGGCGTTTTTCTGCTCAAGGATTTCGTAATCCGGCCACAGCGCCAGGCTGGCATTCACCCCAGTGACGAGGAACTTGTTATAAATATACTGGGCAATCAACTGCGAAAAACCGCTGCCGTGGATCAGGACGCGCTGCTGCGCGAGGCTTGCCAGCAGCGGCGTCAGCGCCTCCGCCGGCTGAATGCTCATATAGTCGATATCGTTGGTGACATCGAGCTTCGGCATGGTGATATTGAACTTGATGAAATAGACCAGCTCCAGCCAGCCGCTGAACTTAAGCTTTTTCGCCAACCGCACCAGCGAGGAGGGATTACTGTAGCACTGCTCCGCCACGGCGCGGATCCCCTGGCGGATACACAGCTCCGGGTCGTTCTGGATAAAGCGCAGCACGGTCATTTCCGTTTTGCTTAGCTTCACGTCACGAAAGATATTTTCTAAGTCCATGGCGGGCTCCTCTCAGCGGCAGCATACGCTATCACCGTTCAGGAATAGCGTCTGCGGCCTGAGTCACCAGACTGAAATGAATGTTACTTTTTGTACAAAAATGGAATAAAAAAACCCTCTCCGCCGGAACGAGGGTGAACAAGGCGAGAATAATGGTGAGGGTGGCGCCGTCGCCCATGCCGTAGCCAATTTTCTCTTTGACGGACAAAACAGGATCTTTCATATGGGCACAATTCCCTTGGCGGCACCACAGATGGGTACCGGTTACATTTTTTATCAGCCTTTGCCGCAGGAAGATGAATTAGGTCATTATCAGAATATGTTTCATGTATTTTGCGATCGCGTTAGCCTGAAAAGAGTATGAAAAAGTGTAACTCATGGATTTTGAACGGATTTGTCTCAGACTGTTCTGCAAAGTCCAGTTTTAACAGTAAAAAAGTGCGTTCAGGTATGTGGTAAACGGCTGAAAGTAGCTATAATGCGCCCCGCCTCCATGTAGCAATCGAGGCGCGGAAGATCGTCATCTCCGGTGAGGTGGCTGGACTTCAAATCCAGTTGGGGCCGCCAGCGGTCCCGGGCAGGTTCAACTCCTGTGATCTTCCGCCAGTTTGCCTCTGCTCGCCCACAGCCACGCCCAACCAAACTGAGTCGCAAAACCCATCATCTCAGCCAATCATTTTCATCCAAACCCTGCGTTATTTTGTCTCCTGCAAACCCGTTACACTGGCGCAAAGGCCGCGTGCCGTTGCCAACCGAAACAGGAGAGCCATGATGACCCCCGAACTGAGACACTGTTTTTCCATTACCATACAGGTTGATAAACCGGTGATAGTCTCCCGCAGTCCGCAGACCGGCAAGCGCCAGCTGATCCCGATTCTCGGCGGCAGCGTCTCGGGTCAACTGCGCGGCCACGTGCTGCCCGGCGGCGTCGATAGCCAGATTATCGGGCCCGACGGCACATGCAGGCTATCCGCCCGCTATGCCCTGCAGGTGGAGGAAGGGACGGTGTACGTGGAAAACAACGGTATCCGCCGGGTGCCGGCCCACTATCATGACCAACTGTTCGCCGACGATATGCGCTTTTTTAGCACTATTCCGCCGGAAGATATCTATTTTCGCACCGTCCCCACCTTCGAGGTGGATACCCCCGCGCTCAGCTGGCTAACCACCTCGCTGTTTATCTGCGCCGGCGGGCGTACTCAGGATGGGGTGATGCTCGATTTCTATCAGGTGGGCTGATTTTCACTTTCTGCATATAACTGTTATTGCCGTTAACCCGTTTTTCCCCTCCCGGCACCGGTCTACTATCGCGTCATCGCTTTATTCACCCGATTCACAGACCGGAGCAGTTATGAAAGCTATCGCCATTACTCAAGCCGCCGCTGACGGCGACAATATCCCTTTTTTAACCGAGATCGACCTGCCGGTCCCCTCCGCCCACGGGCGTGACCTGCTGGTTGCCGTGAAGGCGGTCTCGGTCAATCCGGTAGACACCAAAGTGCGCGCCGGCTTCCGGGGCGACACGCCGCGGGTGCTGGGCTGGGACGCCGTTGGCGTGGTGCAGTCCGTCGGCGAGGAAGTGACGCTGTTCGCGCCAGGCGATGAGGTCTGGTACGCCGGCGCCCTGGGCCGGGCCGGCAGCAACAGTGAATATCAGCTGGTGGATGAGCGCCTGGTGGCGCACAAACCGCGCACCCTCGATAACGCCTCCGCCGCCGCGCTGCCGCTGACGGCGATCACCGCCTGGGAGCTGCTGTTTCACCGTCTCGGCGTCGCGGAAGGCGGTAACGCGGGCGACACGCTGCTGATCGTCGGCGCGGCGGGCGGCGTGGGCTCGATCCTGACCCAGCTGGCCAGCAAACTGACCGCCATGACGGTGATCGGCACCGCTTCGCGTCCGGAGAGTCAACGGTGGGTCCGCGAGGCGGGCGCGCACCATGTTATCGATCACAGCAAGCCGCTCGCCGACGAGCTGGCGCGTATCGGCATCAACGCGGTGACCCATGTCGCCAGCCTGACCAACACCGACCAGCACTTCAATGCGCTGATTGACGCCCTCGCCCCGCAGGGCAAGCTGGCGCTGATTGATGATCCGGAGACCCTGGACGTGGTGCCGCTGAAAGCCAAAAGCCTCTCCCTGCACTGGGAATTTATGTTCACCCGCTCAATGTTTGAGACGGATGACATGATCGCCCAGCATCAGCTGCTGACCCGCGTGGCGGCCCTGATCGACAACCACACGATCAAAACCACCCTCGGCGAACACTACGGCGCCATCACTGCCGACAATCTGCAGAAAGCGCATCGCCAGCTGGAAACCGGACGCGCGGTGGGCAAGATTGTGCTGGAGGGATTTTAAGATGATAACCCTGCTCGCCGTGCTCAAGGCGAAACCAGGCCAAACGGACGCGCTGCGCCAGGCCCTGCAGAAGCTGCTCCTGCCGACAAGACAGGAGCCGGGTAATCTCGACTACGCGCTGTTCCAGCTGCGCGACGCGCCGGACACTTTCTACATGCGCGAAGCGTGGCGTGGGCAGGACGCCCTTGATGCGCATGTAGAGATGCCCTATTTTCAGGCGTTTGTTATGCAGATGGAGCGTCTGCTGGCTGAGCCGCTGCGGCTGGACTACCTGACGGCGATTGAGCCCTAAGCGGACCAGCAGGTGGGGGGCGACAAATCACGCCCTTCGCCTGCCAGGCTCAAAAATTGGCGGGAAGCGGTTGGGCGATAGTCATCAACACCCCGCGGTGGATAATAATATAACCGCCTTTGCGCAGCTCCGACAGAATCGACATAATGCGGCTACGCGACAGGTTGGTACGCCGCTGGATAAACCTTAATACATTGATCTGTCTACGATACGTCTCCGAATAGACCGCCAGCTCCATTAACAGGATGCGCACCATCTGGTAAGAGTCCACCCCCAGCAGCTCCTGCTCGCGCATGCTCAACACCATCAACCGCTGCGTCAGGATATGGGCCATCTCCTGCCACAGGTTTTTCTCATTCAGGATATTGACCGCGGCCTGATGCGCTATCCAGCGCCCGCTTAAATCCGTCTCAGCAAACAGAGAACAGTGGCGTTTATCCGGGAGCCCGTTAAACACGCCATAATTATCAATTAATCCCAATATTGCCGGGGCGAGGATCGTCGATATCACCAGTTGATTTTCCGCAAAGCAAACTGAAGCCACGCCTTCTTCGAGGAGAATGAAGCCGGATTCGCTTTGGGCCAAGGGAAAATGGTAATAGTTTGACTGCGCCAGTTCAAAAGGGGTGCTGACAGGCCGGAACGCGGATAATATGGATTCCACCGCAGGTAACGGTTTTGTCCGTCGTCCATAAAAAAAAGAGGGTAATGAGCGGGAATTCTGGCCGTTGGCGTCAGGTTTCGACATCGTGTTGTGTCATTAAGTCAGGTTGAAGGGCATGATTTTCAGCGGTAATAGTATCAACACGCGCAATCATGAATAAAAACCAAGTCGTTTCCATAATAAAAAGAGTGTAAGCATTATTATCGGCATAAGCGGTTTACCTCGATTTTCCATCACTAAAAAACAATAATTTTCGTAAATATTTATACGGCTTAGCCGCTTAAATGATAAACCTGTCTTATAAATTGCGACTCCGGCGACTCGCTCGCTTACGCCGTGCCTGATGCCGCTTTCCCCCTCGCATCTCTCCCAGTCCAGGCTACCCTTATCGATGCCACTGACCACCCGCATCCATCTCCCGCTCTATTCGATCAAGAGGTTTCGCTATGCTGATCAACGCTATAGGTACCTACTCCGCCAGCCAGCCGCTGGAATCAATGGCCATCACCCGCCGTGAACCGGGGCCGCAGGATGTGCAGATCGCCATCGCCTACTGCGGCGTCTGCCACTCCGATCTCCACCAGGCGCGATCGGAATGGGCGGGAACGCTCTATCCCTGCGTGCCGGGGCATGAAATTGTGGGCCGGGTCACCGCGGTCGGCGACGCTGTCTCGCGCTACGCCGTCGGCGATCTGGTGGGCGTCGGCTGCATGGTCGATAGCTGTCAACAGTGCGAGGAGTGCGCTGAGGGGCTGGAGAACTACTGCGACCATATGGTGCTGACCTACAACGGACCGACCCAGGACGCGCCGGGCCACACCCTGGGCGGCTATTCACAGCAGATCGTGGTTAAAGAACACTACGTGCTGCGGATAACCCATCCCGAAGCGCAGCTGGCCGCCGTCGCGCCGCTGCTGTGCGCCGGGATCACGACGTACTCGCCGCTGCGCCACTGGCACGCCGGGCCGGGTAAAAAAGTCGGCGTGGTCGGCATCGGCGGCCTTGGGCATATGGGAATCAAGTTGGCCCACGCCATGGGGGCTCACGTGGTGGCCTTTACCACCTCCGAATCCAAGCGTAATGCGGCCAGAGCGCTGGGCGCCGATGAGGTGGTGGTGTCGCGTAACGAAGACGAAATGGCGGCCCACGTCAAAAGCTTCGATTTCATCCTCAACACCGTGGCGGCGCCGCATAATCTCGATGCCTTCACCACGCTGCTGAAGCGCGATGGCACCATGACGCTGGTGGGCGCTCCGGCCACGCCGCATCCGTCGCCGGAAGTGTTCAATCTGATCATCCGCCGCCGGTCGATTGCCGGGTCGATGATTGGCGGGATCGCGGAAACTCAGGAGATGCTCGACTTCTGCGCTGAACACGGCATCGTCGCCGATATCGAACTGATCCGCGGCGATGAGATCAACGAAGCCTGGGAAAGAATGGTCAAGGGTGACGTGAAATACCGCTTCGTGATCGACAGCGCGACCCTCGCCGGCTAAGCGCCGCGGCGAAAGGTACGCCGCCATTCGGTCGGACTGACGCCAAAGCGCGCTTTAAACTGCTGACGCCAGGTGACGGCAGAGAGATAACCCACCGCCTCCGCCACCTGCTCAACCGGCAGATCGCCCGCCTCAAGCAGGCTCTGGCTGCGGCGCAGGCGTTCGGCGGTCAGCCAGTCGGTAATGCTCATCCCGGTCGCCCGGGCGAAGTGGCGGGTCAGGCTGCGGCGGCTCATCGCCACCACCCGGGCCAGCGAATCGAGATTATGCGGCTCGGCAATATGCTGCTGCAGATAATCCAGCAGGCAGTTGATTCGCGCATCGCGGGTGTTTTTCGGCACCGGCTGGGCGATGAACTGCGCCTGGCCGCCCTCGCGGTGCGGTGAAACAATCAGCCGCCGGGCGATCTGGTTGGCCGCGAGGCTGCCGAAACGCTGGCGGATGATGTAGAGGCAACAGTCCAGCGCCGCCGCGGTGCCCGCCGAAGTAATGATCCGCTGGTCGTCGACATACAGGGCGTTGATATCCAGCCGCACCTGCGGAAACCGACGCTGAAAATCCTGCTCAAACTCCCAGTGGGTCGCCGCGCGTTTCCCGTCCAGCAGCCCGGCGTAGCCCAGGACGAACGCGCCGAGGCACAGACCGACGATTTCCGCGCCGTTATTCCGGGCCCGCACCAGGCTATCAAGCAGCGCCTGCGGCGGGCGCCGGTCAACCTCGCCCCAGTAAGGCACCACCACGATATCCGCCTGTTCCAGCACGGCGAAATCGCCGCTGGCGTACAGCGCAAAGCCGTCGCGGGCGCGCAGTAGCCCCGGCCGCTCGGCGCAAATGTGCAGGTTAAAGCGTTTGCTTTCAGAGACCGAATCGCCAAACAGCATGCAGGGAACGGCGTAATGAAACGGGCTAAAGCCCTCTACGGCGACAATCGCCACGTCGGTGAGTTTCATCGTTCCTTCCCCTTGCGCACGTTAATAAACCACGGTTTCCCCATCCTGCGGGATACACACTACCTCGGCTATCTGATTATCCAGCGCATACTGGCGCATCTCTTCCCGGCTCACCAGGCAGTGGTTGACCGCTTCCAGGTGAATCGCCATGATTTTCGCTTCCGGCAGGGTGAAGTGTACGTTCAGGAGATCCTCTTTGCCCATGATAATCGGGCCAAAGCCGATGACGTGGGCGTAGCCGGCGTTGAGGACCACCACGTCCGGGCGCAGCTTCAGCAGGTCGGCTGCAATTTCATCACGCCAGATGGTATCCCCCACCAGCCACAGCGTCTTCTCCTGCGGATGGCGAAACAGCACGCCGCAGGCCTCGCCCAGGCGTTCGGCCATCGCCGGCACCGCGTAGGTGCGATCGCTGCCGTGCTGGCCGGAGGTGGTTTTCAGCAGGCGCACGCCGGCAAATTCGCTGTCTGCCGTCAGCAGGCGGATATCCTGGAAACCCTGGCTGCGCAGCAACGCGCCGTCGGCTTCGTGCTGGACGAACACCGGCAGGGTTTTCGGGATCGCGGCGATCGCCGCCTCGTCCCAGTGATCGTCATGGGTATGGGTGACGATCACCGCGTCAACGTCGATGATTTTATCGCGGGAAAAAGGCAGCGCCACCAGCGGGTTGCGCAGCTCGCTGCGCGCGGTGCCCGGAAAACCCGGCCAGGCGCCCTTGTCCGCCAGCATCGGATCGATCAGAAACTTTTTCCCGGCGTATTCAATAATCTGGGTCGCGTTACGGATATGGGTGATGTTCATGTTGGCGTTCCTCAGGGGGGGTGATTTGACGAACATCGTACTGAGTACCAGCCTGGCGCAATAGGGGCATTTGGGCAAGGATCGATGAAATCGGGCCAACCTGCGGCGATTGCTATCCGCCTCCGGCTATGTTGTTCTGAAGGCTCCATTTTTGACAGGAGTGGCAGGATGAAGAAAAAACTGACCGCCGCCGATATGCACGACCCGCAGGTCATCGCCGAGACGCCGTGGTTCAGCATGCGCAAGGTGGGTATTGATATCGCCCCCGGCGAGCGCCGCGACTTTTACGCCATTCACTATCCGCGCCCGGCGGTGGGGATTGTGGCTATCCAGGATGACAAAGTGCTGCTGATTCGCCACTACCGCTACCTGATCGACAAGGTGGTGTGGGCCATTCCGTCAGGCGGCGTTGACGAAGGGGAAGATCCGGCGGCGGCCGCGCTGCGCGAGCTGCGGGAAGAGACCGGCTGGCAGGCGCAACGCGTCGAGGAGATCATTCGCTTCAACCCCTCCTACGGCAGCAGCGACCAGCTGTTTATCACCTGGCTGGCCACCGGTTTACGCTGGGTGGGGATGGATGCGGATCAGGATGAAGTGATGGAAACCGGCTGGTTTACCTTTGAGGAGATAAACCAGCTGATCGCCCGCGGCGAAATGCCGGACGGGCTGTCGCTGGTGCCGCTGCTGCAATTGATGGCGCAACCGCGCACCGGGCAGGCTACGGCTTAAGCATCCGCCAGCGGAACCACAGCTGGGCAACCAGGATCAGTACGCCGCCGATAATCTTCTGCAGCGGCAGCTGTTCGCCATACCACAGCGCGGCGGCAATGACCGTCAGCAGCGGTTCGAGCACCATAATGATCGCCGCGCTGGCCACCGCCGCGTACTTCTGCCCCTTCATCTGCAGACCGAAGCGCAGGCTGGTGGCGATGACAATGCTGGCCACCAGCCAGCCGAAGGTCGGCAGGGTCATCGGCTGGTCCCAGCGTTCAACGGCAGCGGAGAGGGTCAACCCGACGATACCCGTGATCGCCAGCTGGACGGTGGTCAGGGGGATCAGCGGGACTTCACGCGCGCAGCGGCTGGTGTAACAGAACCAGATGGACTGCACTAGCGCCGTCAGCAAAAACCAGCCCTGGCTGGGATGGAAGACTATCGGCATGTGCAGGCTGAGCAGGCCCAGGCCCACCACCGCGATCGGCAGGCACTCCCACCAGGCCCGCGGCGGACGCACCTTCATCATCACCCACGCGGTCAGCGGGACGAACATCATCGACAGGCTCATGATAAACGCCCCTTCGCCGAGCGACGCCGTCGTGGAGACCGAGTAGATCCACAGGCAGAGGTTGAGCGCAAACCATAGCCCGCTGATGATGAGCTTTGGCCAGTGCTGCTTTTGCGGGCGAAACCCGCGGCAAAACGGCAGCAGCAGCAGCGCGGCGAAGAAAAAGCGCAGCCCAAGGAACGCGAATACCGGCATGCCGGCGATCGCCTCGCGGGAAAAAATCCAGCCGCAGGCGGCAATCACCGTCGCGGCAATCAGCAGCAGATCGGCCTGCCGTTGGCGTACCATACGCGCCTCTCCCTGTAAGTTGGCTTACCAGCCCGGCACCGCGCCGCCGTTGAAGATAGTCTCTGCCGCCTTCGCCACCTCCGGCGACTGGTACGACTGCATAAACTCCTTCACGTTTTCCGCGTCTTTATTGTCTTCACGGGTCACGATGATGTTCACGTAGGGCGAGTTTTTATCTTCGATAAAGATGCCATCGCGAACCGGCGACAGCCCGGTTTGCTGCAGGTAGGTGGTGCTGATGATGGCCACGTCGACTTTAGGATCGTCGAGTACGCGCGGCAGTTGCGCCCCTTCCAGCTCCATAATTTTCAGATGATGCGGGTTGTCGGTGATATCCACCGCCGTCGGCAGCAGGCCGGTACCGGCTTTGAGGGTAATCAGCTTCTCTTTTTGCAGCAGCAGCAGCGCCCGCCCGAGGTTGGTCGGATCGTTGGGGATAGCGATCGTCGCGCCGTCTTTCAGTTCGGCGACTGACTTTATCTTGCGCGAATAGCCGGCCATCGGGAAGACGAAGGTATTGCCTACCGCCACCAGATGGTAGTTATGCGCTTTGTTGTCCTGCTCAAGGAAAGGCCGATGCTGGAAGACGTTGGCGTCCAGATCCCCGGCGTTGGTCGATTCGTTAGGCAACAGCGAGCCGCTGAACCCCACCAGCTCAACCTCCAGACCATACTTCTCTTTGGCCACTTTCTTCGCTACTTCCGCCACATCCTGTTCAGCGCCGTTAATCACGCCGACCTTAATGTGCTTCGCTTCATTACCCTTTTGGTCGCAGCCGACCAGCACCAGACCCGCCAGCATTACCGCGGCGGCGGCACGTAAACGTAATCTCATCCTCTTCACCCTGTCCGTCCTGACTGTCGTTGTTTTTTTCGTGCAAAACTATAGCGACTTTCGGGTGGGGTAATAAACAGCAAACCACGCAACCGGAAATAAAATCATCTTCGCCAGGCGCGAAGCGCTAGCCCCGTCGCCACTCGCCCGGCGTCACGCCATAGCGCATTTTGAAGCGCTTCGAGAAGGACGCCAGCGACTGAAAGCCACAGCGTTCGGCAATGACCTCGAGGTTGGTCTGACGCTCCAGGCGCAGCAGCCGGGCGGCCAGCGCCATTCGCAGCTGCGACAGCCACGCCTGCGGCGTCAGGTGATAAACGCGGGCAAAATGGCGGGCAAAGGTGGCCCGCGACAGAAAGGCGCGGGCGGCCATGGTTTCCAGCGTCCACGGCTGCTCCGGGGTCGCCATCACCGCCAGCACCGCCGGCATCAGGCGCTCATCGCTCATCAGACGCAGCAGCCCGCCTGGCGGCTGCTGCTCGCCAAGCAGCATGCGCAGCAGCAGCACCAGCAGCGTATCGCCGAGGCTGCGCACGATAGCGCTGCCGCCGGGACGCTGCGCCAGACTTTCGCGGACCAGTATGTTAAGCAATGGCTGCAGCTCCGGGCAGTCTTCGCGCGCATCGGTATGGAGATGGATCAGCGTCGACGCCTCAGTGAACAGCCAGCTGACGTGCGGACCAAAATAGAATTCGCCGCACAGCATCTCCAGCGCCCCCTCCGCCGGGCCGGCGCGCATTTCCGTCACCGTGCCGTTAAAGCGATGCGCCACCGGCAGCACCTGGCCCCACTCCACCAGGCTCTCCATCAGGTGCGGCGAACCGTGCGGCAGGAGGACCACATCTCCCGCGCGCAGGTGATGGGTCTGGCCGCCGACGTTGAGCCGCCCCTCGCCGCGCAGCACCACGTGCCATGGCACCACGCCGCTGCGCATTTGCTGGTGCCCGGCCTGCCAGCGGCCGCCGAAGCGACAGTGCAGGTTCACTTCGCAGCGCGGCGCCAGCAGCGCCAGCAGATGACTGAGACTGTCCATGCTTCTCCTGAGACGATAAGACAAAAAGGTGAGACGAAGACCGCCAGTCTAGCATGCGGCAACCGCCTAAGATGACCCCAATGCCAACACACACCCTCGAAAACAACAGGAGTTAACCATGAGCCGTTTAGCTGATATCCGTGAACAAGACGCCACCGGCAAAGCCGCCGATATTTTCGCCGGGATCAAAAAAGCAATGGGCAAAGTGCCGAATGCCTACCTGGCCATCGGCGGCCACTCGCCGGCCGCGCTGCAGCAGGCGCTGGCGCACAATGCGATGCTACATAAAGGCAGCCTCAGCGCCCAACAGCTGGAAGCCATTAACCTGTCGGTCAGCGAAGCCACCGGCTGTGACTACTGCCTGGCCGCACATACGCTGATGGCGAAAAAAGCCGGCTTCAGCAGCGAACAGATCCACGCCCTGCGCCGCGGGGAGTATGCGGAAGAGGCACAGCTTGATGCGCTGGTGAAATTTGCGCAGACGCTGGTGACCACCACCGGCACGCTGCCGGAAGCCGACGTCGCCGCGCTGCGCAACGCCGGTTTTAGCGACCAGCAGGTGATTGAGATTATCAGCGCCATCAGCGCAATCTTGTTCACCAATATGGTGAACCGGGTTAACGACACGGTGGTCGACTTCCCGAAAGCCGATTAATCCGTCGCGCAGCACCGGTTTTACAGCCCCAGGTCGCTGAGCCCCGGATGATCGTCCGGGCGACGCCCCTGGGGCCAGTGGAACAGGCGCTCGCTTTCGGCGATCGGCAGATCGTTGATGCAGGCGTAGCGCGTCTGCATCAGCCCGTGCTGATCAAACTCCCAGTTTTCATTGCCGTACGAGCGAAACCAGTTGCCGCTGTCGTCGCACCACTCATAGGCGAAGCGCACGGCGATGCGATTTTCCTGCCATGCCCACAGCTCCTTAATCAGCCGATATTGTTGCTCTTTACGCCATTTTCGCTGCAGGAATTCGACAATTTGCCCCCTGCCGTGGACAAACTCGCTGCGGTTGCGCCATTCGCTGTCCACGGTGTAGGCCAGAGCGACCTTTTCGGCATCGCGGCTGTTCCAGCCATCTTCCGCGGCGCGGACCTTCTGGATAGCGCTGTCGCGGGTAAACGGCGGTAACGGGGGACGTTGTTCGGTCATGCTGACTCTCCTCTGCGGGCTAATTGCTGCTGCAGGCGCTGATTCTCCTGCTCCAGGTCATGAATACGTTGCTGCAGGTTCTGGCTGTACTCCGCCACCTGCTGCGCGCTGTAGCGCGGCGTAATGTGCTGCGGGCAGTTCCAGTCAAACGCCTGCAGATGAAAAAGAAACAGGCGCTCGATGCGGGCGCGATAGTTGGCCGGCGCCACCTGCGCCAGCAGCTGCGGGTGGTTCTCTGCCGCCACGACCTCGACGGTGGCGTAGATTTTCAGCCTGGCACGGCGCGGATAATCCATCAAAAACAGGCAGGCCCGGTCGCTGCCGCGCAGGTTGCCGGTGGTAATGTACTGACGGTTGCCGCCGAAATCCGCCATCGCCAGGGTGGTATCGTCCAGCAGATGCAGAAACCCCGGCGGGCCGCCGCGATGCTGAATGTAGGGCCAGCCGCTCTGCGACACCGTCGCCAGATAAAAGCTGTCGCGGGTGGCGATCATCCCCGCTTCGCTGTCGCCGAAGCGGTCGGCCTGGCGGCGACTATGCGGCGTTTGCCACAGCTGGTCGCTGCCCATTTCATGCTGCACATCCATCACGTCCGGGGTGATGGCGATATCGAGAAAGGTTGCTGCCATAGCGCCTCCTGTTGTCTGGCGCCATCATGGACTGTACTGTAAAAAATGATAATACTGGTTTCGTGGCAATCATCTTTCCAAAAATCGGGAGAATAATGGATCGATTAAGCGCGATGGCGCTGCTGGTGAAAGTGACCGAGCTGGGGAGTATGTCGGCGGCGGCGCGGGCGCTGAATATGCCGTTGACCACCGTCAGCCGCCATATCGGCGAGCTGGAGAACGCGCTGGGGGTGCGCCTGCTGGCGCGGACCACCCGCAAACTGACGCTCACCGACGCCGGGGTCGATTATGTCGCTGCCGCGCGGCGGATCCTTGAGGAGGTGGAAAACGCCGAACGCCAGGCGACGGGCGAGTATCAGGAACCGAAAGGCGAGCTGGTGATCTCTGCGCCGACAATGTTTGGGCGCCAGCACGTTCTCCCGGTGATCGCTGAATTCATCGCCCGTTACCCGCAGATTCACGTCCGTTTGCTGCTCAGCGATCGTAACGCCGACCTGGTGGGCGACCATATCGATCTGGCGGTGCGGATAGGCGACCTGGCGGACAGCAGCATGGTGGCCACCCGCCTCGGCAGGATGCGCATCGTGGCCTGCGCCCATCCGGCGCTGCTGGCGAAATACGGCGAGCCGCAGCGGCCGCGCGATCTGGCGGCGCTGCCGATCATCCGCATTGAATCGCCGATGCCCTATCGCGGCTGGCGCTTTCGCGCCGCTGAGCGCGAGGACCAGTTGATTAACCTGCCGCCAGCGTTATCGGTCACCACGCCGGAGAGCGCTGCCGATGCCGCGCGGCTGGGGGTGGGCGTAGCTCGCTTACTGCACTATCAGGCGCTGGACGGCCTGCGACAGGGTGAGCTCCGTCTGCTGCTGGAGCGCGTCGAGCCGGAGCCGGCGCCGGTCCATTTGCTGTATACCGCCCGGGACCTGGCGCCGCTTAAGCTGCGAAAATTTATCGATTTTGCCGCGCCGGCGCTGCGTCAGGCGCTGCTGCGCATTGCCGGGGCCGCTTAGTGCGTCGCGGTCTTCAGCGGCGCCTCCTTTAACAGCCAGGAGAGGACAAACGCCACCGCCATAATGCAGGCCGCCATGAGGAACGCCGCGTGGATCGCCGCGCCGAAGGCGTCGAGATAGTCGAGGCGGATATCCGCGGGCAGGTGCTGCACCGCCACCGGATTCATTCCCGGCGGCAGTACCGCGCCTTCCGGCAACAGCTTTTGCAGGTTGCTCTGCAGCACGTGCGTGAACACCGCGCCAAACAGCGCCACGCCGATGGAGCCGCCGATCGAGCGGAACAGGGTCACGCCGGAGGTGGCGACGCCGTAAAGCTTCGCCGGCATCGCGTTCTGTACCGCCAGGACCAGCACCTGCATCACCAGCCCCAGACCGGCCCCCAGCACGCCGGTAAACAGGTACAGCTGCCACAGCGGTGAGTGAATGGTGATCCGGGTCAGCAGCACCATGCCGGTCACGCCAAGCAGGGTACCGAGGATCGGAAACAGGCGATATTTACCGGTACGGCTGATAATCCGCCCGCTGATAATCGAGGTCAGCAGCAGGCCTCCCATCAGGGGGATCAGCTGCAGCCCGGCCTCGGTGGGGGTCGCCTCCTTCACCACCTGCAGATAGAGCGGCAGGAAGGTGACTGATCCAAACAGCGACATGCCGATGACGAAGCCGATCAGACTGCACAGCAGGAAGCTGCGGTTGCGGAACAGCGACAGCGGAATAATCGGCTCGGCGGCCATTCGCTCTTCGTAGATAAAGCCGATGACCCCCACGATGCCGAAGGCCAGAATGCACCACAGCTGCGGGTCATTCCACGCATGAACGCTGCCCCCTTCCGAGGTAAACAGGATGATGCACAGCAGCGCCATGCTGAGGTAAATCGCCCCCAGCCAGTCAATCTCATGTTGGCTGCGTTTATTGCTGCTGTGGAATACCGCGCCGATCACCAGCAGCGCGAAGAGGCCCAGCGGCAGGTTGATGTAGAAGATCCAGCGCCAGGAGGCATGCTGCACCAAAAAGCCGCCGATCAGCGGGCCGATCACCGTCGCCAGGCCAAAAACGCCGCCGAACAGCCCCTGATAGCGGCCACGGCTGGCGGGCGGGATGACGTCGGCCACCGCCGCCATGCTGATGACCATCAGGCCGCCGCCGCCGAGCCCCTGCAGGCCGCGCATCAGCACCAGCTGGGTCATGTTCTGCGCCAGCCCGCAGAGGGCGGAGCCGACAAGAAACAGCCCAATCGCCACCTGCAGCACGATTTTGCGGCCGAACAGATCGCCGAATTTACCGTACAGCGGCACCGCGATGGTGGAGCTGAGGATATAGGCGGTAACCACCCAGGAAAGCTTGTCCAGCCCGCCCAGTTCGCCGACAATCGTCGGCAGCGCGGTGGAGACAATGGTCTGATCCAGCGCGGAGAGGAGCATCACCAGCAGCAAGGCGCTAAACAGCAGGCGTATCGACTGCACCGGTGGGTTCGCGACTTGAGAAGTCATCACAACACTCGCTTGATATTAATTAAATGCATAATTAATATTTAGTGAAAGAATGAGTCGGGTCAAGAGATCGCCATATCATGACAGCACAAAAGGATCAGGATACCCCCCGCCGCCCGGGGCGGCCGCGCGGTAAAAAACCGGGTACCGCCAACCGCGAACAGCTGATGGACATCGCCCTGACGCTGTTTGCCCGCGACGGCGCGGCCCGCGTGTCGTTGAACGCCATCGCCAAAGAGGCCGGGGTGACGCCGGCGATGCTGCATTACTATTTCAGTTCGCGGGATGCGCTGGTGACGCAGCTGATCGAAGAGCGCTTTATGCCGCTGCGCAACCACATCAGCCGCATCTTTGTCGACCATCCGCAGGACCCGGTGCTGGCGCTGACGATGATGGTCGAGACGCTGGCGCACATGGCGGAGAAAAACGCCTGGTTCGCGCCGCTGTGGATGCAGGAGATCATCGGCGAGATGCCGATCCTGCGTCAGCATATGGACGCCCGCTTCGGCGAGGAGCGTTTTCAGGTGATGCTGGAGGCGGTGCGCCGCTGGCAGCGGGAGGGCAAGATTAACCCGGCGCTGTCGCCGGAGCTGCTGTTTACCACGGTGATTAGCCTGGTGCTGGTGCCGTTTTCGCGCATCCACAGCGATCCGCGTTTACAGGCGGTTGACCGCCAGACCATCGTCAGCCACGCGCTGGCGTTAATGGGCCATGGCGTCGGGGGTTAAGGCGTGGTTTTGACGCTTTTGTAGCCCGGATAAGGCGCCACGCGCCGCCATCCGGGATTTTCCCTGCTCGCGCTACGCTTAGCAGGGCTACAGAAATAACGGCACAACCGTAAATTTCCCTGCTCGCACTGCGCTTAGCAGGGCCAGCACTCCCGTGTTATGTCCGGGCAGATTGCGCTCCCGATATTTCTTCTGCGTTATGCCTGGCATGGCGCAGGGAGCGCACAGGGGGCGGCCAGTCGCCGCCGTCCCCTGTACCCCCGGGCTCCGGCCAGCACCGGCAGTTTCAGTCGCGCAAGTGGGTAGCCGCTCGGCATCATGGCGGGCACAGCACGAACCGTAGGCCGGGTAAGGCGCAGCCGCCACCCGGCAAGAATACAGGTGCCGTGCCTGATATCCTGCCCGGCGGCGCTGCGCTTGCCGGTCCTGGGTGGGGCGAAACTACGGGAGAACTGTGTAGGCCGGATAAGGCATTTATGCCGCCATCCGGCACAATCACAGGTACGGTACCTGACCGCCCGGCGATATCAGGACCGTTACAGCGCCTTCGACAAATAGTGACGCTGCATTCCCGCATGCGGGAAGTCGGGCAGCGACATCTGCAGCTGATAGCCTAATTTCTGATAAAACGGCAGCGCCTGGAAGCTAAAGGTATCCACCAGCAGATGGCTGCAGCCCTGCGCCTGCGCCTGCCGCTCCGCCTCCTGCATCAGCTCGCTCCCCAGTCCGCGTCCGCGCGTCGCTTCGCTGACCCACAGATACTCAATGCACAGCCAGTTGCCCTTGCGTTTGGCAATCAACCCGCCCTGCATCACCCCTTGCGCATCGCGGGAGTAAACGCCCAGATCGCCAAACTGCGCCGCATCGAGATACTGCTGATTATAGTGCCGCAGACCGGCAAACAATTCTTGTTGGTCGTCGGGATTAATGCTTTTTGTAATAATTAACGCCATTAACTATCTCCAGTATCGCTGTGCCGAAAGGTTATTTTTCCTCTCCACTTTCACAAAAAATTCTTATTTTCTCCATGATTATTTGCCTTAATTTTTTGCGTTCTAAAAGTAAGCAAAAAAACCTTTCCATTATCGCGGCGGATCGTATAATGGGAAAAAATGAGAATGATCATTCTCACCACAAAACCAGAGGAGATGCGCTTTTCACCTCCTGAAGGCCGAAGAGGTTGGCTTCAGCGGAGACACAATAACAATCACGTTCAGGAACATCTGTGTTCCTTTTTTGTCATTTTCGCTTAGCCGAAAATGCCTCAGCGCCCAACCTATTCCCTCGTTTTTAAATAAACGGGGCGGACGTCTTATATCTTGAGAAAATATAATGAAATACATCATAGCTCCCATCGCGACAGCATTATTTCTCCTCAGCGGATGCGATAATGCGCAGACATCTGCCCCGCAGCAACCCACGCCGGAAGTGGGCGTGGTCACTCTGCAAAGCCAGCCGGTTCCGGTAGTCAGCCAGCTCACCGGCCGCACCACCGCCTCGCTCAGCGCCGAAGTACGCCCGCAGGTGGGCGGCATCATCCAGAAGCGCCTGTTTACCGAAGGCGATATGGTGAAGGCCGGGCAGGCCCTTTACCAGATCGATCCCTCCAGCTATCGCGCGACCTGGAATGAAGCGGCGGCGGCGCTGAAACAGGCCCAGGCGCTGGTGGTCTCCGATTGCCAGAAGGCTCAGCGCTACGCGTCGCTGGTCCGGGATAACGGCGTCTCCCGCCAGGATGCCGACGACGCCGCCTCCACCTGCGCCCAGGACAAGGCCAGCGTGGCATCGAAGAAAGCGGCGCTGGAGAGCGCGCGCATCAACCTGAACTGGACCACCGTCACCGCGCCGATTGCCGGGCGCATCGGCATCTCGTCGGTCACGCCGGGGGCGCTGGTCTCCGCCGATCAGGATACCGCGCTGGCGACGATCCGCGGGCTCGACACCATGTATGTCGATCTGACGCGATCCAGCGTCGATCTCCTGCGTTTACGCAAACAAAGCCTGGCCAGCAACAGCGATACCCTCAGCGTGACGTTAATCCTTGAAGATGGCAGCACCTACAGCGAAAAAGGGCGTCTGGCGCTCACCGAAGTCGCCGTCGATGAATCCACCGGCTCGGTAACCCTGCGCGCCATCTTCCCCAACCCGCAGCACGTCCTGCTGCCGGGGATGTTTGTCCGCGCGCGCATCGATGAAGGCATCATGAACGACGCGATCCTCGCCCCGCAGCAGGGGATTACCCGCGATGCCAAAGGCGACGCCACGGCGCTGGTGGTCGATGCCGACAACAAAGTTGCGCAGCGCGCCGTGGAAACCGGCGACACCTACGGCGATAAATGGCTGGTGCTGAGCGGCCTGAAAGCGGGCGACAAGCTGATCGTCGAAGGCACGGGTAAAGTGGCCCCAGGCCAGACGGTGAAGGCCGTGGCCGTCAACAATAACGGAGGCAACGCCTGATGTTCTCCCGTTTCTTCGTGCGTCGCCCGGTCTTTGCCTGGGTGATCGCCATTCTGATTATGCTCGCCGGCGTGCTGGCGATCCGCACTCTGCCGGTAGGCCAGTACCCGGACGTCGCCCCGCCGGCGGTGAAAATCTCCGCCACCTACACCGGCGCCTCCGCCGAAACCCTGGAGAACAGCGTCACCCAGGTGATCGAGCAGCAGCTTACCGGCCTCGACCATCTGCTCTACTTCAGCTCCACCAGCAGCTCCGACGGCTCGGTCAGCATCACCGTCACCTTTGAGCAGGGGACCGACCCGGACACCGCCCAGGTGCAGGTGCAGAACAAAGTCCAGCAGGCGGAATCGCGGCTGCCGAGCGAAGTCCAGCAGTCCGGCGTGACGGTGGAAAAATCGCAGAGCAGCTTCCTGCTGATCCTCGCGGTGTATGACAAAACCGACCGCGCCACCAGCTCCGATATCTCCGACTGGCTGGTCAGCAACCTGCAGGACCCGCTGGCGCGCGTAGAGGGCGTCGGTAGCCTGCAGGTGTTCGGCGCCGAATACGCGATGCGCGTCTGGATGGACCCGACTAAACTCGCCTCCTACTCGCTGATGCCTTCCGACGTCCAGTCGGCGATTGAGGCGCAGAACGTGCAGGTCTCCGCCGGTAAAATCGGCGCCCTGCCATCGTCCAGCGCCCAGCAGCTGACCGCCACCGTGCGCGCGCAGTCGCGGCTGCAAACCCCTGACCAGTTCAAAGCGATCATCGTGAAAAGCCAGGCCGACGGCTCGGTGGTGCGCCTGAGCGATGTCGCGCGGGTGGAGATGGGCAGCGAGGATTACACCGCTACCGCCAATCTCAACGGCCACCCGGCCGCCGGGATCGCGGTGATGATGGCCCCCGGCGCCAACGCGCTGGACACCGCGACCCTGGTGAAAAGCAAAATCGCCGAATTCCAGCGTCAGATGCCGCAGGGCTACGATATCGCCTATCCAAAGGACAGCACCGAGTTCATCAAAATCTCGGTCGAAGACGTGATTCAGACCCTTTTCGAAGCGATTATCCTCGTGGTCTGCGTGATGTATCTGTTCCTGCAGAACTTCCGCGCCACGCTGATCCCGGCGGTAGCGGTCCCGGTGGTGCTGCTCGGCACCTTCGGCGTGCTGGCGCTGTTCGGCTACTCGATTAACACCCTGACGCTGTTCGCCATGGTGCTGGCGATCGGCCTGCTGGTGGACGACGCCATCGTGGTGGTGGAGAACGTTGAGCGCATTATGCGCGACGAAGGGCTGCCCGCCCGGGAAGCCACCGAAAAATCGATGGGCGAAATCTCCGGCGCGCTGGTGGCGATCGCCCTGGTGCTGTCGGCGGTCTTTCTGCCGATGGCCTTCTTCGGCGGCTCGACCGGGGTCATTTATCGCCAGTTCTCGGTGACCATTATCTCGGCGATGATGCTGTCGGTGGTGGTGGCCCTGACCCTCACCCCGGCGCTGTGCGGCGCGCTGCTCAGCCACTCCAGGCCTCATACTAAAGGGTTCTTCGGCGCGTTTAACCGCCTGTGGGGACGCACGGAAGCGGGCTACCAGCGCCGCGTGCTCGGCGGCCTGCGCCGTGGCGCGGTGATGATGGGCGCTTACGTCCTGATTTGCGGGGCGATGGCGCTGGCGATGTGGAAACTGCCGGGCAGCTTTCTGCCGGTGGAGGACCAGGGGGAGATCATGGTCCAGTACACCCTGCCCGCCGGGGCCACCGCGGTGCGTACCGCCGAGGTGCGTCGCCAGGTCACCGACTGGTTCCTGACCAAAGAGAAAGCCAATACCAACGTCATTTTCACCGTCGACGGCTTCAGCTTTAGCGGCAGCGGTCAGAACGCCGGGATGGCCTTCGTGTCGCTGAACAACTGGTCGCAGCGCAAAGGCGACGACAATACCGCCCAGGCCATCGCCCTGCGCGCCAATAAAGAGCTGGGGACGATCCGCGACGCCACCCTGTTCGCCATGACCCCGCCGTCGGTGGACGGTCTCGGACAGAGCAACGGCTTCACCTTCGAGCTGATGGCCAGCGGCGGTACCGACCGCGACAGCCTGATGAAGCTACGCAGTCAGCTGCTGGCGGCGGCCAACCAGAGCGGCGAGCTGCAGTCGGTGCGCGCCAACGACCTGCCGCAGATGCCGCAGCTGCAGGTAGATATCGATAACAACAAAGCGGTCTCGCTGGGGCTGTCGCTGAGCGACGTGACCGATACGCTCTCCAGCGCCTGGGGCGGTACCTACGTGAATGACTTTATCGACCGCGGCCGGGTGAAGAAGGTCTATATCCAGGGCGAGAGCGACGCGCGCGCCGTGCCCTCCGACCTCGGCAAATGGTTCGTTCGCGGCAGCGATAACAGCATGACGCCGTTCTCCGCCTTCGCCACCACCCACTGGCAATACGGCCCGGAAAGCCTGGTGCGCTACAACGGCTCCGCCGCCTTTGAGATCCAGGGCGAAAACGCCGCCGGCTTCAGCTCCGGCGCGGCGATGGACAAGATGGAAAAGCTGGCCGACAGCCTGCCGGCGGGCTCCACCTGGGCGTGGAGCGGCATTTCGCTGCAGGAAAAGCTGGCCAGCGGCCAGGCGATGAGCCTGTACGCCATCTCGATTCTGGTGGTGTTCCTGTGCCTGGCGGCGCTGTATGAGAGCTGGTCGGTGCCGTTCTCGGTGATCATGGTCATCCCGCTCGGCCTGCTCGGCGCGGCGCTGGCGGCGACGCTGCGCGGCTTAAGCAACGACGTCTACTTCCAGGTGGCGCTGCTGACCACCATCGGCCTGTCGTCGAAGAACGCCATCCTGATCGTGGAGTTCGCTGAATCCGCAGTGGATGAGGGTTATTCGCTCTCCCGGGCGGCGATCCGCGCCGCGCAGACCCGTCTGCGCCCAATTGTCATGACCTCGCTGGCGTTTATCGCCGGGGTGCTGCCGCTGGCCATCGCCACCGGCGCCGGGGCCAACAGCCGCGTGGCGATCGGCACCGGCATCATCGGCGGCACCCTGACGGCCACCCTGCTGGCGGTGTTCTTCGTACCGCTGTTCTTCGTGCTGGTGAAACGCTTCTTCACCCGCCAACGTTCTTCTCAGGAGTAAGGTATGTTTCGTTTGAGTTTTATGTTTATCGCGCTCCTGACCGCGGGCTGCGTCTCGCTTGACCCGCATTATGATCGCCCGGCCGCGCCGGTGCCGGCTACCCTGCCCGGGGCGCACGGCGAATCGACGGCGGTGGTCGGCGACTGGCAGAAAGTGGTCAATGACGCGCGGCTGAAAAAAGTGGTCAGTATCGCGCTGAACAGCAACCGAGATGTGCAAAAGGCGCTGGCCGATATCGAGGCCGCGCGCGCCCAGTACGGCGAGACGCGGGCGTCGCTGTTTCCCACCGTCGATGCCGAGCTGAGCCATACGCGCAGCAAAACGGTGGCCAGCGGCCTGAGCTCCGCTTCGCAGGCCGACGGCGCGGTCTCCAGCTTCGAGCTGGATCTGTTTGGCAAGAACCAGAGCTTGTCGCGCGCGGCGCGCGAAACCTGGCTTGCCAGCGAATTCACCGCGCAGAATACCCGGCTGACGATGATTGCCGATTTGACCACCGCCTGGGTGACGCTGGCGACGGATAACAGCAATCTGGCGCTGGCGCAGCAGACCATGGACAGCGCAGCAAACTCGCGCAACATCGTCGCCCGTCAGATGGCGGTGGGCACCGCCTCCGCCGGCGATTTAAGCTCGGCGGAAAGCGTCTATCAGCAGGCGCGCGCCAGCGTCGCCAGCTACCGCACGCTGGTGGCGCAGGATAAAAACGCTATTAACCTGCTGGCGGGGGAAACCGTGCCGGAGAGCCTGCTGCCCGGCACCCTCGACAGTCTCGGGGATAACTGCATCGCCCTGGTGCCGGCGGGGGTGTCATCGTCGGTGCTGCTGCGCCGGCCGGATATTCAGGAAGCGGAGCATAATCTGAAGAGCGCCAATGCCGATATCGGCGCGGCGCGGGCGAACTTCTTCCCGTCGATTTCCCTGACCGCCAGCGCCGGCGTCGGCAGCGACTCGCTGTCGTCGCTGTTCAGCCACGGGATGCAGGTGTGGTCGTTCGCCCCCTCCATTAGCCTGCCGCTGTTCACCGGCGGCAGCAACCTGGCGCAGTTGCGCTATACGGAAGCGGAGAAGAAGGGGCTGATCGCCACCTACGAGAAATCGATTCAGAGCGCCTTTAAGGACGTTGCCGATGCGCTGGCGCGCCGGGAAACGCTAAATGAAGAGCTCGATGCCCAGCAACAGTATGTCGCCGCCGAGCAGACCTCGCTGGATATCGCCATGAAGAGCTATCAGGCTGGGGTCGGCGATTATCTGTCGGTGCTCACCGCCCAGCGCACGCTGTGGTCAGCGAAGACGACGCTGCTGTCCCTGCAGCAAACCGACCTCAATAACCGGATCACCCTCTGGCAGTCGCTGGGCGGCGGCGCCAGTTAATTTCACCCGCCGGGCGACCGCGCCCGGCTTCTGTAAGGAATCGTTATGCCACGTGTTTCCCTCTCCTGGGCGCTGATCCTCGGCCTGCTATCGGGCATTGGGCCGCTGTGCACGGATTTTTATCTGCCGGCGCTGCCGGAGATCACTCAGCAGCTGCAGGCCACCAGCACTCAGACCCAGCTGTCGCTGACCGCCGCACTGATTGGCCTCGGCCTGGGTCAGCTGTTTTTCGGCCCGCTGAGCGACCGCATTGGCCGCCTGAAACCGCTGGCGCTGTCCCTGCTGTTGTTTATCTTCTCTTCGGCGATGTGCGCCCTGACCCAGGATATCAACATGCTGATTGTCTGGCGCTTTTTACAGGGCTTCGCCGGCGCCGGCGGCTCGGTGCTGTCGCGCTCCATCGCCCGCGATAAATACCAGGGCACCCTGCTGACCCAGTTTTTCGCCCTGCTGATGACGGTGAACGGCATTGCGCCGGTCCTGTCCCCGGTGCTGGGCGGCTACGTGATCACCGCCTTCGACTGGCGAATTCTCTTCTGGACGATGGCCGCCATTGGCGGCGCGCTGCTGGTCATGAGCCTGACTATCCTGCGGGAAACGCGCCCGGCCGCGGCGACCCATGCCGCCCGCCAGCGGCCCGGCCAGCCGGTGCTGAAGAATCGTCGTTTTCTGCGCTTCTGCCTGATTCAGGCGTTTATGATGGCCGGGCTGTTCTCCTACATCGGCTCCTCTTCCTTCGTAATGCAGAGCGAATACGGCATGAGCGCCATGCAGTTCAGCCTGCTGTTTGGTCTGAACGGTATCGGGCTGATTATCGCGGCGATGATCTTTTCCCGTCTGGCGCGCCGCTTCAGCGCCGAAGGCCTGCTGCGCGGCGGCCTGACGCTGGCGGTGGGCTGCGCGGCGATCATGCTGCTGTTTGCCTGGCTGCAGCTGCCGGTTCTGGCGCTGGTCGGCCTGTTTTTTACCGTGTCGCTGATGAGCGGCATCAGTACCGTCGCCGGCGCGGAAGCGATGAGCGCCGTCGACGCCGCCCAGTCCGGGACCGCGTCCGCGCTGATGGGCACCCTGATGTTTGTTTTCGGCGGCATCGCCGCGCCGTTGGCGGGCCTCGGCGGCGAAACGATGCTGAAGATGAGCCTCGCGATGGCGATCTGCTACCTGCTGGCGCTGCTGATGGGGCTCAGCCAGCCGCGCGGCGCGCGCTAAACGCCAGGTGCGGTAATAAAATATTCCACCTTGATTACCGCACTATTTCCCGCCATCTCTACCATTCTCATATTATTCTCCTCGAACTAATCGTGATACTCTTCACAGGCAAGGAATAAATAATTCCTTATACTGCGCACGACTGAGAATAACGAGGTTCCTATGAGTATTGACCTGAGTAAACTGCTGACCGAGCGACGCAACGCCAACAGCGCCAACATTGACACCCTTTCCACCCTCGAGATGCTGACGGTGATAAACCGGGAAGACCAGCAGGTGGCCCAGGCGATTACGCCCTATCTGCCGCAGATTGCCGAGGTGGTGGATAAGGTCGCGACGGCGCTGCAGGCCGGTGGCCGCTTGATTTATATCGGCGCTGGCACCTCAGGGCGTCTGGGGATCCTCGATGCCAGCGAATGCCCACCGACCTTTGGCACCCGCCCGGAGCAGGTGGTGGGGATCATCGCCGGCGGACATAAAGCGATTCTCAGCGCCGTGGAAAACGTGGAAGACAACAAAGCGCAGGGGGCGATGGATCTGCAGAACCTGAACTTCAGCAACCGCGATGTACTGGTGGGGCTGGCGGCCAGCGGACGCACGCCGTACGTCATTGGCGCCATGGAGTATGCCCATCGTCAGAATGCCTTTGTCGCCATCGTCAGCTGTAACCCGCATGGCGAAATGGCTCAGCTGGCGGACGTCGCCATCACCCCGGTGGTCGGCCCGGAGGTAGTGACCGGCTCGACCCGCCTGAAAGCCGGCACCGCGCAGAAGCTGGTGCTGAACATGATCTCCACCGGGGCGATGATCCGCGTCGGCAAGGTCTACAGCAACCTGATGGTCGACGTCGAAGCGACCAACGCCAAGCTGATTGAGCGCCAGGTTTCCATCGTGATGGAGGCGACCGACTGCGATCGCCCCACCGCCCAGAATGCGCTGGAGGCCTGCGGCCGTCACTGTAAAACGGCGATCGTGATGGTGCTCGCAGACTTAAGCGCCGAAGAGGCGCAGTCGCTGCTGGCGAAAAACAACGGCTACATCCGCAAGGCGCTCAGCAACACCTGAGCGCCGACAGACAGGTAACGGGCAATGGCAAAAATAACGAAAGAGATGATAGCGCGGATCCTCAGCCACGTGGGCGGCGCCGCAAACGTCGCGCAGGCGGGCAACTGCATGACGCGCCTGCGCTTGACCCTGCGCGATGAAGGCCTGGCCGACACCGCCGCCATCCGCCAGATTGACGGCGTGATGGGGGTGATCGTCAGCGACGAGCAGTTCCAGGTGGTGCTCGGCCCCGGCAAGGCGCAAACCGCCGCCGAGATGATGAACGGCCTGCTGGAGGAGGCGCCCGCCGCGCCGACGCTGGCCGACGTCGCGGCGGAGAAAAAACAGGCGCTGAAGGGCAAGCAGACCAGCGCGGTGCAGAAGTTTCTCGCCAAATTCGCCACCATTTTTACGCCGCTGATCCCCGGCTTTATCGCCGTCGGGCTGCTGCTGGGCTTCGCCACCCTGGCGGAACAGGTTTTCGTGCTGGAGAACGCCCATCCGAACGCCAGCCTGGTGGCGCTGATTGGCTATATGAAGGTATTCAGCAAAGGGATGTTCACCTTCCTGAGTATCCTGATTGGCTATAACGCCCAGAAGGCGTTCGGCGGCTCCGGCGTGAACGGCGCGATTATCGCCTCGCTGTTCGTGCTGGGCTACAACCCGGAGGCGACCAGCGGCGTCTACGCCGGGATCTCCACCTTCTTCGGCCACGGTATCGATCCGCGCGGCAATATCATCGGCGTATTGATCGCCGCCATCCTTGGGGCGTGGGTTGAACGCCAGGTGCGGCGGGTCATGCCGGCCAACCTCGATATGATCCTCACCTCGGCGGTGACGCTGCTGATCATGGGCGCGGTGACCTTTACGGTGATCATGCCGATTGGCGGCTGGTTGTTTACCGGCATGTCGTGGCTGTTCCTGCATCTTAACGGCAATCCGTTTGGCTCGGCGGTGCTGGCCGGTCTGTTCCTACTGGCGGTGATGTTCGGCGTCCATCAGGGGTTTGTCCCGGTCTATTTTGCGCTGGTGGATGCCCAGGGCTTTAACTCGCTGTTCCCAATCCTGGCGATGGCCGGGGCCGGGCAGGTGGGGGCGGCGCTGGCGCTGTTCTGGCGGGCGAAGCGCGATTCGCTGCTGCGAACCCAGATTAAGGGGGCGATTATTCCGGGCTTCCTCGGGATTGGCGAGCCGCTAATCTACGGCGTCACCCTGCCGCGGATGAAGCCGTTTGTCACCGCCTGCCTCGGCGGCGCCTGCGGCGGCTTCTTCGTCGGGCTGATCGCCTGGCTGGGGCTGCCGGTCGGCCTGAACACGGTGTTTGGTCCGTCCGGCCTGGTGGCGCTGCCGCTGATGACCTCCGGCAGCGGGATTTACGCCGGGATGGCGGTCTACGCCGGCGGACTGGCGGTCTCCTACCTGTGCGGCTTTGCGCTCACCTGGCTGTTCGGCAGTAAAAATGTCGATTTAAGTTAGAACGCGATTGTCGGTTAATGCCCGGCGGCGGCTTCGCCTTACCGGGCCTGCAAAATAGTTGTACCGCCGCGCCCGACTACCATTTCCTGCCCCGCCGCCCCGGGCGGGCGCATGCTATGATTCCCCTTTGTCATATTTCGCCAGAGGAAAAGATGGGCTCCAGCAAAAAAGGGATGCTGAACGTACTGATTGCCGCCGTGCTGTGGGGCAGTTCCGGGGTGTGCGCGCAGTTTATTATGCAGGAAAGCCAGATGTCGTCGCCGTTTCTGACCATGACGCGTCTGCTGTTCGCCGGGCTGATCCTGTTGATGCTCGGCTTTGTTCACGGCGACCGCATTTTCCGCGTGCTGCAAAACCGCCGCGACGCCGTCAGCCTGCTGTTTTTCTCGCTGTTTGGCGCGTTAACCGTGCAGTTCACCTTTCTGATGACCATTGAGAAATCGAATGCCGCCACGGCCACGGTGCTGCAGTTCCTGTCCCCGACGATCATCGTCGCCTGGTTCGCCCTTGCCCGTAAAGCGCGCCCCACTCCGCTGGTGCTGGGGGCTATCTGCACCTCGCTGGCAGGCACCTTTCTGCTGGTGACCCACGGCAACCCGACGACGCTGTCGATTTCGCCGGCGGCGCTGTTCTGGGGGATCGCCTCGGCGTTTGCCGCCGCGTTTTATACCACCTATCCCTCGACGCTGATTGCCCGCTACGGGACGCTGCCGATCGTGGGATGGAGCATGCTGTTCGGCGGCGCGATGCTGCTGCCGTTTTACGGCGGCCAGGGCACCGATTTTGTGGTTAACGGCAGCCTGCTGTTAGCCTTTTTCTACCTGGTGGTGATCGGTACTTCGCTGACCTTCAGCCTTTATCTTAACGGCGCGCAGAAGATTGGCGGCGCCAAAGCCGGGATCCTCAGCTGTGCCGAACCGCTGAGCAGCGCCCTGCTGTCGCTTCTGCTGCTGGGGATCACCTTCACGCTGCCGGACTGGCTGGGCACTCTGCTGATCCTGGCCTCGGTGGTGCTGATCGCCATCGACTCGCGGCGGCGGGTGAGAGCCGCCTGAGGCGATGATAACAAACGCCTTTTCAACAAGTTAAATTAACCGCTATTTGCGTGTTTGCCCGCCTGCGCATATAGTTGACGGAAGCGATTACGGAAGGAGAAGCCTGATGAAAGCATGTTGGATGGTATGCCTGGTCACCGCCCTGAGCGCCACGTCGGCGTGGGCTGAATCACCGCTGCAAAGCCTGCAGTTCGAACAGCAAAAGCAGCAGGTGCTTAAAGCGGTGAAGGAAAAATGCGCGCCAGCAAGCCACCTCAGCGACAACGATTTTGCCAATAACGTGCTGGCGACCGACGGCAACAAGAACGCGGTCCGCGAAGCAACGCTGGCGAAAGAGCGCAATAACCAGAAAAGCTACCAGGCCGCGATCGACAAAATCGTCTGTCCGGCCAAATAGCCATCTCGGCATGACCGCCGTCCTGTCGTGGACAGACGGCGGGAGATCTCGGTGAGTGCTGCGTTTAGTGCTTCGGAATAATTAAATCGCCGCGCAGCGGGCTGCCGCCCGGGTTGTCCGTTTTCGCGGTCAACCAGTTGACGATCCGCGACGCCATCGCGTCCATGGAATATTCAATCGCCGGGATAGTCGGGATACCGGGCAGCTGTAACGATCCGGCGAGGCTAAACACCATCACATTTTGCGGAACGGCGCGGTTAAACGCCTGCAGCTGCGGCACCACGCGCTGCGCCTGCTGTTCATCGCTCACCAGCAGCGCATTAAAGTTCAGCGTCGTGGCGTTATTGACCAGCTCCTGCACCGCCACCGACGGCGAGGTGTTATCCAAAAACACCAGATTGCGATTAAACGGCAAAAAGTTTTTTTCCAGCGCGTGCTTGTAGCCCAGCAGCACCTGATCGGCGAAGCCGCTGCTCTGGGGATGGATCAGCGCAATCTGCCTTCTGCCCTGGCTTATCAGATAGTGACAGGCGGTTTCGGCGGCGAAGGCGTGATCGAACTGAATGCTGTTTTCGCCCTCGCTGTCGAGGCAGTCCACCAGCACCACGTCCGGGCGGTGAATATTCAGAGGAAAACGCGCGCCGATGATCAGCACGTTATCGCACAGCCCGCAGGTCAACTCCTCCAGCGAGTTCATCACGCCGCTGCTGGTGTTGGCGAAGCGCAGCAGCAGGTGCTTCTGGTGCTGGCTGAGCTGTTTTTCCAGGGCGTAGAGATAGCTGGTGGTTTGATTGATATTGTCCTGGGCGCAGATGACGCCGATGCAGCCGGTGGACTGGCTAAGCAACGACTGGGCTATCATGTTTGGCCGGTAATTGAGCGTTTCCGCCGCCTGCAGCACCGCCTGACGACTGGCCTCCTTCACGCCACGTGAGCCGCTCAACACTCGCGACACCGTGGCTTTGGAAACCCCGGCAAGTCGTGAAACATCATTGATTGTCGACATCATTTTCCCCTGCGCGGGCGCCGCGCCCCGCTAAAATCCCGTAAACCTGAATCGCTTCAATTATGACCAGCGCAGTATATCCATTTCGCCATTTGTTTGGAAACCGATTTTCCATTTCAGCGCAAAACATCGCCAAATCGACAGAATAATGTGAGCCAAATCCAATAAATCCGCCCCATAAGCAGGAGATCTTGACCACTATCACAGTTCTGCTTTTTATAAATGGAAACCGGTTTCCGTCTGATATCAAATCATCCACGCAATAACTTTTTACATTTTGAGGATGGTCGTCGATGTACAAGATTATGCTGTGCTGTTCTGCCGGAATGTCCACCAGTCTGCTGGTCAGAAAGATGGTGGAGGCGGCGAATGAACGTGATCTGCCGGTGCAGATTGACGCCTATGGCGTTTCCGAATTTGACATCCAGTTTCCGCAGTATCAGGTGGTGTTGCTTGGCCCCCAGGTGAAATACATGTTGAAAACCCTGTCTGACAAAGCGGCTTCCCTCAACATTCCGGTTCAGCCCATCGATACGATGGACTACGGCATGCAGCGGGGAGACAACGTCCTGAATTATGCTCTGTCGCTGATGCCAGCGGCGCACTGAGAGGTGTTGAAATGAGTTCTCTGTATCAGTCCATGATTGCCGTGATCGAGCAATCTATTACTCCGCTGGCAGGACGCCTTGGGCAGCAGAAATATGTTATCGCTATCCGCGATGGCTTCACTGCCGCATTGCCGTTTATGATCATCGGCTCTTTCATGCTGGTATTTATCTTTCCGCCGTTTTCACCCGATACCACCAACGGCTTTGCCCGCGGCTGGCTCGATTTCTCCCAGCACTACCGCGAACAGCTGATGCTGCCGTTTAACCTCAGCATGGGCGTAATGACCTTCTTTATCTCGGTCGGCATTGGCGCCAGCCTCGGTCGTCAGTTTCAGCTCGATCCGGTGATGTCCGGTCTGCTGGCGTTTATGGCCTTCCTGCTGGTCGCCGCGCCCTATGCCGATGGTAAAATTTCCACTCAGTATCTGTCCGGCCAGGGCATTTTTACCGCCCTGATCACCGCCATCTACTCCACCCGCGTCTACGCGTGGCTGAAGCAAAACAACATCACCATCCGTCTGCCGAAAGAGGTGCCGACCGGCGTCGCCCGTTCATTTGAAATCCTGATCCCGGTGCTGGTGGTGATTGGTACTTTGCATCCGCTGAACCTGTTTATCGAAGCGCAGACCGGGATGATCCTGCCGCAGGCGATCATGCATCTGCTGGAGCCGCTGGTTTCCGCCTCCGACTCGCTGCCGGCGATTTTGCTCTCCGTTCTGATGTGCCAGATTTTCTGGTTCGCCGGGATCCACGGCTCGCTGATTGTCACCGGCATTATGAACCCGTTCTGGATGGCCAACCTGTCGGCAAACCAGGCGGCGCTGGCGGCCGGCACGGTGCTGCCGCACGTCTATCTGCAGGGTTTCTGGGATCACTATCTGCTGATTGGCGGCGTCGGTTCGACCCTGCCGCTGGCCTTCCTGCTGCTGCGTAGCCGGGCCACTCATCTGCGCACCATCGGCAAGATGGGCATCGTGCCGAGCTTCTTTAATATCAACGAGCCGATCCTGTTCGGGGCGCCGATCATCATGAACCCGATGATGTTTATTCCCTTCGTCTGCGTACCGATGGTCAACGCGGTGCTGGCTTACGGCGCGACGCGTCTTGGCTGGCTGAGCCAGGTGGTGTCTCTCACTCCGTGGACCACGCCGGCACCGATTGGCGCCTCGTGGGCGGCCAACTGGACGCTGAGCCCGGTAGTGATGTGCCTTATCTGCATGGTGATGTCGGCGGTGATTTACCTGCCGTTCCTGCGCGCCTATGAACGTTCCTTAATGAAAACCGAAGTTGAGAAAACCAAAAATAGCGTTCCGGTGGCAGAAACCGTTAGCTAATTCCTCTCCGCCCCGGAGAGATAATATGATGACAGCGTCATAATGCAGAAAAAGGACTTTCACTGCATTATTAAATAATAAAGACCTCAGGAATACACATGATTGAATTAGAAGATGCGGTAATGGAAATTATCGTCAATGCGGGACAGTCACGCTCATTATGTTTTGAAGCGCTGCATGCGGCCCGAACCGGAAATATCGACGAAGCGCGTTTACTCTTAAATGAGGCCGACGGTTACGCCCGCCGGGCGCATCAGATGCAGACCCAGCTCATCGAGCAGGATGCCGGTGAAGCGCGTCAGCCTATGACGCTTATTATGGTACATGCCCAGGATCATCTGATGAATTCGCTGCTGGCCCGCGAGTTCTCAGAAGAATTAATCCATCTGTACCAGCGTTAATTAATATGGAATAACGTCAGCGAGAATATTTCTCTCCGGCGTCGCTGTACCCTAAAAAAACAAATCAGCTTATTTTGGTTATTTATTTTAGCCAGAATGGGATGGTTATTATCTGAAATATATTAATTATTAAAGCGAGATAACCATGAATACTGTGAAAAAACTGCCTTTAGCCATGGCGGTTGTCGCCGCGCTGTGCCCAATTTCCGTAATGGCGCAAGAATTTACTCAGGAACAGATCGACGCCATCGTCGCCAAAGCCGTTGATAAAGCGCTGGCCGACCGCCAGGCGAAAATTGACGCCGCGGCCGACAAAAAGGTCGACGTCATTACCAACCCGCAGACCACCGCCGCCTCGCCGGATGTGGCGATTCCGTTCGGCCTCAAGTTCAGCGGCTATGCCCGCTATGGCGCCCATTTCCAGACCGGCGACCAGAAATATGTCGGCGTCGACGGCTCCTATAACGGCGCCTCGGCGATCGGCCGTCTGGGCAACGAAAGCAACGGCGGCGAATTCCAGATCAGCAAAGCCTTCAAAAGCGCGCAGGGGGCTATCTGGGATCTCAACGTCATGTTCGACCACTGGAGCGACGAGGTTAACCTGAAGAAGGCCTACGTCGGCGTCACCAACGTGCTGGAATCCAACCCCAACGCCTATATCTGGGCCGGCCGCGACTTCCACCAGCGTCCGCAACAGGGGATCAACGACTACTTCTGGATGAACCACGACGGCCAGGGCGCCGGGGTGAAAAACTTCGATATCGGCGGCGTGCAGTTCGACGTGGCGGCGGTGTCGCAGGTGAAATCCTGTAGCCCGGAAGTGATGGCCGATGAGACCAACCCGTCGCGCATCACCTGTACCGGCAGCTCCGACACCGGGGACAACGGCCACTACGCGCTGACCACCAAAACCCACAACATCAAGGCCGGGCCGATCGACGTCGAGGTGTACGCCAACTACGGCTTTGACTCGAAGGCGGTGGACAGCGACGCGCGTCTCGAAGCCTGGCAGGGCGGCCTGGTGCTGAGCCACACCAACGACAGCGGAGTGAACAAGGTGATCCTGCGCTACTCCGACAACTCGGATAACAGCGTCTACAACAAAACCGACGACCTGACCACGGTCTACGCCAGCTTCGAGGGCAGCCATAAGTTCACCCAGCAGGCGCAGGTGGAATATCTGCTGGCCTTCCACGACTACGACAACGGCAAAGATAATACCGACAACCGCAAAAACTATGGCGCCATCGTGCGGCCGATGTACTTCTGGAACGACGTGCACTCCACCTGGCTGGAAGCGGGCTACCAGCGCGTGGACTACGACCAGGGCGGGGATAACCACGGCTGGAAGCTGACGCTGTCGCAGAACATCGCCATCGGCATGGGGCCGGAGTTCCGTCCGATGCTGCGCTTCTACGTGACCGGCGGTCAGGTGGACAACGAGCATACCGCGAAGGTCAACGGCACCAAAGACCAGCAGCTGGATTCGCTGAACGTCGGCGGGATGTTTGAGGCGTGGTTCTGATGCGATAGCGTTGTCGAAGGAGCGTTCCCGGCTGGCGCTACGCTTAGCCGGGCTACGACTGGTGCGCTCCATTTATGCCGGATGGCGGCATACATGCCTTATCCGGCCTACGTTTCTGAAGCGGACTAAGGGATATCTCCCCCTAGGCCCGGCAAGCGCAGCGCCGCCGGTCAGTCTGCCGCCAGCCCCGCATGACGACATCCACTCTTTATCTCTGACACAAACGACGGGCGATGCGCTCCAGCTTCATCATCAACAGCAGCGTGACGCCCACCAGCACGATGGTCAGCGCCGAGCCATCGGCGATATTACCGCGATCGGTCAGGCTGAAAATGGTTACCGGCAGGGTGGTCCAGCCCGGCGGATAGATCATCACCGTCGCTCCCAACTCCCCCATCGACAGCGATAAACTCAGCGCCAACGCCGAGATCATCCATGGCGTCATCAGCGGCAGCGTCACATGGCGCAGGCGGTACCACGGGGAAGCGCCCAGGCTGGAGGCGACGTTTTCAATATCAGCGGAAATTCGCGCCAGCCCGGTGGTCACGTTGCTGAAGGTAAAGGCCGAGATCAGCACGAAATGCGCCGCCAGGACGATAAAGAAGGTGCCATTCATCTGCAGCGGCCCCTGGCTGAAGGCCACCAGAATGCCCAGTCCCACGGAAACCGAGGGGATGGCGCTGGGCAGATAAAACATCAACCCAAGATATTTCTGCAGCTTCGCGCCCGTCTGGCGCAGCGCCAGCGCCGCCCACATCCCGCACAGCAGCGCCAGCAGGCTGGCGCAGAAGCCCACCATCAGGCTGGAAAACAGCGAATCCCACGCCGCGCCGCGAAAAGCGTTAACAAAGTGGGCAAAGGTAAAGCCGGTGGGCAGCAGGCCGTTCCACTGCTGGCTCAGGCTGGAGAGCAAAATCACCGCCAGCGGCAGCAGGAAGATGCCGGCAAAGAGCGTCACCGCCAGCGCGCCCGCCGCCGCACGGCCTTTACGCGACCAAATCAACATCGTTAACTCCTTACGCCAGTGCGCGCCGCCGCCAGCCGATAGAGCATAAACAGCCCCAGCGACAGCAGAATATTCATCAGCGCGATCATGCAGGCCACGCTGTAATCCGACTCCAGAATCGCCTTGCTGTAGACCATCATCGGCAGGGTATTGACCCCTTTGGCGCCGATAAACAGCACGATACCGAACTCGTTAGTGGTCAACAGCAGGCACAGGCTGCCCCCCGCCATCAGCGCCGGCAGCGCCGCCGGGAAGATAACCTGGGTCATCACCCGCAGCGGGTGAGCGCCAAGAATACTCGCCGCTTCCAGCTGACTCTTATCGATCTGCCGCAGTCCGGCCATCAACGGGCGCATCACCAGCGGCGTAAAGACGGTGATCTCCGCCAGGATCACGCCGTTAATCGAATAGAGGAAGTCCACCGGCGGCAGTTCAAAGGCGAACAGCGCCATCAGGGCGCCGTTGAGCAGCCCCGCCGAGCCGTAAATAAAGGTGAACGCAAGAGTGATAAGGAAGGTCGGCAGCGCAATAAAAGTATCGATCACCCGGCAAATCAGCTGGCTGCCGGGGAACGGAATAAAAACCAGAATCAGCGCCAAAACGCTGCCGAGCACCAGGCAGCCAAGGGTAGCGAACACCGCAATCTGTAAGGTATTGAGCAGCGCGCCAATAAAGCGTTTTGAGTCAATCACCTGCCTGAAGGTTTCGAGGCTCAGTTTGCCGCTGGCGTCGCGCAGCGCCTGTTCGGCGATCAGCAACAGCGGATAGAAAAACAGCGTCGCCAGCACCAATAGCGGCAACGCCAGCCACAGGTAAGGGCGCAGGTTTCGCGCCGGGCGCGTAAGGATTAAGGTTTGCGCCATCATTGCTCCTCGATCAGAACCGCATCGCCAGGTTCGAAGTAGAGCGCCAGCTTGTCGCCCGCGCGCGGCAGGGGGTTGACGTGAGTCATGACGATCCGCACCGCTTCGCCCGCGACGTCGCACAGCAGATGCGTCAGATCGCCCTGCCAGTGTACCGAAGTCAGGGTGGCGTTGAGGCGATTACTGGTTGCCGATCGCGGCGCCAGGCTCATATGCTGCGGGCGAATGCATAACAGCTTGTTGTTGCCATGCAGCCCGCCCCGGCTGAAGGCGTTAACCAGGCCGCCGCCGCAGCTCACGTTAACCAGACCCGGCTGAAGACTATCGGTCAGCGCCGTCGCCTGCAGGATATTGGCGCGGCCGAGGAATTCGGCGCTAAAGCGGTTCGGCGGATAGTGGTACAGCTCGTGCGTTTCGCCATGGGCGATCAGCGACCCGTCTTTCATAATGCCGATTTTATCCGCCAGAGTGAGCGCTTCGGTCTGATCGTGGGTGACGTAGAGGATGGTCAGCTCCGGCAGTTCGCGGTGCAGACGGGCAATCTCTTCCACCATGTTATGACGAATTTGCGCATCCAGCGCCGACAGCGGTTCATCAAGCAACAACACCCGAGGACGCACGGCAATGGCGCGGGCTATCGCGACGCGCTGCTGCTGGCCGCCGGAAAGCTGATGCGGATAGCGGGTGGCGTAGTCCGCCATACCAACGATTTTTAAGGCTTCAGTCACCCGCCCGGCGATCAGCGCCCTGGGCTGCTTTTGCGCCCGCAGGCCGAAGGCGACGTTGTCTTCCACCTTCATATGGGGAAACAGCGCGTAGTTCTGCACCACCATCGCCAGCCCGCGCTGGTAAGGCGGCAGGTGGGTGACGTCCGTGTCGCCGATCAGGATGCGCCCGCCAGCCGGTTGCACAAATCCGGCAATCGCCCGCAGCACGGTGGTTTTCCCGGAACCGGAAGGGCCAATCAGCGCCAGCACCTCACCGGGTTCAATGGTCAATGACAGCGGTTTTAAGACCACGTTGCCGTGGTAGGAAACGCGCAGCGAGTCCAGGGTGATCCCGGAGGTCCCCGCCAGCGACGGGGAAGGCGTGACGGTCGTTTTCATTAACATCAGGCTTACTCGCTATCGGTCACTTTATGCCAGCGGGCGATATCCGCCGAGAGAGAAAGCGCAACGTCGTCCCAGTTGGGTTCCCAGCGCTTCACGCCGTCGAGCGCCGCCTGCGCCGCCTTAAAGTTAGCGTCATCCGGCGCCACGTCGTTGCGTACCGGTAAGCCCCAGGAGCGCGCGCTGACGCTGGATTGCGCCGGTTTATCCAGCAGGAAATTAATCAGCTTTTTGCCGTTTTCGCTGTTCGGCCCGTTCTGCACCAGCCCGATGGTGTAGGGCAGCGCCAGCGCGCTGCGCTCGCCGTTATCATCCGCCGGCCAGAAAATTTTCACGTTCGGGTTACGCGCCATCTGCGACAGGTTCATCTGCAGATCGCCGTTGGCGACGTACAGTTCGCCTTTGTTGACCAGCGCCGTCAGCTTGCCGGTGGAGGCCGATGGGCCGACGTTATTGGCCTGGAGCTTGCCAAGATAGGCAAAGCCAGCGTCTTTACCGCCAAGGCTGTGGAAGGCCTGCAGCATCACCGCGGTGCCGTCCCCCGCCTGGCCCGGCGTGGAATACTGGAGCTTATTCTTAAAGCGGCTATCCAGCAGATCCTGCCAGCTGGCCGGCGCGGTTTTCAGCAACTGGCCGTTATAGATGAAGGTCAGATAGTTGTTCACCAGCGGCGAATAGCGGTCGTTGGCGCCAGGGATCTGCGCGCTGCCCTGTGGAGTAAAGGTGGCCAGCAGCTGCTCTTTCGCGGCGCGCTGGATAAACGGCGGCACCGTGACCAGCACGTCGGCCTGCGGATTGGTGCGCTCCTTCGCCAGACGCTCGACAATCGCGCCGGAGCCGCCTTCCACATACTGCACTTTGATGCCCGTCGCTTTGGTGAAGGCGTCGAACTGGCTCTGATACCAGCTGTTATCGCCGTCATGCAGGCCGTCGGCGGAGTAAACCGTGACGACGCCGTCCGCCCAAACCGGGGAGCTGGTCAGCGCGAACAGGGACAGCAGGGCAAGTCGGGAGAGTTTCATCGTGTTAGCCTCATCGCAGTTAGTTATTCTGGTGTAGACCAGATTTGCCTTCACGCTACCGGGGGTTTATGACAAAACGATGAAAGAAGTGTGTCGAAAGAGTTAAAACGAGGGGGAGGCATAGCCCCGGTTAACGCTGACGCCACCGGGGACACGGGAAGGATTAATGCAATAAAATCAATGGGTATCGACTTCGATTCGCAGGCTGTCATGCCGCCAGTATTCGATATCGTAATCAAGAATACGCCCGTGCTGATCGTAATTCAGCCTGCGCAGCAGCAGCGCCGGGCGCCCCTCCATCACCCCCAACGCCGCTGCGGCCTGCGGCGGCATGGAAGTGGGATAAAACGACAAATGCATACTGGTATAGATCAGGTCGTACTGGCTCTGATAAATCTCGGTCAGACTGCCGTTGAGATCGTGGCGCAGCAGCTCCGGCACCCGGGCCGGCAGGCAGTGGTTTTCGCAATAGCACACCGGACGCCCGTCGGCATAGCGCAGGCGGGTCAGCAGGTAGACCTGATCGAAGGGCTGCAGCGCCAGCGGCGCCATCACATCCAGCGGCACGGCGGATAACCGGCCATCAAGCAGCACCGTTTTCGGCTCACGTCCCTGCTCGAGACACAGCTTGTGGAAGTTGGTGTTCTGCGTCGGATCCAGCCACAGCCGCTCCGGCGTCACAAACCAGCCGCGGCGGTCGGCGCGGTAGATCACACCGCTGGCCTCCAGCTGCGCCAGGCTCTCGCGCACGGTGATACGGGTCGTGTTGAACAACGCGCACAGCTCGCGCTCGGAAGGCAATTTATCGCCGCTTTTGAGGGCGCCGTTTTGAATACGTGCCTGCAGCTGCGCCTTAATCATCAGGTATTGCGGCATCTCGCCAGAGGGTGATTTCATGTTTACTCGCTGCCACTTTTGGTGCGCTTATTATACATAGCCAGATGAATTTTTTGTTGCAGCGCCACATTTCCTTTGACCCTGCCCCGGCTTTGTCTCCATGATAAATACCAATCTGGTATAGACCAATGGTGAGACAAATGACTTCACGGAACTACCTGTTGCTGACTCCCGGCCCGCTAACCACCTCCCGCACGGTGAAAGAGGCGATGTTATTCGATAGCTGCACCTGGGATGATGATTACAACCTCGGCGTGGTACAGACCATTCGTCAGCAGCTGGTGCAGCTGGCCACCCCGGCCGCCGGGTATACGGCGGTGCTGCTGCAGGGCAGCGGCAGCTACGCGGTCGAAGCGGTGCTCGGCAGCGTCATCGGCGAACAGGGCAAAGTGCTGATCGTCAGCAATGGCGCCTATGGCGCGCGCATGATTGAGATGGCGCAGCGGATGGGTATCGCCTTCCACCCTTACGACTGCGGCGAAGTCGCCCGCCCGGACGCCGCGGCGATCGCGCGGATCCTGCAGGATGACCCGGCGATCACCCATATCGCGATGGTACATAGCGAAACCACCACCGGGATGCTCAACCCGATTGAAGAGGTGGCCGCGCTGGCGAAAGAGTATGGCAAACGCTATATCGTCGATGCGATGAGCAGCTTCGGCGGCATTCCGCTGGATATCGCCGCGCTGAATATTGACTACCTGATAAGCTCTGCCAACAAGTGCATTCAGGGCGTGCCGGGCTTCGCCTTCGTCATCGCCCGCGAATCGGAGCTGGCCGCCTGCAAAGGCCGCTCGCGCTCGCTGTCGCTGGATCTTTACGCCCAGTGGCGCTGTATGGAGGATAACCACGGCAAGTGGCGCTTCACCTCGCCGACCCATACCGTGCTGGCCTTCGCCCAGGCGCTGAAAGAGCTGGCCCAGGAGGGCGGCGTCAGCGCCCGCCATCAGCGCTATACCCGCAATCAGCGCCGACTGGTAGCCGGAATGCGCGCGCTCGGCTTCCGGCCGCTGCTCGACGACAGCCTGCACTCGCCGATCATTACCGCCTTTTATTCACCGGATGCGCCGCAGTATCGCTTTCACACCTTCTACCAGAAGCTGAAAGATCAGGGCTTCGTGATCTATCCGGGCAAAGTGTCGCAAAGCGACTGCTTCCGCATCGGCAACATCGGCGAAGTCTACGACGCCGACATCACCGCCCTGCTGGCGGCCATCGACAACGCCATGTACTGGAAACAATAAGGAACCGCCATGAACCGTATCACCGCACTCATTCTCGACTGGGCCGGCACCACCGTGGACTTCGGCTCCTTCGCGCCGACGCAAATTTTCGTCGAGGCCTTCCGCCAGGCCTTCGATATGGAGATCACCCTTGAAGAGGCCCGCGTGCCGATGGGGCTTGGCAAATGGCAGCACATTGAGGCGCTGGGCAAACTGCCGTCGGTCGACAGCCGCTGGCAGGCGAAATTTGGTCGGGCGATGACGGCCGCTGATATCGATGCGATCTACGCCGCGTTTATGCCGCTGCAAATCGCTAAGGTTGTCGATTTTTCCGCTCCGATCGCCGGCGTGGTCGACACCCTCGCCGCGCTGCGCGCCGACGGACTGAAGATCGGCTCCTGCTCGGGCTATCCGCGCCCGGTGATGGAAAAACTGGTTCCAGCCGCTGCCGCCCAGGGCTATGCCCCGGACCACTGGGTCGCCACCGATGACCTTGCCGCCGGCGGGCGTCCCGGGCCGTGGATGGCGCTGCAGAACGTGATTGCCCTGGGCATAGACGATGTGGCCCACTGCGTGAAGGTCGACGACGCCGCGCCGGGCATCAGCGAAGGGTTACATGCCGGGATGTGGAGCGTCGGCCTGGCGGTGTCGGGAAATGAATTTGGCGCCACCTGGGAGGCGTATCAGGCGATGTCGAAAGAGGAAATCGCCACCCGTCGCGAGCGGGCGGCAGGCAAGCTGTATGCCGCCGGGGCGCATTATGTGGTTGATACCCTGGCGGACCTGCCGGGGGTGATTGCGGATATCAACGCCCGGCTGGCAAAAGGCGAGCGGCCTTAAGCGGGTGAATTCACCTTCACTTTGGTCGCCACCAGCAGGCCGGTAAACAGCATCAATACCCCGGACAACACCAGCGGCGACAGCAGGCCTAAATGGTCAAGCGCAATGCCGCCGACAGCGGCGCCGCAGGTGTTGGCCAGCTGGATCACCGCCACCTGAATCGACCCGGCTTTTTCCGCCTGATCGGAGAGGGAACGGGTGATCCACGTTGACCACCCCACCGGGATCAAGGCGAACGCGAAGCCCCAGATGATCGCCACCGTCGAGGCGACGATTTTGCTTTCACCCCACAGCACCAGCGCCGCCGCGCAGGCGGTCAGCACCAGCGGCGCAATCGCCAGCGCCGCTTTCACCGAGCGTTTGAGCAGCACCGAGGAGAGCGACGTGCCGATGAAGCTGGCGATACCAAAGCTCAGCAGCACCAGCGTCAGGCCATCGACATCAAACCCGGCGAGGGTCATGTACACCGGGCGAATATAGGTAAAGAAGGCGAACTGTCCGGCAAAAGCCATGAAAATGGCGCACATGCCGGCCATCACCCCCGGCCGCTTCAGCAGGCCAAACATTTTTTGCTGCTGAGCCGCCGATTCACCCGGCAGCGACGGCAGCGCTTTCAGCACCCAGATCGTACACAGCACGCCCATCACCGCCGCGCCGTTAAACACGTTGCGCCAGCCGATAAGCCCGCCAAGAAAACTGCCCAACGGGGCGGCGATCACCAGCGCGATGGATACCGCGCCGAAGATAATCGACAGCGCTTTCGGCACCACGCGCATCGGCACCAGACGCATGGTCAGCGAGGCTGACATCGCCCAGAAACCGCCGAGCGCCAGCCCCAGACAGGCGCGTCCCAGCAGCAGCAGGGTGAAGCTATCGGCAAAGGACACCAACAGGCAGGAAAGGGTCAGCAGCAGCGAAAAGAGGATCACCACGTAGCGGCGATCGGTTTTGCCAATAACGGAGGTGATAAACAGGCTGGAAAACATCGCGACGAACGCCGTCGTCGTCACCGACTGCCCGGCCATCCCTTCGGAGATGCCTAAATCCAGCGCCATCGGCGTCAGCAGACTGACCGGTAGAAATTCGACGGTAATCAGGCAGGCGACGCAGAAAGCAACCGCGAAAACTGCCGACCAGTTTGGTCGCGCGAGCTCGCGTGCGTGGGTTTTGGCTTCATTTGAATGACTCATGAGTGACCTGCGAAGAAAGTGGCGGAAAGCTGCGCAGTGTAACATTTTGTTTGTGACGCATTTAACGTTTTCGCAACTCTTCTCGCTTTTCATAAGAGGATGCGTAGCTGCTCGCATGTTTAAAAAAACGATGCTTGCTATCGCTTTAACAAATCTCAGGAGAATTTAATGTAGCACTATGTGCTATACTTTTAACGACAGGATGTCAGCAATGCGTATCTTTAAAACCAAATGGTTCGCCAGAGAGGCTAGCTCTCATGGCATTTCCGACGATGAACTCTATCAGGCAATTAAATCTGCGCTTCAGGGCAAAGTGGATGATTTAGGAGGAGGGGTTTATAAAAAGCGACTCAACAAGAATCGCGATCGCGCAATCATCCTTACCAAAAGCGCAGGGTATTGGTTTTATACCTTTCTATATGCCAAACAGGATATGGCCAATATCAACCATCGCGAATTAATGGGGTTTCGTGAGTTAGCAAAACACTATGCCAATCTCTCTGAAGAGAAAACGACGGCCTTAGTTAAAAGTAAAGAATTGGTGGAGATTTGCGATGACAGCAAAAAATAAATACAAAAGCCCGGCTTTCGAAGCGATCCATAGCGCTGCGTCGGGGCTATTCAGCGTTGGCGCAATCCCACAGGAAACAATGCGCCATTTTGATGAATCATGTCTCGGTAGCGTAGCCGCACTTCAACCCATTGAAATTAAAGCGCTACGTGAACAACTCAATGTTAGCCAACCCGTGTTCGCTCGTTATCTGAATACCAGTGTGTCTACCGTGCAAAAATGGGAGACTGGCGCTAAACGACCGAGCGGAATGTCATTAAAATTGCTTAGCGTCGTACAAAAACACGGCCTGAAAATCCTACTGTAGTTATTCTGCCGGATGGCGCTTACGCTTATCCGGCCTACAAGGAACGTAAGGGATATATGGTTTTGAACCACAGGCCGGATAACAATGATATCAGTGCAACCAGTGCACGCCGTCTTCCGGGAGAAACAGGTCGTTATAGCGCTGCTGAAGGTTATGCAAATCGCTCACATCCGGATCCAGCTCGCGCAGAAACCCTTGCGCCAGACGGATTTGCGCCTCGGTGATCGGCGCCGCTAAACGCGCTTTTTGCATCAGGCGATACCAGTAATGCAGGTTTTTTTCGCTGGCGTCGACAATCGCGACCTGCCAGATCAGCAGCACCTGCGCGGCGTTCTGCAGATGCGCTTCATTCGGCCGTTCCAGGTAACGCAAATACTCATTGCCGGCGGTTTTACCCAGCTGATCGATCATCGATTCCAGCGGGACGGGCGTAATGCCAAGGCGTTCGCTCAGGCGGCGGATCGCGCGGCGTGAATCAGAGGTAAGCACCCGAAATCCCACAACAAACACCACTACCAGGGTGGCCAGTCCTATCCAGATCATGCATCCTCTCATCCAATCGCGGCCTGACTATCATAATGGGAATTTGCCTGCTGTCGACTGCCGGACCTGGCATAATGCGCAAGAAATAAAAAAGCCCGGCGCGAAGGCCGGGCAAGGTTACCCAATACCTGGTGAATCAGGCGGTCTGCAAAATACGGTTCTTTTTCTCGCGGCGAATTTTACGCTCTTCGAAGATAGCCACGATGGCCATCAGGCAGATACAGCCGATGGCGGCGGCGTCCAGCGCCGCAAAGGTGCCGGCCCAGCCGGTGAGACCGAAGACCGGCGTGCCGTCGGCGATCATCCCGAGGCCAAGCTTGGCGAAGCTATCGCCGATCAGATAGGCGAAAGTACCCTTGATCCCATCGGCGGCGCCGATCGCTTTTTTCGGTACGAAACCGACGGCGGCGACGCCGATCAGCAGCTGCGGACCAAACACCAGGAAGCCCAACGCAAACAGCGAGGCCAGATAGACGTACTGGTTGCTGGCATGTTGATAAACGCCGAGGGTGGCGATAATCAGCGCCAGCGCGATGCAGGCCACCAGCGCGCGGCGGCCGTTGGCCAGGTCCGACAGCCAGCCCCACAGCAGCGTGCCAACCAGGGCGCCGACTTCAAACAGGGTAAAGCCCTGAATCGCCACCTCTTTAGACAGCTTCAGCTCCTGGAAGGCATACACGGTGGACCACTGATCGATACCAATACGCACCACGTAGAGGAAGATGTTGGAGAAGCACAGCAGCCAAATCACTTTGTTTTTCAGCACGTACTCAACAAAGATCTGCCACTTGGTCATCGCGTTTTCTTCGGTCTCTTTATCCTCTTCGCTGATCGCTTCGCCAAACAGCTCTTCCGCCGTGCCGAGGCCATAGGATTCCGGGGAGTCGCTACCATAGCGCAGGCCAATAAAGCCGACGATTAACGCAATAATCGACGGGAAGATAAACATGCCGATCACGTGGCCGTCGAACAGATAGTTGGCGCCAAACAGCGCCACGCCCGCCGCGCCGGCGCCGCCGAGGTTGTGAGAGATATTCCAGAAGCCGAGGAAGGTGCCGCGCTTACGGCGAGGCGTCCACTTGGTGATGGTGGAATAACTGCACGAGCCGCCGGTGCTCTGGAAAAAACCGCTCAGCGCATAGAAGGCGATCATCAGGAACAGGCTGGTGGAACCCGCGCCCATGCTGGCGCTAAAGCCCAGCATGCAGATGGCGGAGAGGATCAGCATAAACGGCAGGAACTGCTTGGTGTTTTTGCCATCGGCATAGTAGGAAACCAGGGTTTTCCCTACGCCGTAGGTAATGGAGAAGCCCAGGCCAATCATCCCCAGCTGCGTCATGCTCAACCCGTAGGTGGAGATCATGTCGTTCTGCGCAATATTAAAGTTCTTGCGGATCAGGTACATGGTCAGGTAGCCGATGAAGACCACCAGATAGGACTGCATGAAAGGTTTGAACCACATTTTGCGCCGCACGTCGAGCGGCAGATCCAGGGTCGGCTTACGAACCTGATTCAGAAAGGCCAGCATGGGTATCTCCTGAGCTGATTTTTTATGCCTGCGTCATAGCCAGGCATTGTAAAAATCAGCGCGCCGTCTGGCCTGAGACGGCGTCCAGGTGAAACCGGGAATATTTCCTAGTTTTGCCCCATTCTCGGCGAAAGAGTGAGATGCATCACGCTTCACTGGCCGCGCGCGGCGCCTGGGCGTTTAAGAAAGGCAGCAGCAGCAGCGCGGAAATGCCGGCGGCAATCGCGATCGCCACGAAGAATCCGGTCCAGTGCCAGATATCCATTACCTGCGCCAGCGGCCAGCCGGAAAGCGACGCGCCAAGATACGCGAACAGGCCGACAAACCCGGTGGCCGCCCCGGCGGCCTCTTTATGCGAACACTCCGCCGCCGCCATGCCGATCAGCATCTGCGGGCCGAAGACGAAGAAACCGGTGGTGAAGAAGCAGGCCGCCTGCATCACGTAGCTGGCGAACGGCATCAGCCACAGGCCGCCAACCGACAGCAAAATTCCGGCGGCGAAGATCAGGTTCATCGGCCCGCGATTGCCGTTAAACAGCTTATCCGAGCCCCACCCCGCCACCAGCGCGCCGATAAATCCGCCCAGCTCGAACATGGTTACCGCTGAGTTAGCGGTCACCAGATCGACGCCAAGCGTCTCCGACATATACAGATTGCCCCAGTCGTTAATCGCCGCCCGCACCACGTACACCAGTACATAGCACAGCGACAGCAGCCAGATATAGGGGTTGGCCAGCACGTAGCGGGTGAGGATCTCTTTACGCGTCAGTCCGGCGCCCTCCTGTTGCTGGGCAATCTCCAGCGCATCGTGACGCCAGTCGCCGACGGCGGGTAGCCCCACCGCCTGCGGACGATCCCGCAGTCGCCAGCACAGGTATAATCCGGCGAGGATCGCCAGGCCCCCGGCGATGATCATCCCCGCGCGCCAGCCGTAATGTAGCGCCGCCGCCCCCACCACCATCGGGATCAGCGCGCCGCCAACGTTATGCGCCGTATTCCACAGCGCCCACCAGCCGCCGCGCTCGGTGCGTGAATACCAGGCCGTCAGCAGCCGGGCGCAGACCGGCGAGCCCCACCCCTGGAAGAAGGCGTTCAGCGCCCACAGCAGGGCGAAGGCCCACAGTGAGGAAGAAAAACCGAACAGAATATTCACCACCCCGGTGGCGATAAGCCCCAGCCCCATAAAATAGCGGGCGTCGGAGCGGTCGCTGACGATACCGGAGAAAAATTTCGACAGTCCGTAGGTGATGTAGAACAGCGTGGCCAGCAGACCGATATCGCTGCGGGTCAGCACGTTGCTGGCGAGAATATCAGGAACCGCGGCGTTAAAGCTTTTGCGGGTGAAATAGAACAGCGCGTAGCCCAGCCAGATGGTCAACAGGATATGGCGACGCCAGTAGCGATAACGCGCATCAAGCTCGCGTTTATCGCTAATCGGCGCGGCGTCCGGCGGGGCTTTTAAAAAGGCGAACATCGGCGATCCTCTCAGGCGTAACGCAGCGGTAGATTGACGCACACCCGGGTACCGTGGGTGCAGGAGATCGTCAGCGTGCCCCCCAGGGCGGTCACGCGCTCGCGCATGCCGGTCAGACCGAACCCCTGCGCGCTGGAGCCCGGCGGCAGGCCGCAGCCGTCATCCTCCAGCACCAGCATCAGTCGCTCCTCCTGCTGCCAGCCCTGCAGGGTCACGGCGCTGGCGCTGGCATGCTTGACGATATTGTTCAGTCCCTCCTGGCAGACGCGGAACAGGGTCACGCGCTGGTTTTCGCTCAGCCCCGCCTCGTTAATCCGCCAGTCGAGATGGCTGACGATGCCGCGGTCCTCCAGCTCCATTTCGCGCATCAGAGAACGTACCGCCTGCTCCAGCGGCAGGTCGTCAAGCTGGCGCGGACGAAGACGGCCCAGCAGGCGACGCACCGAGTCATACACCCCCAGCGACAGGTGTTCAATCAGTTGGCCGCTCTGGCGAACGCTGGCGTTGTCCGGCGCCAGCCGCTGGACGATCCCCGCCTGGGTGCGTATTGCCGTGATGGTCTGCCCGATATCATCGTGGAGCTCGCGGGCAACGTCGCGGCGCACGCTCTCTTCAGTCTCCAGCAGACGATCCGCCAGCCGCCGATTGCGCGCCAGCTCACTCTGTAGCGACTGGTTCAGCTCGCGCAATCGCTGGATCCCCGCCCCCAGCAGCAGCCCGGTGAGGCTCTGCGCCAGCAGCGAAAGCAGGAGATCGACGGGGTGATCGTGCCAGGTCTGGCTGGCAATCAGGGCGATCGCGTTCATCAGCGTAGCGATCAGCGCTCCCTGCCAGCCGTAGTGCCAGGCCAGAGCGATAATCGGCAGCGCGAGGCAAAACGGGGTAAAGCGGGAGAGCTCGGCGGGCAGCCCAAGCTGCAGCCACAGGCTTATGGTGAATAACAGCAGATACCAGATCAGATGCCGCCCGCGCCAGTTTACCGGCTGCGCCACCAGCGACGGCCCCAGCGGCCGCCAGACGGTGCTGGTGAGGTAGTGCCAGAACACCAGACAGGTCGGCGCCAGGGTCAGGCCGCCGGTGAGCGTCAACAGCAGGGCGTTAAGCCCCTCGTCCCCCTCCGCCAGCCAGGGCAGCGATTGCAGCAGCGCGGCGGCCATTAACGCCCCGCCCTGACGCAGAAGCGTCAGCCAGTCGCGCTGCTGGCGATATCGCGAGATCAGCGCCACCGGCAGGAGGGTCAGCAGGCTTCCGGTCATCAATATTATCGGATGCGCCAGCGCCACTTCCTGCGTCAGCCAGAAGATCAGCAGCCACTCGCTTCCCAGCAGCACCGGCCAGTAGCCGCGCGGGCACTGGAGCATCAGCCCCAGCCGCAGGCCGAAGGGGAACAGCAGCACCGCCAGATCGGCGCGCTCCACCAGATGCAGGCTGATGCTCCACAGACAAAACCAGGCGGCGGCGAAGATAAAGGCGCAGCCGATCACCGACAGCAGGCGCGGGAGTAAGGTCTTCATTGCCAGCTGTCAAACATGCGGCGCGCCAGCTCGACGTCATTGCTGACGCCCAGCTTTTCCAGCAGGTTGGCGCGGTGAACGTGGACGGTTTTCGGCGACAGCCCGAGCTCAGCGGCGATCTCTTTTACCGCCATGCCCTGCGCCAGCTTTTCCGCCACCTGACGTTCGCGTTTGGTGAGCGGATCCTGACGCCCGGCGGCCAGCTTCATGGCGATATCCGGCGTGAGATAGCAGCCGCCCGCCGCCACCGTGCGCACCGCGGCGATAAGTTCGTCCGGGCTGCAGCGTTTCGACAGAAAGCCACGCGCGCCGGCGTTGAGCGCCTGCTCGACCAGCGCCGGGCTGTCGTGCACCGACAGCATGATGGTCGCCATCCCCTTCGGCAGCTGGCTGAGCAGCTCCAGCCCGGAAATATCCGGCATCGAGATATCGCAGATACAGACCTGAACGCCGCGCCCCGGCAACCCCGCCAGCGCCTCGCGGCCGCTGCCAAATTCGGCGACAACCTGAAAATCAGTTTCCAGCCCCAGCAGCTGAGCAAAGCCGGAGCGGACAATCAAATGATCGTCAATAAGGGCGATGGTGGTCATGGTGTTTCCTGGTGCCTGAAAGCGCCGGATGGCGGCGTAAACGCCTTATCCGGCCTACGGATTCACTCCCTGTAGGCCGGATTAGCGCAGCGCCATCCGGCAAAGGCGCTTACCTTAGCGGTAAGCGCCTAGCTGTTCAAGCCTTGAGCGTTACTCGAAGAACACCGCAATTTTGTTAAACATGGTGGGATCGGACTGGTTACGCGCCACTTTGGTGACATCTTCCAGCTTTTCAATCTGGCTAATCATCTGCCCGAGACGCTGATCGTCGTTCACCAGCAGCCAGATGCGGCTGTGTTCGCTGCCCTGAATCGGTAGACAGAGAATACCTTCGACGTTAAACGCGCGGCGGGCAAAAAGCCCGCATACGTGGGTCATGACGCCGGGGTGGTTGCGGACGGTGAGCTCCAGGATGACGTTATCACAGTGTTTTTGCATGGCTTATTCCCCCACCATTTCAGTATTAGCCGCACCCGGCGGTACCATCGGATACACTTTCTGCTGCGCGTCGATGCGCACGTGGATCAGCGCCGGCCCCGGACGGTCGATGATCGCCTGCAGCGCTGCCTGCGGATCGGCTTCGTTATTTAAATCACAGGTTTGCAGGCCAAAACCGGCGGCAATCTGCATAAAGTTAATCATCCCCGGATAGGTGGCGGCAAAAACCCCCTGCTGATAGAACAGGCTCTGCTGCTGATGCACCAGCCCCAGTGCTTCGTTGTTCAGCAGGATAATTTTTACATCCAGCTGATTTTCAGCGGCGGTGGCCATCTCCTGAATATTCATCATCAGGCTGCCGTCGCCGGAGAAGCAGATAACCTTGCGCTGCGGATTCGCCAGCGCCGCGCCGATCGCCGCCGGCAGGCCGAAGCCCATGGTGCCAAGACCGCCGGAGGTCAGCCACTGCCGCGGACGGTTGAGCGGGTAGGCCTGCGCCGTCCACATCTGGTGCTGGCCTACGTCGGTGGTGATGATCGCTTCATCATCCACGCAGGCGGCCACGGCGTTAATCAGGCCATAATGGGAGAGCGGGTCGCTTTCCTGCGGGATGGCGCAGGGGAATTCGCGCTGCAAGTCGGCCACCAGCTGGCGCCACTCCTCGCGCGGCTGTGCCTCAACCTGCGGGTTCAGCTGGGCTAAGACTTCCGCCACATCGCCCTGAATCGCCACGTGCGGTTGCTTAATTTTGCCCAGCTCGGCGCGGTCGATATCGACGTGGATAATCTTCGCGTTCGGGCAGAACTGCTCGGTCTTGCCAATCGCCCGGTCATCAAAACGCGCGCCTAAAACAATCAGTAAATCCGCTTCCTGCAGAATGAAGTTGGTGCTGCGCGCGCCATGCATGCCCAGCATCCCCAGCGACAGCGGGTGCGCCTTCGGCAGCATGCCCAGCGCCATCAGGGTCATGGTGGTCGGCAGGTTGGCTTTTTCCGCCAGCTCACGGATCTCCTGCGGCGCGTTAATCACCCCGCCGCCCAGATAGAGCACCGGACGCTTCGCCGCGTTGATCATCGCCGCCGCTTCGCGCACGCTTTCGGGGGCGAATGCCGGCGCTGCGGCGCGCTCGCCCGGCTCCGGCAGCGTTTCCAGCTCAATGGTCGCCGACTGTACGTCCTTAGGAATGTCTATCCACACCGGTCCGGGACGCCCGGACTGAGCAATACGGAAGGCGTCGCTGATCACCTGCGGCAGCTCGGCGATGTCGCGCACCAGATAGTTATGTTTGGTGATGGGGATAGAGATGCCGTAGGTGTCCACTTCCTGGAAGGCGTCGGTGCCGATCATCGATGCCGGCACCTGGCCGGTGATGCAGACCAGCGGAATCGAATCCAGGCGGGCATCGGCGATCGCCGTCACCAGGTTCGTCGCCCCCGGGCCGCTGCAGGCCATACAGACCGCCGGTTTGCCTTCGGTACGCGCCATCCCCTGGGCGATAAAGCCCGCGCCCTGCTCGTGGCGCGCCAGGATGTGGCGGATCTTCGTGCTCTGGCTTAAGGCATCGTAGATAGGCAGGATGGAGCCGCCCGGAATGCCGCTAACCATAGTGATACCCTGGCGTTCCAGTAAATGAACAACCAGCTGCGCGCCGGTAAAGCGCATTGTGTTTGATGTGGTGCCCGAACTTGCCATGCTCCAGTCCTTTTCTTCTGGGCCGACTTTACCGGGGGGCTCGCCAACAAAAAACCCCGCTCGGTTTGCGCCGGCGGGGTTTGGAATTCGTGTTGTTCCGGACCCTACGGCGCATTGCCGACGACGACCACCACAGACACGACGACCACCGCGGCAGGCGCGGTTTTTAGTAGGGTCGAAGCGATCAGGGTTGCGTTCATTAGGGACCTGTTGTGTCGAAAAATAAGCTGAATTTATACAAACACAGGTTTTACGTTTTCACAATGGATTTATTTTCATCCACGAAAATTTGCGCGAAAGATCACAGTTCGGCGCAAAAGGGCAGAAAACAAAAAACCCCGCCGGAGCGAGGTTTTTATCAGCATGGTTACAGGTGGTAGCCGCAAGCACACTGTATTACGTCAACGCCAAAAGTATACGCGATCGCTGCAGTTCGCGCAATTTAAGGTCGGTTTTTCTCTGTCATAGAGTATGGGATAGCGCGGCGGATTTGTCCAAAAAACACTGTTCATCCATACAGTATTTATCTATACTGGGTGTGTTCACGGTGTGCCATTCGGGGGCCGCAAGTTTGACCGGCGCAACGAAGTCCTGGCTGAAACGGGTGGTGCCGTCAGTGCCTTAACCCCGAGAGAGCACACTGTGTTACGTCAACAACGTGCAGTTACTGGCCCGCGCGGCAACGCGTGGTTCAGCGCTGCGCACCCCTGTCGTTGCAGGCGGCGGGCCGGGAAGCCGTCCACGGAAGGAGCCACCACAGGCCAGGGCGACGCCGCCGGCGACAGGCAGGGATAAGCTGACAACGGGCAGCGGAAAGGTACGTCAGCTTATTGTGCTCCTTAACCACAGGAGACGCGCGTATGGGCGGAATGGATATTATTATTTTAATCCTGAAACTCATGGTTGCTGTGTTGCAACTACTTGATGCAGTCCTGAAACAGTTCCGCTGATTCAGGTTCAAGTCGCACCTGAGGGGGGCGGGAAACCGCCCCCCTGCAGGCGCCCGCCGGGCGTCCCGGGATGACTTGATGGAGGAAGCTATGCCACCCCTGTTAATTGCCGCCACGACGCCGGATGCCCCGGGGTTCGCGGCGCTGCGCACCGAAAGCCTTGAACAGCATTTCAATATGCTGCGCCGCCTGGCGGAAAACTGGCAGAGCGGCAAAAACCGCTTTACCGCGCCGGGCGAAACGCTGCTGGGCGCCTTCGTGAATCACCAGCTGGTTGGGGTATGCGGCATCAATAGCGATCCCTTCAGCCCCCAGCCGCGGGCCGGGCGTATTCGCCACCTCTACATCAGCGAGCGCTACCGCCGCCGGGGGATCGGCCAGCAGCTGCTGGTCTCGGTTATCACCCACTCCAGCGCCTGGTTCGATTTTCTCAACACCCACGCTCCGGCGCAGGCCTGGCCCTTTTATGAAAGACTTGGCTTTCGCCCGGTGTTCGATGAACCGCGGGTGACGCATCGCCTGTTTTGTTCGCTGTAGCCCCGCTGGCTGGCAGCGCGGGCGCGTGTTACAGTCCGGTGACCTTCACTGTTGAACCTGTCTGCGATGACCCTCACCGTATTCTGCATTTTGCTGTTCGCCGCCCTGCTGCACGCCAGCTGGAACGCTATTGTCAAAGCCAGCGGCGATAAAATGTACGCGGCGATCGGCGTCAGCGGCTCGGCCGCGCTGCTCGCCCTGGTGATGCTGCCCTTTGCCCCGCAGCCCACGCTGGCCAGCGCCCCCTATCTGCTGGCGTCGTGCGCGTTACAGGTGGTGTATACGGTGCTGGTGGCGAAGACCTATCAGGTGTCGGATATGAGCCAGACCTATCCGCTGATGCGGGGGACTGCCCCGTTGCTGGTGGCGGCGATAAGCGTGCTGTTTCTCGGCGATCGTTTGTCGCCGCTGGCCTGGCTGGGCATCGGCGTCATCTGCCTGGCCATTCTGGCGATGGCCTTTAACGGCCGCGCCAGCTCCCGCAAAGGCATCGTGCTGGCGCTGATCAACGCCTGCTTTATCGCCGGCTATACGCTGGTGGATGGCACCGGCGTCCGGCTGGCGGGCTCCGCGCTGGGCTACACCCTGTGGACCTTTTTTATGAACGGCTTCTGCCTGCTAAGCTGGGCAATGATGACCCGCCGCGCTGAAGCCAGCCGCTATCTACGCCTGCACTGGCGAATAGGTATCCTCGGCGGGATCGGCACCATGGGCTCCTACGGCCTGGCGCTGTGGGCGATGACTCAGGCGCCGCTGGCGGTGGTCGCCGCGCTGCGTGAAACCTCCATTTTGTTCGGCGCGCTGATCGCGTTTATCGTCCTGAAAGAGCAACTGATGCCGCTGCGCATCGTCGCCGCCTGCGGGATTGCCGCCGGGGCGATCCTCCTGCGCCTCGCGTAGCCTGAAATGGCAACATTAGTTGCCGTTCCTGTTTACATAATCTGCCTGGAATTCCCTCAACAATCGGCACTTTGCAGTTGTTATGTCATTTTTATATGGTAGATTCCTCCATCGTTTACGGTGTGTGCCAGTCACATATTCTTCATTTTTATTTACTCACAAAGTATTCATCGACATGAAACGGCATAAAAACTTCAATTTGTTGTTGATGCTGGTACTGCTGGTGGCCGTCGGCCAGATGGCGCAGACCATCTATATTCCGGCCATCGCCGACATGGCGGTCACGCTGAACGTCCGCGAAGGGGCGGTACAAAGCGTAATGGCGGCCTACCTGCTGACCTACGGTATTTCACAGCTGTTTTACGGCCCGCTCTCCGACCGCGTGGGTCGCCGCCCGGTGATCCTCGTCGGGATGTCGATTTTTATGCTGGCGACGCTGGTAGCCATTACCACCCATAGCCTGCCGGTGCTGATCGCCGCCAGCGCCATGCAGGGGATGGGCACCGGCGTCGGCGGCGTGATGGCGCGCACCCTGCCCCGCGATCTGTACGAAGGCGCCCAACTGCGTCATGCCAATAGCCTGTTAAATATGGGAATTCTGGTCAGCCCGCTGATTGCCCCGCTGCTCGGCGGCATCCTCGACACCCTGTGGAACTGGCGCGCCTGTTACGCCTTCCTGCTGGTGCTGTGCGCGGGGGTGACCTTTAGCATGGCGAAATGGATGCCGGAAACGCGCCCGGAGGGCGCGCCGCGCACCAAACTTCTGGCCAGCTACAAAACGCTGTTCGGCACCGGCGCCTTTAACTGTTACCTGCTCATGCTGATCGGCGGCCTGGCGGGGATTGCGGTATTCGAAGCCTGTTCCGGCGTACTGATGGGCGCGGTGCTCGGCCTGAGCAGCATGGCGGTGAGTATTCTGTTTATTCTGCCGATCCCGGCCGCCTTCTTCGGCGCCTGGTTTGCCGGCCGGCCGAACAAGCGTTTCCCGACCCTGATGTGGCAATCGGTTATCTGCTGCCTGCTGGCGGGTCTGATGATGTGGATCCCGGGGCTGCTGGGCGTTATGACCGTCTGGACCCTGCTGGTGCCGGCGGCGCTGTTCTTCTTTGGCGCCGGCATGCTGTTCCCGCTGGCCACCAGCGGCGCGATGGAGCCATTCCCGTTCCTCGCCGGTACCGCCGGGGCGCTGGTTGGCGGCTTGCAGAATATCGGTTCCGGCGTGCTGGCCTGGCTGTCAGCAATGATGCCGCAAACCGGTCAGAGCAGTCTCGGGCTGCTGATGATGCTGATGGGCCTGTTGATTCTGCTGTGCTGGCTGCCGCTGGCCTCGCGCTTTACCCATCATCAGCAGCCGGTATAAGCGCGGCGGCCGCTTCCCGGGTAGCGTCTCACGCCTTACCCGGCCTACCGTTCTGTCGTCTGTAGGCCCACGCAAGCGCAGCGCCGCCGGGCGGTTATCAGGCGCCGTACCGTTATGTTGCCGGGTGGCGGCTGACGCCTAACCCGGCCTGTCCAACATAACAGAGGGGTAGCCCGGCTCATTTTCAGGTCAGACTATGCAGCCACTCGATAAAGGCGTCGATTTTCGGCCACTGGCGACCCGGCAGGGTGGTCACATAGTAGTGCTGGTGGCATTTCAACGTCATATCGCCAAACGGGGCGATCAACTCCCCGCTCTCCAGCCGCTTCTGTACCAGCCGCTTACGCCCCATTGCCACCCCGAGGTGGTTCATCGCCGCGATTGCCGCTAAATCGGAACGATCGAAGCCAATGCCCGACGATGGCGGCAGGTCCACCGCAAACTGCTGCGCCCAGCTATACCACTCGTCGGTGCCGGAATCGTTGCTCCATGCCTGGCGGTCGTGGAGCAAGGTACAGTGGCGCAGATTGCCCGGATTTGACATTAACTGCCGCTGGTGCGCGTAATTCGGCGTACATACCGGCACGATCGCCTCATCCATCAGAAAATGGTGGCTCAGCTGCGACGAGGGCGCATCATCAAAATAGATCGCCAGATCGATGCCCGTTCGCTGCAGGTTAACGTTCTCGTTGCCGGTCAGCACGGTGAGGGAGATGGCCGGGTAACGGCGGGTAAAGTCTCCCAGAGCCGGCACCAGCCAGCACTGGGCGATAGAGGGCCGCGAGTAGACCGTCAGACTGCCAGAGAGCTCCTGGTTTTTGATGTCGAGGATCTCCTGATTGAGGCCTTCCAGCGACGACTTCAGCGCCCAGTAGACCCGCTTACCTTCACGCGTCAGCTCAACTTTGCGATGCGAGCGGACAAAGAGCAGGATCCCCAGCTCCGCTTCCAGCTGATTAATCCGGTGGCTGACGGCGCCAGGCGTGAGCGCCAGCTCGTCGGCGGCCAGGGCAAACGACTCGTGCCGCGCCGCTACTTCAAAGGTCGACAGCCTGGAAAGTTGCCAGCCGTTCAGCAGCCGGGTACCTATGTTTTTTAGCACATCCATCACGCGCTCCTGGCAAATACAGTGGCTGTTGATGATAAAAAAATCACGCCGGTTTTGCCGCTAAAGGGTGAATTATTTTGACCCACAGCATGTTTAATGGCCTGTTTTTGAGCCAAATCACCCATTTGATTCAATTCTCCTCACCTTAAAGCCCATTTATATCGTTTGTCAGCCCATGAGGTTTCTCGCTTCAATAAGGCCAGATTATTCACAGGCGAGGTGGAATATGGGTTCGCAAGTCTGGGTTGTGAGCACGCTGCTGATCAGCATCGTGTTAATCGTCTTAACGATCGTCAAACTGAAGTTTCATCCTTTTCTGGCGCTGCTGCTGGCGAGCTTTTTCGTTGGCGCGATGATGGGAATGGGCCCGCTGGAGATGGTCAACGCCATTGAGAGCGGGATCGGCGGCACGCTGGGCTTCCTGGCAGCGGTGATCGGCCTCGGCACCATTCTCGGCAAGATGATGGAGGTCTCCGGCGCGGCGGAGCGCATCGGCCTGACGCTGCAGCGCTGCCGCTGGCTGTCGGCGGACGTGATTATGGTGCTGGTCGGCCTGATCTGCGGCATCACGCTGTTTGTCGAAGTCGGCGTGGTCCTGCTGATCCCGCTGGCCTTCTCCATCGCCAAAAAAACCAACACCTCGCTGCTGAAGCTGGCTATTCCGCTGTGTACCGCGCTGATGGCGGTGCACTGCGTGGTCCCTCCGCATCCGGCGGCCCTGTTTGTCGCTAACAAACTGGGCGCCGATATTGGCACAGTGATTGTCTATGGCCTGCTGGTCGGTCTGATCGCCTCGCTGGTTGGCGGCCCGCTGTTTCTCCGAGCGTTAGGCAACCGCCTGCCGTACAAACCGGTCCCGGCCGAATTTGCCAATCTTGAGGTCCGCGAGGCGTCGACGCTGCCGTCGCTCGGCGCCACGCTGTTTACCGTACTGCTGCCGATTGGCCTGATGCTGGTGAAAACCGTCGCCGAACTGAACATGGCGAAAGGCGGCACGCTGTATACGGTGCTGGAATTTATCGGCAACCCCATCACCGCGATGTTTATCGCCGTCTTTGTCGCGTATTACATGCTCGGCATTCGTCGGCAAATGGGGATGGGCGTCCTGCTAACCCATACTGAAAATGGCTTTGGGTCGATCGCCAACATCCTACTGATTATCGGCGCAGGCGGCGCGTTCAACGCGATCTTAAAATCCAGCGGCCTGGCCGATAGCCTGGCGGTGATCCTGTCGAACCTCGATATGCACCCGATTCTGCTGGCCTGGCTGGTGGCGCTTATCCTGCACGCCGCCGTCGGCTCCGCCACCGTGGCGATGATGGGCGCCACCGCCATCGTCGCGCCGATGCTGCCGCTCTATCCCGGCGTCAGCCCGGAGATCATCGCTATTGCTATCGGTTCCGGCGCCATTGGCTGCACGATCGTCACCGATTCCCTCTTCTGGCTGGTCAAACAGTACTGCGGCGCAAGCCTCAGTGAAACGTTCAAGTACTACACGACGGCGACTTTTATCGCGTCGCTACTTGCACTGGCCGCCACCTTCCTGCTTTCTTTCATTATCTGAGCGCAAAGAGACGTATGATGAAACACACTGAATTGACTACCTTGACCGCGACCTTCCCGCTTGTGCAGGATCTGATCGCCCTGAAAGAAACCACCTGGTTTAACCCCGCCACCACCCCTCTGGCGGAGGGATTGCCTTACGTCGGCCTGACCGCCAACGACGTGCAGGACGCCCATGCCCGCCTTCAGCGCTTCGCGCCCTATCTGGCGGAAGCCTTCCCGGAAACGGCCGTCAGCGGCGGGATCATCGAATCGGAAGTGGTCGCCATTCCGGCAATGAAGCACCGCCTCGAGCAAAAATTCGGCCAGCCGATTGGCGGCGAACTGCTGCTGAAAAAAGACAGCCATCTGCCGATCTCCGGCTCGATCAAAGCGCGCGGCGGCATTTATGAAGTGCTGACCCATGCGGAAAAGCTGGCGCTCGAGGCCGGGCTGCTAACTACCGCAGATGATTATCGCAAATTGCTGACGCCGGAGTTTAAACAGTTCTTCCGCCAGTACAGCATCGCCGTCGGCTCAACCGGCAACCTCGGGATGTCGATAGGCATCATGAGCGCCCGCATCGGCTTTAAGGTTACCGTGCATATGTCCGCGGACGCCCGGGCGTGGAAAAAGGCCAAACTGCGCAGCCACGGCGTGACGGTGGTGGAGTATGAAGAGGACTACGGCGTGGCGGTCGAACAGGGACGCAAGGCGGCGGAATCCGACCCGAACTGCTTTTTCATCGACGATGAAAATTCGCGCACGCTGTTCCTCGGCTATGCCGTGGCCGGCGAGCGCCTGAAGGCGCAGTTCGCCAAAGCCGGACGGGTGGTCGATGCCGACCATCCGCTGTTCGTCTACCTGCCGTGCGGCGTCGGCGGCGGCCCCGGCGGCGTGGCGTTTGGCCTCAAGCTGGCCTTTGGCGACCACGTTCACTGCCTGTTCGCCGAACCGACCCACTCTCCCTGCATGCTGCTCGGCGTCTACACCGGGCTTCATGATCAGATAGCGGTGCAGGATTTAGGCATTGATAACCTGACCGCCGCCGACGGTCTGGCGGTCGGCCGGGCGTCCGGCTTCGTTGGCCGGGCAATGGAGCGCCTGCTCGACGGGTTCTATACCCTTGACGACCAGACGATGTATGACATGTTGGGCTGGCTGGCGACAGCGGAAAATATCCGCCTTGAGCCCTCCGCGCTGGCCGGGATGGCCGGACCGCAGCGCGTCTGCGCCAGCAAAGCGTACCATCAGCTGCAGGGGCTGAGTGAGCAACAGCTGCAGCAGGCGACCCACCTGGTGTGGGCCACCGGCGGCGGAATGGTGCCGGAAGAGGAGATGGCGCAGTATCTGGCGAAGGGGCGCTAATCTTCAGCGCAGCAGCGGCATCAACGCCTCTGGCGGCCGCTGCTGTCGGCGCAGGTCCCGCATCACTCGCATATAGGGCCCGCTGAGATCGTAGAACTGCCGGTAACCCGCGCACAGTGGGTCTTCCTGTTCGCCGCAGCGGCACAGGCGTAGCCACGGACAGCCGTAGCAGGCGCTGTTGGCCGCCGGCGCGCCCGCCTGCGTTATCAACTCGCCGCACCAGGCGCTCAGCGTCTCGCTGAACAGCAAAATATTGATACGGCCAATATCTTCCCGCACCCAGCGGTGAAAGACCGCGCAGAGAAACTCTCCCCACAGCGCGGCGTCGCCAGCCGCCAGCTGCGGAATAAAATGGATAGCCGTAAGCCCCTGTTGACGCAGCTGCGCATAGAACGCCTGCGGCTGGCGGCAATGCTCCGCCTCGACCACTACCGCCTGAAAGGGAGTGTCATGTTGCTGGCCGGGGGCATGAGTGAGAGGCAAATTCGCCGGACATCCTGTCATGACATATCCCTAATGAATGAAACGATCTGTTGAAGGTGAGTAACAGCAAACAGGAATGCCAGAGAAAGTACTGCGAGTGCGATCAAAAATTTGTCACGAACCGCCCGCGGCTGTAAAAAATCGCTGTCGTCGACGTCCATCAGATGACGACGGCGGGTATAGCCCCAAAGGATCCCCGCCACTATCGCCAGCACGCCGATCGACAGCCAGAACGGCAGTCCGGCGCGGTGCCAGCTGTGCTTAATCGCCAGCGCCATCAGCGCGCCATAGCCCAGCAGGGTGCGAAACCAGGCCAGGGAGGTGCGCTCTGGCTGTAGCCCCGGGTCGCTTTCCCGCCGCGCCCGGCGTTTATCCGCCATACAGCACCAGCAACATCACCGCGACCACCACCGCCAGCAGCAGGATGCTAATCACCAGCAGCGTCCGGGTATAGGGGAGATCCTGCTTCAGGCGCATCGCCTTCTCGTTGTTCAGCCAGCGCAGATAGCCATAGATGGCCATGCCGCCGGCAAACAGGCATAGCAGCAGGGCGAGAATTTCACGGATCAGCGGCGTGGCAAAGTCTGGCGCCAGCTGGTCAAGACCGACGCCAGCGGCAAGAAAACCGAGCGCCGTGCGGATCCACGCCAGAAAGGTGCGTTCGTTAGCCAGCGAAAAGCGGTAATCAGGCGCTTCGCCGAGGCGGGAGATTTTCATGACGGTTCCTTGTTCATCGCGCAGCAGGCTTCAGCATAGCGTAAATCAGGAACCGGGGAGAAGCATCGGCGCCCCGCAGGGCGCCGGTCAACGGCGGGGATTAATGCAGCTCCGGCCAGTAATCCTTATTGGCGGCAATCAGGTCGTCGAGGATCGCTTTCGCCACCGAGGCGCTCGGCACGGTTTTCGACAGGGTAATCGCCTGCCACAGCTTGTGGTAAGAGCGTTGTTCCCAGGCATCGACCACCAGTTTTTCCACCGCCACCTGCTGGCTCATCATCCCTTTCTGGAAGTGCGGGATGTCGCCGACCGTCAGCGGCTCCGGCCCGTTGTGGCCCACCAGGCAAGGAATTTCCACCATCGCGTCGGCGTCAAAGTTATGGATCGCGCCATTGTTCGGCACAATCAGCAGCATCCTTTCCTGCGTGTTAAAGGCGATGGCCGTCGCCAGATCGACGATATACGACGCGTGCTCGTCAATCTCCAGATCGCCTGCGGAGGATTTCCCGGCGGCAATAATCGCCTGGCAGGCGCTGAAGACGTTTTTCTCACGATGATCCATCACCTCATTGGCGCGGGTGCGTTCCGGGTTGGAGTGGGCCACCACGTAGTCCGGGAACAGGTAATATTTCAGGTAGGTATTCGGCATGGTCTGCGGATCCAGCGCCTGCACATCTTTCGCTTTGGCAAAGGTGTCGTTCCAGCTTGCCTCGGTGTGCGGGTCGTTAGATGGCGGCACATAGCCGTATTTCGCCACATATTCGCGCAGTTTCGGCATCAAATCGTTGCCGTCGAGATCCTCAATCGAAGTCCACCAGCCGAAGTGGTTGAGGCCGTAGTAGCGCACACGCATCTGTTTACGGTCTTTGAGGCCGACAATCTGCGCCATCCGCCCTTCAATGCCGATCGGCATATCGCAGATGTTGAGGATTTTGGCGTTCGGCCGCAGACGACGGGTGGCTTCCGCCACAATCGCCGCCGGGTTGGAGTAGTTAAGCATCCAGGCGTTCGGTGAATATTTTTCCATATAATCCACCAGCTCCAGCACGCCGCCGATAGAGCGCATACCGTAGGCGATCCCGCCCGGTCCGCAGGTCTCCTGGCCCAGCACGCCATGGCGCAGCGGGATTTTCTCATCCTGTTCACGCATCGGATATTTCCCGACGCGGATATGCGCCATGACGAAATCAACATCGGTAAACGCCGCCTGCGGATCGGTGGTATAGCTGAATTCAATCTCCGGCGCCTGCTCTTTGAGGATCACTTTGCACGCTTCGGCGATGGTTTCCTGCCGCGCCCCGTCGTTGTCGTAAAATTTCAGCGACCGCAGCGGAAAACGATCCTGGTTTGCCAGCAGCATCAGGACAATGCCCGGGGTGAAGGTGCTGCCGCCGCCTGCGATAACAACTGAGAATTTTTTCATGATACTGCCTCCGTCATGGTGGTATGTTCGGTCGAAAGAGAATCTTTCATCAGGTTTTCCAGCTGGTCGCGCACCTGGGGAACGTGCAGGCCGACGATGACCTGAATCCCGTTGCCGCGGCGTACTACCCCATGGGCGCCCAGCGCTTTAAAGACGTCGTCACTTTGCGTTTTCGCCATATCGACCAGCGCGATGCGCAGTCGGGTGGCGCAGTTATTGATACTTTCAATGTTGCTGGCGCCGCCGAGGGCCTGCAGGAAGCCAGCGGCCTGGCCCAGCCGGGTCTCTGGCGCGGCTGCCGCCGTGGTTTTACCGCGCGACGCCTGATAATCAGCCTTGCTGTAGAGCTTGATTTCGCTCTCTTCCCGGCCCGGCGTCTTCAGGTTCAGACGCAGGATCAGGGTGCGGAAGACCACGAAGTAGAGGGCGGTGAAACAGAGACCAATACCTATCTGAATGAACATCATCGAGGCGTGGTGATGGAACATCGGGATCCAGTTTTGCGGCAAGAACTGGTCGAGCAGGCCGCCACCGAAATTGCCCACCACCCCGCAGATGTACATCACCGTCGCCATGGACGCCGCCAGCACCGCGTGGACGGCGAACAGCAGCGGCGAGATGAACAGGAAGGTGAACTCCAGCGGCTCGGTGATCCCGACCAGCATCGCGGTCAACGTGGCGGGGATCAGCAGGCCGGCGACCTTGACGCGATTTTCCGGCGCGGCGGTGAAGTAAAGCGCCAGCGCAATGCCCACCGAACCAAACACTTTCGAGTTACCGTGCAGGGCAAAGCCGCCCTCCGGGAACAGCGTCTTCAGCGGTTCCGTACTCTGGCTGAACGCCTGCAGATGCTCTGCCCAGTAGACCTGCAGTCCGCCCTCCACTACCGCCGGGCCAAAGATGAACGGGCCATAGACGAAGTGATGCAGACCGGTGGGGATCAGAATGCGCTCAAGGAAGATGTAGACCCACACCCCGAGCGCGCCGGCAGAGCGCAGGAAGGCCTGTAGCGATTCAATACCCAGCTGGACTTTTGGCCAGCCGAGCAGCGTCAGCCAGGCGCAGGGGATCATCGCGAGGAAGGCGACAATGACCACAAACGATGAGCCCTGGAAGATGCCGAGGAATACCGGCAGGGGTTTATCGAAATAGCGATTATGCAGGGCCGTCACCAGGCCGGAGATGACGATCGCCCCGATAATGCTGGTGTCGAGGGTTTTAATCCCGGCAATCATCGTCAGGCCGCTGCCGGCCGTGGGTTCAACGGAAAAGTCGACGCCGAAGAAGTGGCCCCAGGTCATCCCCATGGCGTTAATAAAGTAGTTCCAGGTGAGAAAGCTCACCAGTACCGCCAGACAGGCCCGGCCCTGGGCCTGCTTCGCCAGGCCAATCGGCAAGCCGACGGCGAAAATCAGCGGCATATTACGAAAGACGGTCCAGCCGCCCTCTTCGATGATGTGAACGATCTGTGCAAACAGGCTGTCGGGTGCGGTCAGCGCTTCGCCGACGAACATCGGGTTGCGCAACATAATGGCGATACCGACCACGATCCCGGCGAAAGGAAACAATAAAACCGGGGTAAACATGGCGCCGCCAAAGCGTTGTATTTGACTGAGCATTGGGAAATCCTCATGTAACAACTCGTAGGGTGAATGGCCTTCTTTTTCTTGATTACCGGCCTCACTCGAGAATAGGAATTTGCCCGTCCAACAACATGCCGCGCCGTTGCGATTCGTGATCGCTTTCATGGTTTTAATTTGGCCAAAGTTGTCTACTTCGTTAACAAAAGTTAGACATCGATAAGCCAAAGGATGAAATCGATCTAATGAATGGATAATAACCTGCTGTCTTAAAACTCATTTTTTAATAACAGGTGAAGAAAATAACCTCGCTCTTTCCTGTACAAGAGGACTACTGGTGATCTACAAATCCATTGCTGACCGCCTGCGGCTGCGGCTGAATTCTGCCGACTTCTCCATCGGCAGCCCGCTGCCGGGAGAGAAAAAACTGGCCGAGGAGTTCGGGGTGGCGCGCATGACCATCCGCAAAGCCATCGACCTGCTGGTGGACTGGGGGTTGGTGGTCCGTCGCCACGGCTCGGGGACCTACGTGGCGCGTAAAGACGTCCATCATGAAACCAGCAATCTCACCGGCCTGGCGGAAGTGCTGCGCAAGCAGGGTAAAGAGGTGGTAAGCCAGGTGCTGGCCTTCGAAGTGATGCCTGCCCCGCCGGCCATCGCCAGCCTGCTGCGAATTAAAATTGATGAACGGATCTACTTCTCGCGGCGGGTGCGCTTCGTCGACGGCAAGCCGCTGATGCTGGAGGATAGCTATATGCCGGTGAAGCTGTTCCGTAACCTGTCGCTGAGCCATCTGGAGGGATCGAAATTTGATTATATTGAGAAGGAGTGCGGGATCATCATCAGCGGGAACTATGAGACCCTGACGCCGGTGCTGGCGGACAGGCAGCTGGCGCGCTCAATGAACGTTCCGGAGCAGACGCCGCTGCTGCGGATTACCTCCCTTTCCTACAGCGACAGCGGCGAGTTTCTTAACTATTCGGTCATGTTCCGCAACGCCAGCGAGTATCAGGTGGACTACCATCTGCGCCGCGTCCAGGCGCACAGCCCGCTAGCTCAGCCCCCAGAACAGCACGGCGAGTAGCTGCGGGGTGATAATCCGCAGGAACATCACCAGCGGATAGACGGTAGCGTAAGAGAGCGCCGCCGCGCCGCTGGTGGCGTGCAGATTGTTGGCGAAGGCCAGCGCCGGCGGGTCGGTCATCGAGCCGGCCAGCATGCCGCACAGCGTCAGATAGTTCATTTTCGCCAGCATGCGCGCGAGAATGCCTACCGTCAGCAGCGGGATGGCGGTGATGAAAATGCCGTAAGCGATCCAGCTCAGGCCATCGCCCTGGGTCAGGGTCGCCACAAAGTCGCCCCCCGATTTCAGCCCAACCACCGCCAGAAACAGCACGATCCCCAGCTCGCGCAGTGCCAGGTTGGCGCTCGGCGGCATAAACCAGTACAGCTTGCCGATGCTCCCGATGCGCCCGAGAATCAGCGCCATAATCAGCGGCCCCCCGGCCAGCCCGAGCTTCAGGGCGGCGGGGAAGCCGGGAATAAACAACGGGATAGATCCCAGCAGTACCCCGAGACCGATGCCGATAAATACCGGCAGCATCTGAACCTGCTGCAGCTTCTGCTGGGCGTTACCTAGCTCGGCGGCCACGGCGTCAATCGCCTCCGGACGGCCGACCAGGTTGAGAATATCGCCAAACTGCAGGCTGGCGCTGCTGCTGGCCACCAGCTCGACGCCAGCGCGATTAAGCCGGGAGATCACTACGTCATAGCGCTGTTTGACGTGCAGATCGCGTATTTTCTTCCCCAGCACTTTCTCGTTAGTCACCACCACCCGCTCAACCTTCAGGTCGGTGCCGCGCGTCGACAGCGAGGTGGCCACCTCCTGGCCGATAACCAGTTGCGCATTGTGCAGATCCTCCGGCCGCCCCACCAGGTGCAGCAGATCGCCGGCCTGGATAAGGGTGCCCGGCGCAGGCACCATTAGCAGCTCACCGCGCTTCAGTCGCGAACAGACGATATTGTCGCTGTTGAGCATCGGCACATCCTGAATCGCCATCTGATTGAGGTTGGGGTTCTCCACCCGCACGTTGATGGTGTGCAAATGGGCATGGCCGTTGCCGCTGCTCTCCTCAAATTGCTGGGCCTCTTTCTCGACATTGATGCGAAAGAACAGGCGCACCAGCCACATGGTCAGCAGAATGCCGCAGATGCCGAACGGATACGCCATCGCATAGCTCATCCCCATCTGATCGACCACCTCGAACGGCACCCCGAGATCGCGCAGGATTTGCTGCCCGGCCCCCAGCGCCGGCGTGTTGGTCACCGCGCCGGAGAAGATGCCAAGCACCACCGGGAGAGGAATATTGAACAGTTTATGCAGCACCGCCGTGACCAGGCCGCCAAGAATCACGATCAGGATAGCGAAAAGATTGAGCCGCAGGCCTGAGACCCGCAGCGAGGCGAAAAAGCCCGGCCCCACCTGGATACCGATGGTGTAGACAAACAGGATCAAGCCGAATTCCTGAATAAAATGCAGCATCGGGCTGCTGAGGGCGACTCCCGCCTGATCGACAAAGTGGCCGACGATAATGCCGCCAAACAACACGCCGCCAATACCAAAGCCGACGCCGCGGATTTTGACATTGCCGATCCACAGCCCAATCACCGCCACCAGCGCCAGTACGCTGACCGTCAATGCTATCTCACTCATGGTATCGTCCCTGTGAATAACATTACTATTAACAGGGATTATGACCGCTGCCAGACGGGTTGTATGCAGCCTGGCGCACAATACCAGCAAACAGACCGGCACAAAAAAGCCCCGAAAATCGGGGCTTTATCAATAGTTTGCTTTATTAGCTATTTAACGCCGGTCGTTCGCTGATGGCGATGCGCTGCGGGGCGATCTGCTCAGGCTCATGGCGGGTCAGATCGATATGCAGCAGACCGTTGGTGAAGGTCGCGCCAGAGACCTCCATGTTGTCGGCGAGGGTGAAGCTCAGGCTGAAGGCCTGGCTCACCAGCCCCTGGTGCAGCCAGGTGGTCTCTTTTTCCGGCTGCTGCGGCGTGCCTTTTACCACCAGGCGGGTGCCTTCCAGCTGAATATCCAGATCTTCCTGACGGAAACCGGCCAGCGCAAGGGTGATGCGGTAGTGGTTATCGTCGCTTTTTTCGATGTTATAGGGCGGGAAGCTCTGGCTTTCACCGGCGGTTTGCAGGGCGCTGGCCAGTTTGTCAAAACCGATCCATTGACGCAGCAGGGGGGATAAATCGTAGTTACGCATACTGTTTTCTCCTTCTGTGAAGCGAGTGAATATCTGCGAATTGCGCGAATTCGCATATGCTCCCTGACGGCGAGCAGGTTGTCCCCTCAGGCCGCCACGCGGCCTGAGGGGACAATTAGTTGATTTCGATACGGCGCGGCTTGTTCGCTTCCGGGATCACCCGTTCCAGATCGATATACAGCAGACCGTTTACCAGGTTGGCGCCGCGGACATGAATGTTTTCCGCCAGCTGGAATTTACGCTCGAAGTTACGCTCGGCGATCCCCTGATACAGGTAGGTCCGCTCTTTCTGCTCGGCAGCGTGGGCGCCTTTGACGATCAGCAGATTGTCCTGGGCGGTGATCTCCAGCTCGCTTTCAGCAAAGCCAGCCACCGCGATAGCGATGCGATAGTGGTTTTCGTCTACCAGCTCGACGTTATACGGAGGGTAGCCGCCATTGCTCTGGCTTTGATTGTTTTCCAGCAGGTTAAACAGGCGGTCGAAACCAATGGCTGAACGATAAAGCGGGGAGAGATCGAAGTTACGCATAATAAATAGCTCCTGAAAATCAGCGAGAATCAAAATGACCTTCCATCGTGGACAGGCCGCGGTAATCCGGAATACCCCTCAGGCGTATTCTCAGTGGGTTACACCTATAAAATGGGTTTCTCCCCGTGCTTTTCAAGGGATTGAGGGCGTTTTTTTTTGCAGTTTGCCGATGATTGCTTAGACTGGGGGGGAGGAGCACAAAAAGCAAAGTGCGATGCCCGCCACAGTGCGGCGCAATAACGCTATGCATTCACGGGATGGCCCGATATAACCGCTAAAAGGTTATCTCAACGCCCGAAACGACGATGGAAGAACAATGAAAAGCAGACGACTGTTAAAGCTGGTCCTGTTCAGCGGGATAATAAGCCTGAGCGGTTGCTCCAGCGTAATGTCACATACCGGTGGCAAAGAGGGAACCTATCCGGGCACGCGATCCAGTGCGCAAACGCTGGGGGACAACAATACCAACTGGGGTGTGAAATCGCTGGTGGCGCTGGACATGCCGTTCACCGCCGTCATGGATACCCTGCTGCTGCCGTGGGATATGTTCCGCACCGACAGCTCAATCAAATCTCGGGTCGAAAAGAGCGAGAAGGCCACGCTGGCGACCAACTCGGTGATCCCGCCAGCGCCGATGCCTGCCCAGTAAGTTATCGCCCGGTCTGCGTGACCCACAGCTGGCGATAACCGTCCACCTCCTCCATCCAGGCAATCTGTTTACCGTCTGGCGAAAAGACGATCGCGTCCGCCGAGGGCGCATGAGCATGCGCCTCGGTTAAAAAGGTGATATCGCCTGTGCCGGCATGACAGCAGGCAATCCGCCCCTCCAGTACAAAGCCCAGCCACTCTCCCGACGGGTGCCAGTTAAACGCTGACTGGATACCCGACGTGTGATGCGTCAACTGCCGCGGCTCGCCCCCCTGTGGGGAAATCAGCCACAGCTGCACCACACCGGCGTCGTCGCGCATCAGGAAGGCGATGGTCGTAGCCTGTGGATTGGCGCGCACCCAGTGACGTGGAATATTCACCAGCCCCGGATAACGGCGATGGTGGGTGAAGGTCAAACGACGCTGACTGACGCCCGCCGGCGGCGCGGGCATCGTGGTTGCGGTACCGGCCAGCGGCTCCCCGCCGGGCTGCTTCCAGCTGGCTTCATCCTGCGGCAGCTCGACAATAAACAGCTCCGGGACTTTGTCGCCGTTTTCCGCCAGCGTATCGCCAATAAACGCCAGCGCATGGTTCCCGACCCAGCCCTCTTCATAGGCGCGATTAATCTCATCGCTGCCCGGCGCGGGAGTCGGCGTCGTGCGGCTCACCAGCACGCACCAGTGGCTGCCGCCATATTCGCGCGGATGGTGGCCCGGCGGCGTCACGGGTCCATACGGCGCGGCCACGCCGACGTTGCGCAGATCCAGCGCCGGGTCGCGCTCGTGCAGCACATGATCGTTGTAGGTAAAACTGACCAGCTGGCCGTTGGGGCTATAGACATGGACGTGGCTGCCGCCGCGCAGCGCCCCGGGGGTGTAAGGGGCAGTAATGTCCATGGCGTCCAGATTCTCGACGGTATCCTGAAAGGCCACCACTCCGCGGCGGTGATGAAAGTCATACTGCCATTGCGCATCCGGCCGCTCGGGGCCGTGAATGAACACGTAGCGCTCCTGGGTTGGATGCACGGTCACCACGCCCACGTGCGCGCCTTGCGTGGCACGATAAATGGTCTCCACCGCGCCGCTGGTTACGTTCACTCGCTCAATGGTCTCGCCGGTGAACGACGCACCGGACGGGCGGACGTCGAACACCAGCCACTGACTGTCGGGGGTCCAGGTACGGGTATTGGTGAGCTGGTGGTTACGAGGGGCAAAGGTAACTTGTTTCATGGTGTGCTGACCGGGCCGATATTAGAGTGGCCTTAGCATACCGCAATCCGCAGCGGGTTTAATGCCCGGCGACAAGCTTAAAACGCTTCGCCGACCTGGAAGTAAAAGCCGCTGCTGCCTTTGCCGATACCGTAGTCGAGGCGAACGTTAACGCGAGGTTTGAATTCAAAGCGGTAGCCGACGCCCGCCGAAGGCAGCCAGCGTCCGTCATTCAGGGAATCCATGGATGGCCCCATGGTTCCCGCCCCGGCCCAGGCCACAATCCCGTGTCGCCAGGTGAGCTGCCGGCGGTATTCCAGTTGGCTGCTAACGACGTTTTTGTCGCGATAACGCCCCTGATAGTAGCCGCGCATCCGCTCATCGCTGCCCAGCAGGGGCATCATGCTCCACGGCACTTCGCCCTGGGTGAAAGCGCCATCGGCCTCCCAGGCGAGGACGCTCTTCTCGCTGAGGGCATGATAATGGCTATAGTGCAGCTGAAATTCGTCAAAGCGGGTATCGCTGCCTAAGCCGGGCGCATAGTGGGTGTAACGGAAGTTGGCATACTGACCCCGGCGCGGATTGGGGACGAAGTCGCGATCGTCCCAGTTGAGCGCGACGCTGGCGCCCGAGCTGAATACCGACGGCCCCTGCGGGGTATTTTCAATTTTCGGCAAATCGTTATGGTCCATCTCATCGGCATTCTGCGCCGCCAGCGACCATCCGGCGCCGAGATAAACATTGTCGATAAGCTGCCGGTAGACCGTCGGGCGCAGGGTCAGCACCTGGGCGGTATATTTCTCTTTTTCGTTGTCTTTATCGCCGGCATGAAAGCCTTGTCCCCAGAAATACGTCGGGGTGTTGGCCATCGATCCATCAACAAAAATTCTCCATCGGTCGTGGTCAAAAAAAGCGTAGTTTTTCACGCTAAGGCCGAAGGCGCCGGTGGAGCTGGCGTAGCCGCTGAGCGTCAGCGTGGAATTCTGGCTGGTGGTATCCTGCGGATCGGGACGGTAGAGACCGACGACGGCAGTGCCGATGCCCAGCCCCAGCTCCGGCGTATAGAACGGACCGGGCATCACGCCCCAGTCAATGCCTTTGCTGGCGTCGAATCTATCGCTGGCGCCGAGATGCTGCAGCCAGCCGTCGATTTGCTCGCGGCTGATGGCCTGCGCCTGGACCGGCGCGCATAGCGCCCATGTCAGAAGCAACAGAGCAGGGTTAAGCGGTCGGCTCAAAAGCGATACTCGCCGGAGATAAAGAAGCTGTTACGCTCGGCAAAACCAAACTCCGTGGTGATATTAAAATTCTGCGTCAGCTCATACTGCGCTCCCACCAGCACGTTCCACGGCGACTGCAGATGCTGTTTCACATCAAAGCGGCCATGATTGTCCTGGTTGGCCAGGTTGACCATGTTTTGCAGCATCGGCGACGGCATCGAGAGATCGTTAAGGCTACCCTTAAACTCTTGCTGCACGTCCTGATACATGCTGCCGACCCATAGATTCAGCTTTCCGGCCGGGAGATGTAGCGCATCGACCGATAGCGTATTGAAACGATAGCCTACGCGAGGCGAAAAGGTAAACGCATCGATGCTGCCGTCGAGGATATCAAAGCGCGTCTGGGTGTAGTTAGCGTCCAGTACGGTAAACCAGTTGCCGATGCCGCCCACCAGCGTGGTGCCCATCCCATAGGTGGTGCCTTTAAAATCGAGGCGAAAGTCGAGGTCCTGCATCCCCGGCATCGGCACCACTTTGCCGTTCGGCCCCTTCAGCCCGACGGCAATCTGCGAAATGGAGTGCCCCTCGGTGTGTCCGACGAGACCATAAACATTCATAAACGGCAGCAGCCAGGCATCCAGCTTGAGCGTCTCGGTTTTGCTGCTTTCCCGCGTATTACCGACGCCAATCTGGAAGGCGTTGTCCAGCGAGACCGGCCCATTTCCGAAAATGTGCTTCACGGCGCGTTTACAAACAGGATCCTTACCGCAATCGATATTGCGGCCGTCCAGCGACAGGCCGGTGAAGCTAATGCTGTCGACATTAATATTCTGCCGCATATCCATATAGTTAATGCTGACGCCAAACGGCAGCGGCAGGACGTAGCCACGCTTTCTGGCCTCGTCGCCTAGCAAAGGGAGTAGCGAGGACGATGCTGTCGCCGCAGGCTGGCGACTTTCTGGCGCCGGCAGATCCGCGGGCTCGGCGCCGTGATAGGCATACGCTGGTTCGAGCGGCGTCGTTGGTTCCGCGGCCGCGCAAATCTGAACAGAGGCGAATGGCAGCGTAACCAACATCAAATAATGGCGTTTATTCATGAAAAATCTGATGTTAGTTCTGAATTGCAAAAAAAGAGGGCGGGTAGCTTATAGAATCCCCTGTGCGGAATAAGGGATTTAAATGCGGATTAACATCTGTTCATGAAAAAAGAGAAGACAGGCCCGACGAACGCCGGACCTGAAGGAAGCTTACGCTAAAACGTATTTTTCAATAGCGAAGGCGACGCCATCATCGAGGTTCGATTTGGTAATGAAGTTCGCCGCTTCTTTGACCGCCGGAATGGCGTTATCCATCGCCACGCCGACGCCGGCAAATTCAATCATCGCGATATCATTTTCCTGATCGCCTATCGCCATAATCTCTTCCGGTTTGATACCCAGCGCATCGGCCAGCGACTTCACGCCGGTGCCTTTATTGACGCGTTTATCCAGTATTTCGAGAAAGTAAGGCGCGCTTTTCAGCACGGTGTACTTTTCTTTCACTTCCGCCGGGATACGGGCGATGGCCTTGTCGAGGATCGCCGGCTCATCGATCATCATTACCTTCAGCAGCTGGATCTCAGGGTCCATCTTTTCCGCTTCGCAGAACACCAGCGGGATGGTCGCCACATAGGATTCATGCACGGTGTAGTAGCTGATATCGCGATTCGCGGTATACAGCGTATTGCGATCGAGCGCGTGGAAGTGGGAGCCGACTTCGCGGGAGAGCTGTTCGAGGAAGCGATAGTCGTCATAGCTCAGCGCGGTTTGTGCGACAGTGCTGCCGTCCCCGGCTTTCTGCACCAGCGCGCCATTGTAGGTGATGCAGTAATCACCTGGCTGCTCCATATGCAGCTCTTTCAGATAGCTGTGGACACCCGCGTAAGGGCGGCCGGTGGTCAGCACCACGTTCACCCCTTTTTCACGGGCGGCGGCAATGGCGTTTTTAACGGCGGGAGAGATAGTGTGATCGGGCAGCAGCAGCGTGCCATCCATATCAATTGCAATCAGTTTAATAGCCATAGGATCCCCGGGTAAGATGAGTCTTCCCTCATGCTAACGCGATTCCGCTCAAAAAACAGTAAAAGTGTCGGCCAGAAAGGGGGATGGAACCGCAGCAGAGGATTCCCCTTTTACTGGCAAAGAAAAGCCCGGTCGCGCTATGCGACCGGGCTCAGACATTCCGTTACCCCGGTCAAACTCGCGCCGGGGGAACACACGGCTTAGATATCGATATTCGCCGCTTTCAGGGCGTTCTCTTCGATAAACGCGCGACGCGGTTCAACGGCATCACCCATCAGGGTAGTGAACAGCTGGTCGGCGGCAATCGCGTCCTTGACGGTCACGCGCAGCATACGGCGGCTGTCCGGATCCATGGTGGTTTCCCACAGCTGATCCGGGTTCATCTCGCCCAGACCTTTATAGCGCTGGATAGAGAGGCCGCGACGGGACTCTTTAACCAGCCAGTCCAGAGCCTGCTCAAAGCTGGCTACCGGCTGACGGCGTTCGCCGCGCTCGATGTAAGCATCTTCTTCCATCAGGCCGCGCAGTTTCTCGCCCAGGGTACAGATACGGCGATATTCCGGCCCCATAATGAACTCATTATCCAGCGGATAGTCGGTATCCACGCCGTGGGTACGAACGCGAATAACCGGTTCAAAATGCTGCAGCTCTTTGTTCTCATGGAGATCAAATTTCCACTGGCTGCCGTGCTGCTCTTTCTCATTCAGCTCGGAGACCAGAGTGTTCACCCAGCGGGTCACCTTCTGTTCGTCCGCCAGATCGGCCTCGGTCAGGGTCGGCTGATAGATAAGCTCTTTCAGCAGCGCTTTCGGGAAGCGGCGCTCCATGCGGCCAATCATTTTCTGGGTGGCGTTAAACTCAGCAACCAGTTTTTCCAGCGGTTCGCCCGCCAGCGCTGGCGCATTGGCGTTGGTATGCAGGGTGGCGCCGTCGAGGGCGATGGCAATCTGATACTGATCCATCGCTTCGTCGTCTTTAATATACTGTTCCTGCTTGCCTTTCTTCACTTTGTACAGCGGCGGCTGAGCAATATAGACATGGCCGCGCTCGACGATCTCCGGCATCTGACGATAGAAGAAGGTCAACAGCAGGGTACGAATGTGCGAGCCGTCGACGTCCGCATCGGTCATGATGATGATGCTGTGATAGCGCAGTTTGTCCGGGTTGTACTCATCGCGGCCGATGCCGCAGCCCAGAGCGGTGATCAGCGTGGCCACTTCCTGGGAAGAGAGCATCTTGTCGAAGCGGGCTTTCTCAACGTTGAGGATTTTGCCCTTCAGCGGCAGGATCGCCTGATTCTTGCGGTTACGCCCCTGCTTCGCAGAGCCGCCCGCGGAGTCCCCTTCCACCAGGTACAGTTCGGAGAGCGCCGGGTCGCGTTCCTGGCAGTCCGCCAGTTTGCCCGGCAGGCCAGCCAGATCCAGCGCGCCTTTACGGCGGGTCATCTCACGGGCACGACGCGCGGCTTCGCGCGCGCGCGCGGCGTCAATAATTTTGCCGACCACGATTTTCGCATCGGACGGATTTTCCAGCAGGTATTCGCTCAGCAGTTCGTTCATCTGCTGCTCAACCGCCGATTTCACCTCGGAGGAGACCAGCTTGTCTTTGGTCTGCGAGGAGAACTTCGGATCCGGCACTTTCACCGATACCACGGCAATCAGGCCTTCACGGGCGTCGTCGCCGGTGGCGCTGACTTTCGCTTTTTTGCTGTAGCCCTCTTTGTCCATGTAGGCGTTGAGGGTACGGGTCATCGCCGCGCGGAAGCCGGCAAGGTGAGTCCCCCCGTCACGCTGCGGAATGTTATTGGTAAAGCAGTAAATGTTTTCCTGGAAGCCGTCGTTCCACTGCAGCGCCACTTCCACGCCGATACCGTCTTTTTCAGTAGAGAAATAGAAGATATTCGGGTGGATCGGCGTTTTGTTCTTGTTGAGATACTCAACGAACGCCTTGATGCCGCCTTCGTAGTGGAAATGATCTTCTTTGCCGTCGCGCTTATCGCGCAGGCGGATAGAGACTCCGGAGTTCAGGAACGACAGTTCGCGCAGGCGTTTCGCCAGGATATCGTATTCAAACTCGGTGACGTTGGTGAAGGTTTCCAGGCTCGGCCAGAAACGCACCATGGTGCCGGTTTTGTCGGTCTCGCCGGTTACGGCCAGCGGCGCCTGCGGCACACCGTGCTCATACATCTGCTTGTGCACTTTGTTATCGCGCTGGATAACCAGCTCCAGCTTCTGCGACAGGGCGTTAACCACCGAGACGCCCACGCCGTGCAGACCGCCGGAGACTTTATAGGAGTTATCATCGAATTTACCGCCAGCGTGCAGGACGGTCATGATAACTTCCGCTGCGGAGACGCCCTCTTCCGGGTGAATGCCGGTCGGGATGCCGCGGCCGTCATCCTGGACGGAGACGGAGTTATCGCTGTGGATGGTCACCACGATATCTTTGCAGTAACCCGCGAGCGCTTCGTCGATAGCGTTATCCACAACCTCGAATACCATGTGGTGCAGACCGGTGCCGTCATCCGTGTCGCCGATATACATACCCGGGCGCTTACGCACCGCATCCAGCCCTTTCAGGACTTTGATACTGGAGGAGTCATAAGAATTCGACATCAACGTTTCTCGCTCATTTAATCTTGGGTTAATCCGTTATTTTACCTTTTTCCACGCGGAACATCTTCGAATTTTTGTCCGACATGTCCATAACGTGCTCAGCGCTGATGGCGCTGACGAAAACCTGCGACTGCGTCGCTTTCAGGCGACTGGATAACAGACCGCGGCGGGCATCATCGAGTTCCGAGGCAAAATCATCTATCAGGTACAGGCAGCGCCGCCCGCTGACGCGGGTGAGGAACTCGCCCTGCGCCAGACGCAGGGCGCACATCAGCAGCTTAAGCTGCCCGCGCGACAAGGTATCTTCCACCGGCGCCCCGTCGGCGCGAATACGGAAATCCGCTTTATGCGGGCCGTGGGCGGTATAGGTTAACATTCTGTCACGCTCGAAATTCCGCTCCAGCACTTCAGCGTAGTCGGTCTCTTTTTCCCAGCCGCGCTGGAAGGAGAAAGAGAGCGAGAATTCCGGTAAAAATTGCTGACAGGTATCCGCCATGTCTTCGACGATAGCGGCGCTGTATTCGGCACGCCAGCGGCTGATCTGCTCCGCCAGCGGGATTAATTCCAGATCCCATGGCCGCAGCTGGGCATAACGGCTGACCTGACGCAGCGCGGCGTTGCGCTGCTTGACCAGGCGCTTCAGGTTGCTCCAGGCGGTGAAGAATCCGGCTTCGTTATGAAAGCATCCCCAGTCAAGGAATGCTCTTCTGTATTTGGGGCCGCCGTTGAGTAAAGTAAACCCCTCCGGCGTAATCAGCTGCATCGGCATCAGGTGCGCCAGCTCCGCCACTTTGTGGCCGTCGGTGCCGTCGATACGCACCTTGCTGTCGCCCTGTTTGTCTTTGGTCAGGCCGATGGCGGTTTCCCGCTCTTCGCCCTGCAGACGGCCATGCAGAACAAAGGCCTCCTGCTCGTGGCGGATCACCCGGCCAATTTGCAAACTGCGAAACGCCCGGCCATGGCCGAGCGTGTAGATGGCTTCCAGCACGCTGGTTTTGCCGCTGCCGTTCGCGCCAACCAGGAAGTTAAAGCCGGGAGATAAAGCGAGATCCGCATGTTCAATATTGCGGAAATCTTTGATAAGTAAGCGCGTCAGTGACATATCTGGGTTTCTTCGGGCCAGGGCGTAATCGGCGCAGCCAGTTTCAACGCGGACTGCGCGCAGACCCTGGAGCGTACACGAAGTACGTGACAGGGACGAGCACAGCCCAGGTTGAAAATGGCAAGTAAGATAGCCCGATATTTTCTATAAGCGCATAGGCATGACAACATAGGCTGCGCTTTGTGAAGCCGCATCCTCAATCTGCACGCTCGACACCGAATCCGTCAGCAGAATGCGCACATTCTCGCACTTCAGCGCGTTCAGCACATCCAGCACGTAGCTAACGTTGAAGCCAATCTCCATCTCCGTGCCGGCGTAGGTCACGTCCAGAATCTCTTCCGCTTCTTCCTGCTCCGGGTTATTGGCGGTGATTTTCAGCTGATTTTCGCTAACGTACAGCCGCACGCCGCGGAATTTCTCATTGGAGAGAATCGCCGCGCGGGCAAAGGCCTGCTTCAGAATATCGCAGCCCGCTTCGAGGTGTTTATCCGGATTTTTCGGCAATACGCGGCGATAATCCGGGAAACGGCCATCAACCAGCTTCGAAGTGAAGATAAAATCGCCGACATGGGCGCGGATATTATTGCTGCCGATCTGCACGCGCAGCGGCGTATCACCGCCGTCGAGCATCCGCATCAGCTCAATCACCCCTTTACGCGGCACGATCACCGAATGGTTCGGCAGCGACGCTTCCAGCGGCATCGAACAGACCGCCAGACGGTGACCGTCGGTAGCGACGGTGCGCAGTTCGCTGCCTTCGGTTTCGAACAGCATACCGTTTAAGTAGTAACGAACATCCTGGTGCGCCATCGAGAACTGCGTCGCTTCGATCAGACGCTTCATGGTCGCCTGCGGCAGGGTAAATTCCACCTCACTCTGCCAGTCGTCAAGATTCGGGAAGTCGGCAGCGGGCAGGGTCGACAGCGAGAAGCGGCTGCGGCCGGAACGCACCAACATGCGATCGCCTTCCAGCTGCACCGCGATCTCCGCGCCTTCCGGCAGGCCGCGGCAGATATCAAAGAATTTACGCGCCGGAACGGTGGTGGCGCCCGCTTCGTGCGGCTGAACCAGCGCCACGCGCGCCACCATCTCCATTTCAAGATCGGTACCGGTCAGCGACAGCGCGCCGTCCGCGACCTGAAGCAGCAGGTTACCGAGAATGGGCAGCGTCGGACGACCACCTAACGGACCGCTCACCTGTTGCAGCGGTTTTAATAAATGTTCACGTTCTACGGTAAATTTCATAGCGTCACGAGGATAATGTTCTGATTAAATTGGAAAAATCTTCTTTAATGTCGTGGCTTTCTTCACGCAGCTGCTCAATCTTGCGGCAGGCGTGCAGCACGGTGGTATGGTCGCGGCCGCCAAACGCATCGCCGATTTCCGGCAGGCTGTGGTTGGTCAGCTCTTTGGCCAGCGCCATCGCCATCTGGCGAGGACGCGCCACCGAACGGGAGCGGCGTTTGGACAGCAGGTCCGCTACCTTAATCTTGTAGTACTCCGCCACCGTCTTTTGAATATTGTCGATGGTGACCAGTTTTTCCTGCAGCGCCAGCAGATCGCGCAGCGCTTCGCGCACGAAATCGATAGTGATCGCCCGGCCGGTGAAGTTGGCGTTGGCGATAACGCGGTTCAGCGCCCCCTCCAGTTCACGCACGTTTGAGCGCAGGCGCTTGGCAATAAAGAACGCCACTTCGCCCGGCAGGCGGATGTCGTTCTCATCGGCTTTTTTCATCAGGATCGCGACGCGGGTTTCCAGCTCCGGCGGCTCGATCGCCACCGTCAGCCCCCAGCCGAAGCGGGATTTCAGACGATCTTCGACGCCGTTGATCTCTTTGGGATAACGATCCGAGGTCAAAATGATCTGCTGATTACCTTCCAGCAAGGCATTGAAGGTGTGGAAAAACTCTTCCTGGGATCGCTCTTTATTAGCGAAGAACTGAATGTCATCGATCAGCAGGGCGTCAACGGATCGGTAGTAGCGCTTAAACTCTTCGATGGCGTTGTTCTGCAGCGCTTTAACCATGTCCTGAACGAAACGCTCCGAGTGCATATAGACCACTTTGGCGTTCGGTTTACGCGCCACGATACCGTTCCCCACCGCGTGCAGCAGGTGGGTTTTACCCAGACCCGTTCCGCCGTAGAGGAACAGGGGGTTATAGGCGCCGCCCGGGTTATCCGCCACCTGACGCGCCGCCGCGCGGGCCAGCTGGTTAGATTTACCTTCGACGAAGTTATCAAACGTGTGTTTCACGTTAACGTTAGAACGGTAGGTCGGCTCCGCCGGCGCCGGGACATTATCCCAGCCAGGGCGCACGATCGTCGGCGCCACGCGCGCGGTCTGCACCTGCGCCGCCGGGATAGTCGTTGCGGCCGGGCTTACCGCCCCTTTCTGCAGCGAGCTGGCGGGCTTAGCTCCCACCTCAAAACGCAGCTGCGGGGCGTCCGCACCGCAAAAATCATTGAGGAGTCCATTGATATTATTGAGGTATTTGTCCCTTACCCAGTCGAGCACAAAACGGTTTGGCGCATACAGTGCCAGCGTGTTATCGCTCAGTTCCGCCTGCAATGGGCGGATCCACATGCTGAATTCTGTGGCTGGTAACTCATCCTGCAATCGGGCAAGACACTGCTGCCAAAGCGAAAGTGACACGGCGGACTCCACTCGAACATAAAATCGATATCAAAGAAAAACTGAAACAATCGTGATTGTTGGCACACGTCGACAAGACCCTGCATTAGCCGAAAAGCCCCTGCACAAAAGGGGTGACGTGCGAACCGCTATCTGCGGTTATTTCCCGCTGCGGATCCGGGGATCGCGATCGGGACCGGGGATCATAGCCTAAACTGAGAAAGAGATCTTGTGTTTCTCAACAGATTCTTCCCGATTTATCCACAGGAAGGATCGAAACCGGGTAAGTGTAATCGATCCTGGGAGGAGTGAAGCACGATTTCCGCCGCATATTGGAAAAATTAATGAGCTATGCCGCTTTTGGGCGGAAACGATCTAACAAAGATCCTTCAGGATCCTTGCGCTTTACTGGCCAGGCCGTATAATCCCCCACCCGGCGCGTAATGCCCGTTTTCGTCACGCGTCTCAGCTTATTTTTTGTGCGACGAGGTGCGAGAAATAAGGAAAGAGAATTGACTCCGGAGTGTACAATTATTACAATCCGGCCTCTTTAATCACCCACGCTGAGGCGTAAGTCGTTCGAAGTTCGTTCGGGTCTACGCAAAAGTCAGTGAATTTATTCAAGTTTAGGTAGAAATCGCCATGAAACGCACTTTTCAACCGTCTGTACTGAAGCGCAACCGTTCTCACGGCTTCCGTGCTCGTATGGCTACTAAAAATGGTCGTCAGGTTCTGGCACGTCGTCGTGCTAAAGGCCGCGCTCGTCTGACCGTTTCCAAGTAATAAAGCTAACCCTGCGTGGTTAAGCTCGCATTTCCCAGGGAGTTACGCTTGTTAACTCCCAGTCATTTCACTTTCGTCTTCCAGCAGCCACAACGGGCTGGCACGCCGCAAATCACCATCCTCGGCCGCCTGAATTCGCTGGGGCATCCCCGCATCGGTCTCACCGTCGCCAAGAAAAACGTGAAACGCGCACATGAACGCAATCGGATTAAACGTCTGACGCGTGAAAGTTTTCGTTTGCGTCAACATGAACTCCCGCCAATGGATTTCGTGGTGGTGGCGAAAAGAGGGGTTGCCGACCTCGATAACCGTGCTCTCTCGGAAGCGTTGGAAAAATTATGGCGCCGCCATTGTCGCCTGGCTCGCGGGTCCTGATCGGCCTGATTCGAGTTTATCAGCGCCTGATTAGTCCGCTACTCGGGCCGCATTGCCGTTTCACCCCAACCTGTTCTCAATACGGAATTGAGGCCTTACGCAGGTTTGGAGTGATAAAAGGCAGTTGGTTGACGATGAAACGCGTATTAAAATGCCACCCTTTACACCCTGGTGGTGACGATCCCGTCCCGCCTGGACCATTTGATACCAGAGAACACTAACGATGGATTCGCAACGCAATCTTCTTATCATCGCTTTGTTGTTCGTGTCTTTCATGATCTGGCAAGCCTGGGAGCAGGACAAAAATCCGCAACCCCAGCAGCAGACCACGCAGACTACGACCACAGCAGCGGGTAGCGCCGCCGACCAGGGCGTACCGGCCAGTGGCCAGGGGAAACTGATTACGGTTAAAACTGATGTGCTTGATCTGACCATCAACACCCGCGGTGGTGATGTTGAGCAAGCGCTGCTTCCGGCTTACCCGAAAGCGCTGAAATCGACTGAACCGTTCCAGTTACTGGAAACTACGCCACAGTTTATCTACCAGGCGCAGAGCGGCTTAACCGGTCGTGACGGCCCGGATAACCCGGCTAACGGCCCGCGTCCGCTGTATAACGCTGATAAAGATGCGTATGTACTGGCTGATGGCCAGAACGAAATCGTTATTCCGCTGACCTATACCGACAAAGCCGGCAACGTCTTCACCAAGACCTTCACCCTGAAACGCGGTGATTATGCGGTGAACGTGGGTTATAGCGTGCAGAACGCCAGCGAGAAACCGCTGGAAGTCTCGACCTTCGGTCAGCTGAAGCAGACCGCCGCGCTGCCGTCCAGTCGCGATACGCAGACCGGCGGCCTGTCCACGATGCATACTTTCCGTGGCGCAGCGTTCTCCACCGCGGATTCGAAATACGAAAAATACAAATTCGATACCATCCTGGACAATGAAAACCTGAACGTCAGCACCAAAAACGGTTGGGTTGCCATGCTGCAGCAGTACTTCACCACCGCGTGGGTGCCGCAGAATAACGGGACGAATAACTTCTACACCGCCAACCTCGGCAACGGCATTGTCGCTATCGGCTATAAATCTCAGCCGGTACTGGTGCAGCCTGGTCAAACCGACAAACTGCAGAGCACGCTGTGGGTCGGCCCGGCGATTCAGGACAAAATGGCTGCCGTCGCGCCGCACCTGGATCTGACCGTCGACTACGGCTGGCTGTGGTTCATCTCCCAACCGCTGTTCAAGCTGCTGAAATTCATTCACGGCTTCCTCGGCAACTGGGGCTTCTCGATTATCGTCATCACCTTTATCGTTCGTGGCATCATGTACCCGCTGACCAAAGCGCAGTACACCTCCATGGCGAAGATGCGTATGCTGCAGCCGAAAATTCAGGCCATGCGCGAGCGTCTGGGCGACGATAAACAACGTCAAAGCCAGGAGATGATGGCGCTGTATAAAGCGGAAAAAGTGAACCCGCTGGGCGGCTGCTTCCCGCTGATTATCCAGATGCCGATCTTCCTTGCGCTGTACTACATGCTGAGCGCCTCGGTAGAACTGCGTCATGCGCCGTTTATCCTGTGGATCCACGATCTGTCTGCGCAAGACCCGTACTACATCCTGCCGATCATCATGGGCGCGACGATGTTCTTCATCCAGAAGATGTCGCCGACCACCGTGACCGACCCGATGCAGCAGAAGATCATGACCTTTATGCCGGTCATCTTCACGGTGTTCTTCCTGTGGTTCCCGTCTGGCCTGGTGGTGTACTACATCGTCAGCAACCTGGTGACCATTATCCAGCAGCAGCTGATTTACCGTGGTCTGGAGAAGCGTGGCCTGCATAGCCGCGAGAAGAAGAAATCCTGATACTCTTCATTCTTCAAGCCAACGCATCTGCGACTTGGATAATTTAGAGTAGTTACGGTAACGTTAATGCCAGAGAAGGCGGTCAATGGACCGCCTTTTTTACATCTACATAGAGAGTCACCATGAGCCATAACGACACTATCGTCGCCCAGGCAACCCCACCGGGACGCGGGGGTGTGGGCATCCTGCGTATCTCCGGCCTCAAAGCGCGCGACGTCGCGCAGGCGGTACTCGGCAAGCTGCCGAAGCCGCGCTATGCCGACTACCTGCCGTTCAACGACGTTGACGGTACGCCGCTGGATCAGGGGATTGCGCTGTGGTTCCCCGGGCCGAACTCCTTTACCGGGGAAGATGTGCTTGAGCTGCAGGGCCACGGCGGCCCGGTCATTCTCGACCTGCTGCTCAAACGTATTCTGACCCTGCCGGGCCTGCGCATCGCCAGACCGGGCGAATTCTCCGAGCGCGCGTTCCTTAACGACAAGCTCGACCTGGCGCAGGCAGAGGCCATCGCCGATCTTATCGACGCCAGCTCAGAACAGGCAGCGCGCTCGGCGCTGAACTCGCTGCAGGGGGCGTTCTCCGCGCGGGTGAACCACCTTGTGGAAGCGCTCACTCACCTGCGCATCTACGTGGAAGCGGCGATTGATTTTCCGGATGAAGAAATTGATTTCCTCTCCGACGGCAAAATTGAAGCCCAGCTGAACGAGGTGATGGTCGACCTCGACGCCGTCCGCGCCGAAGCCCGTCAGGGCAGTCTGCTGCGCGAAGGGATGAAAGTGGTGATCGCCGGGCGGCCAAATGCCGGTAAATCAAGCCTGCTGAACGCCCTGGCGGGCCGCGAAGCGGCGATCGTCACCGACATTGCGGGCACCACCCGCGATGTGCTGCGCGAGCATATCCATATCGACGGCATGCCCCTGCATATCATTGATACCGCGGGCCTGCGCGACGCCAATGACGAAGTGGAGCGTATCGGCATCGAGCGCGCCTGGCAGGAGATTGCGCAGGCTGACCGGGTGCTTTTTATGGTCGATGGCACCACCACCAGCGCCGTTGACCCGGCGGAGATCTGGCCAGATTTTATCGAGCGCCTGCCCGCTAAACTGCCGATTACCGTGGTGCGCAATAAAGCCGATGTTACCGGCGAAGCGCTGGGTATCAGCGAAGTAAATGGCCACTCACTGATCCGCCTGTCGGCACGCACCGGCGAAGGCGTCGAGGTGCTGCGTAATCACCTCAAGCAGAGCATGGGCTTCGATACCAATATGGAAGGCGGCTTCCTCGCCCGCCGTCGCCATCTGCAGGCGCTGGAAGAGGCGGCGAACCATCTGCGGCAGGGCAAAGCCCAGCTGCTGGGCGCCTGGGCCGGCGAGCTGCTGGCGGAAGAGCTGCGTCTCGCGCAGCAGGCGCTGAGCGAGATCACCGGGGAGTTCACCTCCGACGACCTGCTGGGCCGCATCTTCTCCAGCTTCTGTATCGGCAAATAACGTTTAGTCCGTAAACGTTCACTCACCCGCATTAGCGCCGCGTTAATGCGGGTTTTTTCTTGCCCTTTGCGGCGCAACGTTCTCTACTTTTATCTCCCCCTAACCACGAGACTAAAGCATGACCGTTGAATATACCGTGATCGAGAAGGTGCCCTCCGCCGAAGCGTTTTGCCACCTGCGGGTGGTAGCGGGCATGTCGCCGCGCCCCGTAGAAGGCGCCAGAGCCGGGCTGCCGCAAAGCTGTTATGGCGTACATATCCTCTGGCAGGAGACGCCGATCGCCATGGGGCGCATCGTCGGCGACGGCGCGATTAATTTCGACATTGTCGACGTCGCCGTCGATCCGGCTCACCAGGGAAAGGGCCTTGGCCGGCTGGTGATGGAGAAGCTGGTCGCCTGGCTGGATGCGAACGCCTTTGACGGCGCCTACGTTACGCTGGTGGCGGATGTTCCGGAGCTGTACGCGAAGTTTGGCTTCGAAAGCGTTCGGCCGGAAAGCGAAGGGATGGCCCGCGTCTGGCGACGCCGGGGCCACTAGTTCGCGTTTCCTGCCAGGAAAATAGCGTTGTCCAAATGGCAACTCGTCTTGCGGAGCGTATCTCACTATGCTGAACGCCATTCACATCGCGAGGATCTCATGACACGCTTTCTTCTCTGCAGCTTTGCCCTGGTTCTGCTCTATCCCTCCGGCATCGATATGTATCTCGTCGGCCTGCCGCGTATTGCTCAGGATCTGGGAGCCAGCGAGGCGCAATTACATATCGCCTTCTCGGTCTATCTGGCCGGAATGGCCTCCGCGATGCTGTTTGCTGGCCGTATCGCCGACCGCTCGGGGCGCAAGCCTGTCGCCATTGTGGGCGCGGCGATCTTTGTTATCGCCTCCCTGCTCTGCGCGCAGGCGCACACCAGCAGCCACTTCCTTACCGGACGCTTTATCCAGGGGATTGGCGCCGGCTGCTGCTACGTGGTGGCTTTCGCTATTCTGCGCGATACGCTGGACGACCGTCGGCGGGCCAAAGTGCTGTCGTTGCTCAACGGCATTACCTGCATCATCCCCGTTCTGGCGCCGGTGCTCGGCCACCTGATCATGCTGAAATACCCGTGGCAGAGTCTGTTCTACACCATGATCGGCATGGGGGTAACGGTGGGTTTACTGGCGGTATTTATCCTGCGCGAGACGCGTCCGACGGCGCCTCCGCAGACGGCTATGCCGCAGCATGGCGCGGACGAATCGCTGTTGAATCGCTTTTTCCTCAGCCGCATTCTCATCACCACCCTCAGCGTAACGGCGATCCTCACCTACGTGAACGTCTCGCCGGTACTGATGATGGAGGAGATGGGGTTCGATCGCGGCACCTATTCCATGACGATGGCGCTGATGGCGATGGTCAGCATGGCGGTCTCCTTCTCGACGCCGTTCGCCCTGTCGCTGTTTAAACCGCGCACCCTGATGATAACCTCGCAGCTGCTGTTCCTGGCGGCTGGCGTGGCGCTGAGCCTCGCCACCCACCAGGCCGTCACCCTGGTCGGGCTGGGCATGATTTGCGCCGGCTTCTCCGTCGGCTTCGGCGTCGCGATGAGCCAGGCCCTGGGGCCATTCACGCTGCGCGCCGGTGTCGCCAGCTCGGTCCTCGGCATCGCGCAGGTGTGCGGTTCGTCGCTGTGGATATGGCTCGCCGCTATCATCGGACTCAGCGCAATGAATATGCTGATCGGGATACTCATTGCCTGTAGCATAGTGAGTCTTGTTCTGCTACTGGTCGCCACCCCGCCGCGGGTTGCGCAACACGATGAAGAAGCCGCTTTCGAGTCTCGATCTTAATTTACTCCTCTGCCTGCAGCTCCTGACCCAGGAGCTCAGCGTTACCCGTACGGCGAAGCGGATGAACGTTTCGCCCTCGGCGGTGAGCAAGTCGCTGGCCAAACTGCGCGCCTGGTTTGACGATCCGCTGTTTGTCAAAACGCCGCTGGGCCTGGCGCCCACGCCGCTGGTCAGCAGCATGGAGCAGGATCTGGCGGACTGGATGCAGATGGGCAACCAGATCCTCGATAAACCGCACCACACCATGCCGAGCGGCCTCAAATTCGAGCTGGCGGCGGAAACGCCGCTGCTGATGATCCTGTTTAACACCCTCTCCCAGCGCATCTATCAGCGCTATCCGCAGGCATTGATTCGTTTGCGCAACTGGGACTACGACTCCCTGGACGCCATCATTCGCGGCGAGGTGGATATCGGCTTCTGCGGGCGCGAAAGCCATCCGCAGTCGCGGGAGTTGCTAAGCCTGCTGCCGTGGTATATCGATTTTGATGTGCTGTTCACCGACCTGCCGCAGGTCTGGCTGCGCGCCGACCATCCGGCACTCAGGGAGGAGTGGGATCTGGCGGCATTCTTACGCTATCCGCATATCACCATCTGCTGGGAACAACGCGATACCTGGGCGCTGGACGACGTGCTGCAGGAGCTGGGGCATAAACGTAACGTGGCGCTGACCGTGCCGGGGTTTGAGCAATCCCTCTTTATGGCGGCCCAGCCGCAGCACACCATGCTGGCCACCGCGCCGCGCTACTGCCAGCACTATAATCAGCAGCACCAGCTACCGCTGGTCTCCCGACCGCTGCCGCTGGAGCCGCAGCATCTGGAAAAGCTTCGCGTCCCCTTCACCTTGCTATGGCATAAACGCAACAGCTACAACCCGAAGCTTGTCTGGCTTAGAGATACGCTGAAAGCGCTCTATTCCGGTACGCTGTAAGCCTTGTTTCGTGCCCATAGCACCTTATTTGCGCAAGAATTTGTAAAATTCAAACAAATTCCCTTTTCAAGGGGGGATTTCGGCATTAAAACCTGTTAATACCAGGCGATAATAGCGCCCGCCGTTTTAATTCAGACCATTACTCACGGAGCGACGTATGGCAACGCATTTTGCACGAGGGATACTCAGTACCGGGGAGCCGCTATCGACACGTTTGTCAGCGGCCTGTCATCAATCCGCACGTCGGCTCCCTGAATACCGGCAAGCCCGCTTTCGCGCTTCGCGGTCGCTGCTCGCCGAACTGCTGTTTATGCTTTACGGCATCAGCGAGCTGCCTGAAATCGTTAACGAAGCCAATGGCAGACCGGTTTTTAGCGATCGTCACCTTCCCCGCTTCTCTATCTCTTATACTGGCAATATCGTTGGCGTGGCGCTGACCACCGAGGGGGATTGCGGCCTCGACATGGAGCTGCAGCGCGCCGTTCGCAGCCACGACGCCGACCGGCAAAATTTCAGTAACAATGAGAATCTGTGGATTAACATTCAGCATGACCCGGACGAAGCGCGCAGCCAGCTGGTGGCGCTGCGCCGCAGCGTGCTGAAGCTGACCGGTGAGACATCAACGCAGCTGCAGCTGCTGCCTGGCTCCGGCCGCCTGCGTACCGCCGGCAGCCTGCCGATCGAAGCCGTCTGTGACGCCGAATCGCTGCTGGTGTGGTCGCTTGCCGCTACCCCGAATATCGGCCCGCTGAAGGTCTGGGAGTATGATGCTAAGGGAGGCGACTGGCACAGCCTGGCGGACGCTCAGCGCCGCGCACGCGAACCCTCAGCCCGCCTGATGCGCTTTACCAGTCTGCCCACGGAAAAAACCTTATCCCTCAATTGACCGGTCTTGCCGGCATCATGATCCAAAGGAGCAATCATGTCAGATACCTTGAAAGTGGTTACGTTACTCGGCAGCCTGCGTAAAGGGTCGTTTAATGGAATGGTCGCGCGTACCCTGCCCGGCATCGCGCCGGCGGGCATGCACATTTCCGCGCTGCCGTCGATCGGCGATATTCCGCTGTACGATGCTGATATTCAGGAGGAAGAGGGATTCCCGCAGAGCGTGCAGGAGATTGCGCAGCAGATCCGCGAGGCGGATGGCGTGGTGATTGTCACCCCCGAGTATAACTATTCCGTGCCTGGCGGCCTGAAAAACGCCATCGACTGGCTTTCACGTCTGCCCGAGCAGCCGCTGTCCGGCAAGCCGGTGCTGATTCAAACCAGCTCTATGGGCGCCATCGGCGGCGCGCGCTGCCAGTATCATCTGCGGCAGATTCTGGTGTTCCTCGATGCGATGGTGATGAATAAACCGGAATTTATGGGCGGCGTGATCCAGAACAAAGTGGATCCGCAGTCGGGTGAAGTGGTCGATCAGAGCACCCTCGACCATCTGCGCGGCCAGCTGACTGCCTTTGGCGACTATATTCAGCGGGTTAAAGCATAAAAAAAGCCCGGCAGCGATGCCGGGCTTTTTCATCATACGTGCGGATTAATGTGCATCGATAAAGACAATCTTCAGCACGAACAGCAGCGAGACGATAATGACGCAAGGGCTGAGGTCGCGCAGACGGCCGGTGCCAATTTTCATCACGCAGTAGGAGATAAAGCCCAGGGCAATGCCTTCGGTGATCGAGAAGCTAAACGGCATCATCACCGCGGTGATAAACGCCGGTACCGCTTCCGTCAGGTCATCCCACTTCACGCGCGCCAGGCTTGAGGTCATCAGCACGCCGACGTAAATCAGCGCGCCAGCGGCCGCATAGGCCGGAACCATCCCCGCCAGCGGAGAGAGGAAGATAACCAGCAGGAACAGGATACCGACGACCACGGCGGTCAGGCCGGTGCGCCCGCCCACGGAAACACCGGAGGAGGATTCGATATACGCTGTTACCGACGAGGTGCCGATGAAGGAGCCTGCCACCGACGAGACGCTATCGACAAACAGCGCCTGCTTCATGCGCGGGAATTTACCGTTGGCGTCCGCCAGACCCGCTTTATCCGTCACGCCGATCAGCGTCCCGGAGGAGTCAAACAGGTTGACCAGCATAAAGGAGAAGATCACCCCGGCCAGGCCCAGATTCAGGGAGCCCGCCAGATCGACATGACCGATCACCGAAGTCACGCTCGGCGGCGCCGAGACGATACCGGTGTAGTGTACATCACCCAGCATCCAGCCCAGCAGGGTGGTCACCACGATAGAGACCAGAACCGCGGCATGAATGTTGCGCGACGCCAGAATCGCGATGATAAAGAAGCCCAGCACGCCCAGCAGCACGCTGTGGGAGGTCAGATGACCAATACTGACCAGCGTTTCCGGATTTGCGACGATAACCCCGGCGTTCTTCAGGCCCATCATACCGATAAACAGACCGATACCGCTGGTGATGCCCACGCGCAGGCTCAGCGGAATATTGGCGATCATCCAGTAGCGTACGCGGAAGATCGTCAGCAGCAGCAGGCCGACGGCGCCCCAGAAAATCGCGCCCATCCCGACCTGCCACGGCAGGCCCATCGCCTGCACCACCACAAAGGCGAAAAAGGCGTTCAGGCCCATCGCCGGCGCCAGGGCGACCGGCAGGTTCGCGAACAGCCCCATCAGGATACTGCCGAAAGCGGCAATCAGACAGGTGGTCACAAACACGGCGCTGGTATCCATGCCCGCTACGCCAAGAATTTGTGGGTTAACAAAAACGATATACACCATCGTCAGGAACGTGGTGAAACCGGCGATGGCTTCCGTGCGCACCGTGGTGCCGTGCTCGCGCAGTTTAAATACGCGCTCCAGCAGACCCTGGCCAGAAGACTGGCTGGTTTGTTGTTGACTCATTATCGGTTTCCGAACGTAAGGAGGGAAAATTCGACGCTATCCTATACCAAATTACAGCACCAGGCGCGGTTGTATGGTAATTTTTTTCATTTATTTTGCTTATACGGCAACGATTGCGTCGCGGCATTGGACATGACGAAAACGTTAAACTTGTTAATATGGAATGGCTATGACTCAACCAGAAGCAGTATTTTTTGACTGTGACGGCACGCTGGTCGACAGCGAGGTGATTTGCTCCCGCGCCTACGTGCACATGTTCCAGGAATTTGGCATTACGCTGGAGCTGGCAGAGATTTTTAAGCGCTTCAAAGGCGTAAAACTGTACGAAATAATCGACACCATCAACGCCGAGCATGGCGTTAACCTGCAAAAGGCCACTCTGGAGCCGATTTACCGTGCGGAAGTCGCCCGCCTGTTTGATAGCGAACTGGAGGTGATTGCCGGAGCCCAGGCGCTGCTGGATGCGGTAAGCGTCCCGATGTGCGTGGTTTCCAATGGCCCGGTCAGTAAGATGCAACACTCTCTCGGCCGCACCGGCCTGCTGCACCATTTCGCTGACCGGTTGTACAGCGGCTACGATATTCAGCGCTGGAAACCCGATCCGGCGCTGATGTTCCATGCCGCAAAAGCGATGAGCGTTAACGTTGAGAACTGTATTCTGGTTGATGATTCCAGGGCAGGTGCACAATCGGGAATAGCCGCCGGCATGGAGGTGTTCTACTTCTGCGCCGATCCACACAACCCGCCCATCGATCATCCCAACGTGACGACCTTTACCGATCTGGCTGCGCTGCCGGCATTGTGGAAAGCGCGCGGTTGGGATATCACTCGCTAGCCCCCGGCGTCGCCCAACCGGGCGACGGTTGGCAGGTAGCGCTATGTTCTAGCCCAGAACAGGACGGCTGGCGACCGGCTATCTCTTCATCATCTTGGGACACAATCACTTTCATCTTGCCTTTCTTCACTCGCGGAAAGCGGGGGCTAAACGCCCCCACCGGCTATTTAAACAGTTTTTGCACAAACTCCTCGTAGGCCGGGCGCCAGACGTCCATTTCATGGTTCAGGCCGGGATAGGCGTGATAGTCAAAGTTGATCTTCTGTTTTTCCAGCTCGCTTTTCAGACCCGCGATGTCTTTGCCGGTCACGGAATCTTTTTCCCCGACGACCACGGTAAAGTTACGCAGCTGTTGATTGATCGCCTCAGGATGTTTCAGTTGCGCTTCCACACCGGCATTCGGCACCGTGGTGGTCGTGACGCCGCTAAACGTGGCGAGCCAGCCAAAGCTCTCCAGATGATTCATCCCGGAAACCAGCGCCTGATACCCGCCCTGAGAGAGGCCAGCCAGCGCCCGACCGTCGGCATCTTTACGCACGTTAAACCGGGCATCGATCAGCGGAATAATGTCCTGCATCAGCTCCTTATCCGCCGCCTGCGCATTCAGCGGATAGAAGGTTTTGCGTCGCTCCTGCGGCGGGAAGTTTTCCGCGATCGCTTCCGGGGTGTCGGTTTCGGTATCCGGGACCACCACCAGCATAGGCTTGATCTTGCCCTCCGCCAGCAGGTTATCCATGATTTGCGGAATACGCCCCTGATCGATGGCCGACAGCCCGCTGTCGCCAAAGCCATGATAGAAATAGAGCACCGGCAGCGGCTCGCCGCTGCCGCTATAGTTCGGCGGCGTCCAGACATAGAGCCGCCGTTCCGCATTCAGCGCCTTCGAGTGATAGGTAAGGGTGCGCAGATCGCCGTGCGCGACCGGGCGATCGTCCAGAATACTGCCGGGAACCAGAATCAGGCTGGTGTTCACCTGACGCTGCGGCTTCTGATAGCGGCTGCCGGTATCCACCGAGCGGAAGCCGTCCACATCAAAATAGTATTCATAGAGATTGGGTTTCATTGGCTCGCTTTTCCATGTCCAGACCCCGTGGTCCGCTTTGGTCATGTCGTGCGAGACAAAGGTGTCCGGCGTGGCGCCTGTCACCACCGAAACCCGCCGGGCATCAGGGGCAAACAGGCGGTAAGTGATACTCTTATCCGCGTTAACCTGGGTGATAAAGTGGCTCACCGGCAGGGAGGGCTCGGGCACCGCTGGCAACGGTGCCGCCTGAATGGTGAACGCCGCGCCCGCCAGCGCGAGGGCGAAATAAATGGCATGTTGTTTCATCGTTATTCCTCTTACGTTGTGTCCGTTCTGTTATCGTCTCACCACCAGATTTCCGCCTGCGCCCCTACGGCAAACTGATCGTTTTTACCGTCTTCAAAAATGCGGGTGGTGTTATTCGCGGCCTTATCCAGGTCGATATCCTTCGCTTTAATATAGGTGGCATAGAAGCGAATTTCCGGGCGCGAGGTCAGCATACTGGTATTAACTTTGAAGGTATGGAACAGCGTGGTCTTATAGCCGGACTCGTTATATTTCTTGCCGGTCACATCTTTGTTTTGCTGCCTGAAGTACCCCAGTTCGACGCCGGTCTGGTTATATTTATTCCAGATATAGGCCGGCCGCAGGACCGTACGGATGGATTCAAAATCGGAGTGGGCCCCGGTCTCGTAGCTGTAAACGTCGTTGCCAAAGGAGTAAACGATGGCATTCGCCATAATAATGTCATCGCGTAAATAGGTTTCTCCTTGCGAGGTTAAGCGCACGGCGGTGCCATTGGTATGGTCGCCATAATAGCGGCCGTTAAAGGTAGTATAGGGGCTGGATCCGGCATAGCGCGAGAAGCTGCTGGCAATGGAGTTATTCGCCAGCAACAAAGAAAATTCGTTAAAGCCGCCGTGAGCAAATTTTTGCGTTAACGAGGTGCCGGCCATCCAGGTATCTTTCCATGGATAATAGCCTTCATTGCCCTCTTTATATTTCTCAGAAGAACTTTGGTTGGCGGCGACATAGCGTCCGCTGACCATCAGACTGGCTTTATCCCACAACGGGATCTCTTTGTAACGGATATCGAGGGTATTGGTGTTAATTTGCTGCTTATTGCTTAAAGAACGATCGTAGTCATCAACATCCTCCCGGACCAGCGCGATATCGAATTTCCCGGCGCCTACCTGCCAGTTTTCCAGCCCCACGCCAGCCGCCGCATCGGTTCTCTGCGTTTTCCAGTCCAGCATCTGGATCTCGATTTTTGGCGCACCGTGTTTGCCGACCCAGAAATCGGCTTCCGGGGCAAACGGCAGGAATCCTTTGGTGTTAACGTACATATCCGAGAACTGGATGTAGTTTTCGCCGCCGGCATTGTCACCAAACCAGCCAGTGGAATACTGCTGGCCAACGTTCCCGTCGAGCATCACGATGGCGTCGACGCGTTTATCGCCTTCCTGAAACACCCGCTGCTTCAGCTGCAGATCGAACCAGCCGGAATATTCATTGCCCAGACGGCCAAGCGAACCAATGGCCCACGACTTTGGCGAGCCATGCGAGGCGGTTCCCCAGCCCGAGCGGAAGTAGCCGTTATAGCTAAAGCCAATTTCATCTTTGACGAACTTGCTAAAGTCTTTCAGCGTCATCGCGCTGTAGGCTGGCGCGCCGTCTGTGGCAGGTTGTTGATTTTTGACCAGTACCGCATCCGGTTTCACTGCTGCTTTCGGTCCTGCCGCCGCCGCGACGGTGCGCTTCTGGCTCTCTGCAGGCGAAGACCATGTGGCCCAAATCTGGTCTCTTTTTCTCTCCTGGTCCTGATATTTTTTGAGCTCTTTTTGCGTATCGCTAAGCGCTTTTTCCAGCAACTCAAGCCGTTGCTCTACCGTCAACTGGCTCGCGAACAGCGTGGTTGAATAACAAAGCGGCGCCAGCAATACCATCGCCGAAGCGATCCTGGTTTTTCTAAACATAATATTCCCTTATATAAGTGTTGGCATAAATAAATACGACAGCGACAAGCATCGCGCGGGTTCTAATAGCTGTATCCATACCGCTTAAGGGCGCGAGGGCTGTTATTTTTGCGGAGAGAAAAAAGCAAAAAAACCCGAAGAAGACGATCTGCCTAAACAGATAATCCTCTTCAGGTTTTGCCCGCGCATCGCGGTAGCAACCCTTATTAAGTCATTCTTAACGCGCATAAAAAAACCTGATATCGCCGCCGTGGGGGGGGCAATATCAGGTTTTTCCTGCTGTCGCAGTAACAATCCGTTTAAAACATTCTGAGCTTGCGCGCTCAGTCAGTGAATGCTGATTGTTACGCGATAAAATGAAGAACTCAAACGGGCAGCCTGTTAATTGTGACGATAATCGCAGCAATATCGCTGCCGCTGGAGGAATCATATCTAATTCTGATAAATCCATTTATCAGAATTAGACAAAATGATTATTACTCTTTCGGATCTTTTCCGGCGAGCAGTTTATCCAGTTCATCGCCGCCCACATGACGGAAATCCTGGCCTTTGACGAAGTAGAAAATATATTCGCAAATATTCTGGCAGCGGTCGCCGATACGTTCGATGGAACGCGCGCAGAACAGCGCCGTCAGAACGCTGGGGATAGTGCGCGAGTCTTCCATCATGTAGGTCATCAGCTGACGCACGATGCCTTCATACTCCTGGTCGACTTTCTTGTCTTCGCGATAGATACGTACCGCCTCGTCGAGATCCATACGCGCGAAGGCATCCAGCACGTCATGCAGCATCTGCACCGTATGGCGGCCCAGCGATTCGAGGCTCACCAGCAGCGGCTGGTGCTGCTGGGAAAACTTCTCCAGCGCGGTACGGCAGATTTTATCCGCCACGTCGCCAATGCGTTCCAGCTCAGCGATGGTCTTGATGATCGCCATCACCAGGCGCAGGTCGCTGGCGGTCGGCTGGCGCTTGGCGATGATGCGCACGCAGGCTTCATCGATCGCCACTTCCATCATGTTGACCTGCTTGTCGCCGTCAATCACGCGTTTCGCCAGATCGCTGTCCTGGTTATGCATGGCGGTGATCGCATCAGAAAGCTGTTGCTCCACCAGCCCACCCATGGTCATCACCTGGGTGCGGATATACTCCAGTTCAGCGTTGAACTGGCCGGAAATATGTTTATTAAGATTTAGGTTGTCCATGGTGTCTCCTGATTGCCCAACTGGTGAGAGCCTGAAAGCACAAGGGCAAATCAACCGTAGCGGCCAGTAATATAATCTTCAGTTTGTTTCTTCGCGGGCTTGGTGAACAGGTCATCCGTGTTGCTGAACTCAATCAGCTCGCCAAGATACATAAATGCCGTATGGTCGGAGCAACGCGCAGCCTGCTGCATGTTGTGAGTCACGATAACGACGGTGTAATCCTGCTTCAGCTCGGTGATCAGCTCCTCGATACGCCCGGTAGAGATCGGGTCCAGCGCTGAGCAAGGTTCATCAAGCAGCAGGACTTCCGGGCGGATCGCGATACCGCGGGCGATGCACAGGCGCTGCTGCTGACCGCCGGAGAGAGAATACCCGCTCTGGTGCAGTTTATCTTTGGTTTCATTCCATAATGCGGCTTTGGTCAACGCCCACTGCACGCGCTCATCCATATCGGCACGGGACAGCTTTTCAAACAGGCGCACGCCGAAAGCGATGTTGTCGTAAATGGACATCGGGAACGGCGTTGGCTTCTGGAATACCATGCCAACCTTGGCACGCAGCAGGGCGATATCCTGGGTGTTGGTCAGAATGTTGTCGCCATCCAGCAGGATCTCGCCTTCCGCGCGCTGCTCCGGATACAGTTCAAACATTTTATTGAACGTACGCAGCAGAGTGGATTTACCACAGCCTGACGGACCGATAAACGCCGTCACCTGGTTTTTGGTGATATCCAGGTTGATGTTCTTCAGGGCATGGAATTTACCGTAGTAGAAGTTCAGGTTGCGAACTGAAATCTTACCCGGGGCTGTATTCACCATACTCATCTCAATCTCTTCCTCATTCAGCGCAGCTGTCGCTGCGCCGCAAAAATTAACCGTGTTTCTTCTTGGCGAAGATAACGCGCGCCAGGATGTTCAGCAGCAAGACGCACAGGGTGATAATCAATACCCCGGCCCATGCCAGTTGCTGCCACTCCGCAAACGGACTCATGGCAAATTTGAAAATGGTCACCGGCAGGTTGGCAATCGGCTGCATCATGTCGGTGCTCCAGAACTGGTTGGACAGCGCGGTAAACAGCAGGGGCGCCGTTTCCCCGGCGATACGGGCGATAGCCAGCAGGATCCCGGTCATAATCCCCGAGACGGACGCTTTCAGGGTGATCGCCGAGATCATCTTCCACTTCGGCGTACCCAGCGCATAGGCCGCTTCACGCAGGCTATCCGGCACCAGTTTCAGCATGTTTTCGGTGGTACGAATAACGATAGGCACCTGCAGCAGCGCCAGGGCGATCACCCCCGCCCAGCCGGAGAAATGCTGCATCTGCGCCACCACGATGGTGTAGACGAACAGACCAACCACGATAGACGGCGCGGAAAGCAGAATATCGTTAATAAAACGGATAATTTCCGCCAGCACCGACTTGCGGCCATACTCCGCCAGATAAATCCCGGCCATGATGCCCAGCGGCGTACCAAAGATGGTTGCCCACAGGATCAGCAGGCCGCTGCCGGCAAGGGCGTTGGCCAGACCGCCGCCCGCGGTATTCGGCGGCGGCGTCATTTCGGTAAACAGCGCCAGGCTCATGCCATCGATACCGCGGGTTACGGTCGACATCAGGATCCAGATAAGCCAGAACAAACCAAACGCCATGGTGGCCATCGACAGCGTCAGGGCGATGCGGTTCTTCATGCGGCGCCTGGCTTGCATCTTACGGCGGGATTCCGCCAGCTCGGCGGTGCTTTGCATTTCAATGGTCGCCATTAGCGTGCCCCCTCATTCTTCGCGAGGCGCATAATCATAAACTTCGACGCCGCCAGAACGATAAAGGTGATAACGAACAGGATCAGACCCAGTTCCATCAGCGCCGCCACGTGCAGACCGGTTTCGGCTTCGGCGAATTCGTTGGCCAGCGCGGAGGTAATGCTGTTCCCCGGCATATACAGCGATATGCTGTCGAGCTGGTAGGTGTTACCGATGATAAAGGTGACCGCCATGGTTTCACCCAGCGCACGGCCCAGACCGAGCATCACGCCGCCGATCACTCCGTTCTTGGTGAACGGTAAAACGATGCGCCAGATCACTTCCCAGGTGGTGCAGCCGATGCCATAGGCCGACTCTTTCATCATCACCGGCGTCTGTTCGAAAACATCACGCATTACCGCGGCGATATAAGGGATGATCATGATGGCCAGAATAACGCCAGCGGCGAGAATACCGATACCAAACGCCGGGCCAGCAAACAGCGCGCCGACGAACGGAATAGTCGACAGGACGTTACCAACAGGCTCCTGGAAGTAAGTCGCAAACAGCGGGGCGAAAATAAACAGGCCCCACATGCCGTACACGATACTCGGGATCGCGGCCAGCAGCTCAATCGCAATGCCCAGCGGACGCTTGAGCCAGGCGGGGGACAGTTCCGTCAGAAACAGCGCGATGCCGAAGCTCACCGGTACGGCGATCAGCAGCGCGATAAAGGAGGTCACCAGGGTCCCGTAAATCGGCACCAGCGCGCCGAAGATTTCGTTGGGCGCATCCCACTCTTTGGTCCACAAAAAGGCAAAGCCAAACTTTTGAATGCTCGGCCAGGAAGAGATGATCAGGGAAACGATGATGCCGCCCAGCATCAATAGCACAATCAGCGCAGCCAGTTTTACCAGCGCACTGAAAATCATGTCACCCTTTTTCCCCGGAGGGGTAAATGCAGGCTTGGTTGCAGCCATAGATTACTCTTTACGTATTAAAGCTTGTTCGAATAAATGCCCGGTGGCGTTCGCTTCCGGGCCTACAGTCGGAACCGTAGGGCGGGCAGCGCTGAACGCCCCCGCCATCTTCGTCAAAAATCTACTGTTAGTACAGCGCTTTACCGCTGCTGTCTTTGACGTTGGTTTTCCATGCCGCACGAACCTGCTCAACCACGCTTTCCGGCAGCGATGCGTAATCCAGCGCATTCGCTTCTTTCCCGCCATTTTTATACGCCCAGTCGAAGAACTTCAGCACTTCAGCGGTCTGCTCAGGCTTGTTAGTCGCCTTATGCACCAGAATGAAGGTGGTTGAGGTGATCGGCCATGCATTTTCACCCTTCTGGTTAGTCAGGTCCTGAGCGAAAGACTTGCTCCAGTCAACGCCTTTTGCGGCGTTAGCGAAGTTGTCTTCAGTCGGGCTAACCGGTTTGCCATCGGCAGAGACCAGTTTGGTGTACGCCAGATTGTTTTGTTTGGCGTAAGCGTATTCGACGTAACCAATCGAGCCCGGCAGACGCTGAACAAAGGCGGCGATACCGTCGTTGCCTTTACCGCCAAGACCGGTTGGCCAGTTAACGGTAGAGCCTGCGCCGATTTTCGATTTCCACTCTTCATTCACTTTGGACAGGTAGCTGGTGAAGACGAAGGAGGTACCGGATCCATCGGCGCGGCGAACCACGGCGATATTCTGCGACGGCAGCTTCAGACCCGGGTTGAGTTTAGCGATCGCTTCGTCATCCCATTTTTTAATTTTACCCAGGTAGATATCGCCGAGGGTTTTGCCATCCAGCACCAGCTCGCCGGATTTCACGCCAGGCAGGTTAACCGCCAGCACCACGCCGCCAATCACGGTCGGGAACTGGAACAGACCTTCCTGGGTCAGTTTGTCATCAGCCAGCGGAGCATCAGAAGCACCGAAATCAACGGTGTTGGCAATAATCTGCTTAACGCCACCAGAGGAACCAATACCCTGGTAGTTCACTTTATTGCCGGTTTCTTTCTGATAGGTGTCAGCCCATTTGGCATACACCGGCGCAGGAAAAGTTGCACCTGCGCCAGTCAGGCTTGCTGCTGCGAAAGCAGAGAAAGCGCTCATCGATAAGGTCGCGGCGACAACTGTTGCGACGGTGGTACGCATAACGTTCATAATGTCTCCTGCTGGGATTCGTAAATCATTGTTTCGAGGCTATGGTGAGCAAAATAGGTCAAAGAGGTGACAGTAAAATGTACGAATTATGACAGTTTTATGACAGGCCGGGAGAAGGGATTTTGCGTCAAATAATACACTTATAAATCAAATGGTTATCTGCAAGCATGACCATACAATGACGGAATAATTTTCTTTTTATGACAGCCAAATCGCAGTGCAAAACGATCGGTTGTCGTCTATCGCCATCCCACATATTGCGCACAAGATCGGCTAAAAACAGCAGGTGAAAATAAAAAAGGGCCACCGCCGGCAGCCCTTTGCAAAAGAGGTAATACGTTACTCAACCGTGACCGATTTCGCCAGGTTACGCGGCTGATCAACGTCTGTGCCTTTGATCAGCGCAACGTGATAAGCCAGCAGCTGCAGCGGCACGGTGTAGAAGATGGGGGCGATGGTCTCTTCGACATGCGGCATCTCAATGATGTGCATGTTGTCGCTGCCGTTGAAGCCGGCGTCACCGTCGGCGAAGACGTACAGCTCACCGCCGCGGGCGCGAACTTCTTCGATGTTGGATTTCAGTTTTTCCAGCAGCTCGTTGTTCGGCGCCACCACGATCACCGGCATTTCCGCATCAATCAGCGCCAGCGGGCCGTGCTTCAGCTCGCCCGCCGCGTAGGCTTCCGCGTGAATGTAGGAGATCTCTTTCAGCTTCAGCGCCCCTTCCATGGCGATCGGATACTGATCGCCGCGGCCGAGGAACAGCGCATGGTGCTTATCAGAGAAACGCTCTGCCAGCTGCTCAATACGCTTGTCCTGAGAGAGCATCTGCTCAATACGACTCGGCAGCGCCTGCAGGCCGTGGACGATATCATGCTCAATGGACGCATCCTGACCTTTCAATCGCGCCAGTTTCGCCACCAGCATCAGCAGCACCGTCAGCTGAGTGGTAAAGGCCTTGGTCGAGGCCACGCCAATTTCCGTTCCGGCTTTGGTCATCAGCGCCAGATCGGATTCGCGCACCAGCGACGAGCCCGGCACGTTGCAGATGGCCAGCGAGCCGAGATAGCCCAGCTCTTTCGACAATCGCAGCGCCGCCAGCGTATCGGCAGTTTCACCGGACTGGGAAAGGGTGATCATCAGGCTGTTACGACGCACCGCGGACTTGCGATAGCGGAATTCGGAGGCGATTTCCACATCGCACGGCACGCCGGCTAACGCTTCAAACCAGTAGCGGGAGACCATCCCGGAGTTATAGGAGGTCCCGCAGGCAACAATCTGAATATGTTCGACCTGAGCCAGCATTTCATTGGCGTTCGGCCCCAGCTCGCTGAGATCGACTTCGCCGTGGCTGATACGCCCGGTCAGGGTGTTCTTAATCGCGTTCGGCTGTTCGAAAATCTCTTTCTGCATATAGTGGCGATAGATACCTTTATCGCCGGCGTCATACTGCAGATTGGATTCGATCTCCTGGCGCTTCACTTGCGCAGCGGATTTATCGAAAATCACCACCGAGCGACGAGTCACTTCCGCAATATCGCCCTCTTCGAGGAAGATGAAGCGGCGGGTAACCGGCAGCAGCGCCAGCTGGTCGGAGGCGATAAAGTTTTCACCCATGCCCAGACCAATAACCAGTGGGCTACCGGAGCGGGCCGCCAGCAGAGTTCCCGGGTCGCGGGTATCCATGATGACGGTGCCGTAGGCGCCGCGCAGCTGCGGGATGGCGCGCAGCACGGCTTCACGCAAGGTACCACCTTGTTCCAGCTCCCAGTGCACCAGATGAGCGATAACTTCGGTATCGGTCTCAGTGACGAAGACATAGCCACGAGACTGCAGCAGTGCGCGCAGCGGCTCGTGGTTTTCGATGATCCCGTTATGGACCACCACAATGTGTTCAGAAACATGCGGATGCGCATTGCTCTCAGACGGTTCGCCGTGCGTCGCCCAACGAGTATGGGCGATCCCGGTACCACCGTGTAACGGTTGCTCTTCGACCGCCTGAGCCAGCATCTGTACCTTACCCAGGCGACGCACGCGGGTCATATGACCTTCGCTGTCGACTACCGCCAGACCGGCAGAGTCATAGCCACGGTATTCCAGACGACGTAAACCTTCGAGAAGGATTTCAGCAATATCACGCTGCGCGACTGCGCCAACAATTCCACACATAGTTAAATTTCCTGATAATGGCGATATGCCATGCGTTGTCGCTGACCTGTATTTGCCCGTTTTCCGGGCGCCCCGAGCCTTGTAGAGAGTGGGGTTATTGTTATGGTACTGCCTGCGGACGGGGATCTATATTGACCCTCTCATCCTGGTTCGCCGGACGTTTTTCACCCCCGGCGACAATCCTGTTTATTTTTTCTTCACCGGACGCTGCCAGCCCTGTTTGTGGACCTGCGGTACGCGGCTCAACACCAGTTCGTTATCGGCGATATTGCGTGTGACGGTGGTGCCGGCGGCGATCGTGACGCCGTTGCCAACCGTGACCGGGGCCACCAGCTGGGTATCCGAGCCGACAAAAACATCATCGCCAATAATCGTTTTATGTTTATTCGCGCCATCATAGTTGCAGGTGATAGTGCCCGCGCCGATATTGACGTTATCACCGATCTCCGCATCGCCCAGATAGGTCAGATGACCCGCCTTGGAGCCTTTGCCAAGACGCGCCTTTTTCATTTCCACGAAGTTGCCAACGTGGGCGCCTTCCAGCAGTTCGGCGCCCGGGCGCAGACGGGCAAATGGGCCGATGGTGCAGGCCGCCTGCAGCTGGGCATCTTCCACCACGCTGTAGGGGCTGATTTCGCAATCATCGCCGATAGTGCTGTTTTTAATCACGCAGCCGGCGCCGATTTTCACGCGATCGCCCAGCACGACGCTGCCTTGCAGAATAACGTTAGTATCGATCTCCACATCGCGCCCGTGCTGCAGCGTACCGCGCAGATCGAAACGCGCCGGATCGCGCAATATCACCCCCGCCAGCAGCAGCTTTTCCGCTTGCTCAGCCTGGTAGACGCGCTCCAGGCGCGCAAGCTGCAGGCGATTGTTGACGCCTTCGACTTCGCTCAGGCGCTGGGGATGCACGGCAACGATCTCGTGACCTTCCTGATGCGCCATGGCGATGATATCGGTGATGTAGTATTCGCCCTGGGCGTTGTTATTGGTGAGCTTCGCCAGCCAGCGCTTGAGATCTGCTCCGCCGGCGATCAGGATCCCGGTGTTAATTTCCTGAATCTGGCGCTGCGCCTCGCTGGCATCTTTGTGCTCAACGATGCCTGTCACCTGGCCATTCTCACGGGTAATGCGGCCATAGCCGGTTGGATCATCCAGCTTCACCGTCAGCAGACCAATCCCGCCCTGCGGTTTCGCGGCGCGCAGGCGCTGTAGCGTCTCGACGGAGATCAGCGGCACGTCGCCGTAGAGCATCAGGATGTCTTCATCATCATTGAAGAACGGCGCCGCCTGCTGCATGGCGTGCCCGGTTCCTAGCTGCTCGGCCTGCAGCACCCAGTTCAGGTTGTCTTCATGCAGCGTCTGACGCAGCAGATCGCCGCCGTGGCCGTACACCAGGTGTACCGCACATGCGCCTAAATCGTTAGCGGCATCAATGACATGCTGCACCATTGGCTTCCCGGCCAGGGTATGCAGCACCTTAGGAAGATCGGAATACATGCGGGTCCCTTTGCCTGCGGCAAGGATAACCACGCTCATCGCACTATTTGACATACTCATCCTGACGGTAGTTAGAACGAAAAGTAAAAGCCTTTCACGTTGAAATTTCTACATATTTTTCATCATAAAACGAGACGTGGAGAAAACGTCCAGGCTCACCGCTATACACCATTTTATGACGCTATTTTTAACCACTGCAAATCAGTTTAACGCTGAAAAAGGAGGGTAGGGAGGATAATCATTGACTATCTCACTGCTTTTGCTGTTTTTTCGTCACCTGAATAAAGCCGCTGCGGAAAGCGGTTTTCAGCACCCATAACGGGAAGAACCAGGATAATCGTCGCCAGTCGCTGGCGGGGGAGGGCGGCAAAGTGATTGATGTAGTGATTAAAAACGAAAGGCCACCGTCAGGTGACCTTCTTTGCCCGGTTTCACATCGCCAGTGTTGTCGTTTTGATGGGCGATACGTCGTGTCAGCGGGGGAGATAGCGCGGAGCTTAGAAGCTCAGGACGCTAAATTTAGCGATGATTTTATGGAACAGTTTCATGATGAATTCCTGACGCAGGTGCAATTTGATAACGCTCTTTTATGTGACATACATCACATAAAATAGAGTCTACGCTTCATCATTTAACTAATCAATAACAATTAAGGGTGAACTCTGTTTTCACTTCATCCGCTCGTCAGCAGCTGGCCATAAAAAAAGCCAGCCTGGAAACCAGACTGGCTTTTTACGTTCAAGCCGGTGTTACATCGCTTTTTTGGTCAACTCGATAACGCGCAGTTTAGCGATCGCTTTGGCCAGTTCCGCGGACGCCTGAGCGTAATCCACGTCACCATGAGAGCTCTTAATGTGCTCTTCAGCCTTACGTTTCGCTTCCAGGGCTCGCGCTTCGTCGAGATCCTGGCCACGAATTGCGGTATCCGCCAGGACGGTCGTGCTACCCGGCTGCACTTCAAGAATGCCGCCTGACAGGTAGATAAATTCTTCGTGACCGTGCTGCTTAACGATGCGAATCATACCAGGCTTAATGGCGGTGAGCAGCGGCGCGTGCCCCGGGTAAATACCCAGTTCACCTTCGCTACCCGTTACCTGGATTTTCTCGACCAGACCAGAGAACATTTGTTTCTCTGCGCTGACGACGTCCAGGTGGTAAGTCATTGCCATATCACCCTCCGATTAAGGCGTTAAAGTTTTTTGGCTTTTTCCACGGCTTCGTCGATAGAACCGACCATGTAGAACGCCTGCTCCGGCAGGTGATCGTATTCGCCTTCCATGATGCCTTTAAAGCCACGGATGGTGTCTTTCAGGGAGACGTATTTGCCCGGAGAACCGGTAAATACTTCTGCCACGAAGAACGGCTGGGACAGGAAGCGCTGGATCTTACGTGCGCGAGCTACCACCAGTTTATCTTCTTCAGACAGTTCATCCATACCCAGGATGGCGATAATGTCTTTCAGTTCCTGATAACGCTGCAGAATGGACTGAACGCCACGAGCGGTGTCGTAGTGCTCCTGACCAACAACCAGCGGATCCAGCTGACGGCTGGTGGAGTCCAGCGGGTCAACGGCCGGGTAGATACCCAGGGATGCGATCTGACGGCTCAGTACTACGGTTGCATCTAAGTGAGCAAAGGTAGTGGCTGGGGATGGGTCAGTTAAGTCATCCGCCGGTACGTATACCGCCTGTACGGAAGTGATAGAGCCGGTTTTGGTGGAGGTGATACGTTCCTGCAGAACGCCCATCTCTTCCGCCAGTGTCGGCTGGTAACCTACCGCTGAAGGCATACGACCCAGCAGTGCGGATACTTCCGTACCGGCCAGGGTGTAACGATAGATGTTATCGACGAACAGCAGTACGTCACGACCTTCGTCACGGAACTTCTCAGCCATGGTCAGGCCGGTCAGCGCAACGCGCAGACGGTTTCCCGGCGGCTCGTTCATCTGGCCATACACCAGGGATACTTTGTCGATAACGTTGGAGTCGGTCATTTCGTGGTAGAAGTCGTTACCCTCACGAGTACGTTCACCTACGCCCGCAAACACGGAGTAACCGGAGTGCTCGATCGCGATGTTACGGATCAGCTCCATCATGTTTACGGTTTTACCTACACCCGCGCCACCGAACAGACCGACTTTACCGCCCTTCGCGAACGGACACATCAGGTCGATAACTTTGATGCCGGTTTCCAGCAGTTCCTGAGAGCTGGACAGCTCTTCATAAGACGGTGCTGCGCGGTGGATAGCCCAACGCTCTTCTTCGCCGATGTCGCCTTTCATGTCGACCGGTTGACCCAGTACGTTCATGATACGACCCAGCGTAGCTTTACCAACCGGGACTTCGATCGGGTGCTCGAGGTCTTTTACATCCAGACCGCGGCGCAGACCATCGGAAGAACCCATGGCGATGGTACGCACGATACCGCCGCCCAGCTGCTGCTGAACTTCCAGCACCAGAACTTCATTACCATTCTGTACCTCAAGGGCTTCGTACACGCGTGGTACGGCATCCTGAGGGAACTCGACGTCGACCACGGCGCCGATTACCTGGACAATCTTTCCAGTAGCCATCTTAAATCCTCTACGAAATAACCTGGTTAAACCGCGGCGGCCCCCGAGACGATCTCGGTGAGTTCCTGAGTAATGCTGGCCTGACGAGCTTTGTTGTATACCAACTGCAGCTCTTTAATCAGGCTGCCGCCATTATCGGTCGCGGCTTTCATCGCCACCATACGGGCGGCCTGCTCGCTGGCCAGGTTTTCAACCACGCCCTGATAAACCTGAGACTCGACGTAGCGGCGCAGGAGGGTATCCAGCAGCGCTTTCGGATCGGGCTCATACAGGTAATCCCAGGATTTACGTTTCAGATCAGCGTCTTCTGATGCCGGTAACGGCAGCAGCTGAGTGATCGTCGGAACCTGAGACATGGTGTTAATAAATTTGTTGCTGACAACGTACAGCTTGTCCAGACGGCCTTCATCATAGGCCTGCAACATCACTTTTACCGGGCCGATCAGTTCGGACAGGGATGGGTTATCCCCCATACCGGTCACCTGTGCAACGACGTTGCCGCCAACGGAGTTAAAGAAAGAGACGCCCTTAGAGCCGATCATTGCGAGGTCGCACTGAACGCCTTTATCGGACCATGCTTTCATTTCCGCCAGCAGTTTCTTGAACAGGTTAATGTTCAAGCCGCCGCACAAACCACGGTCGGTCGACACCACCAGGTAGCCCACGCGCTTAACGTCGCGTTCTTCCAGGTAAGGGTGCTTATATTCCAGATTACCGTTCGCAAGGTGACCAATCACTTTGCGCATAGTATCTGCGTAAGGACGGCTGGCCGCCATGCGCTCCTGCGATTTACGCATTTTGGAAGCGGCGACCATCTCCATCGCTTTAGTGATCTTTTGCGTGTTCTGGACGCTTGCGATCTTACTACGTATCTCTTTTGCGCCGGCCATGAGCTTCTCCTCAATGCCTTGCGGCCTGCCCTAAGACAGACCGCCAGACGTTACCAGGACTGGGTTGCTTTGAAGGAATCGAGGATGCCTTTCAGCTTGCCTTCGATTTCGTCGTTATAGCCACCGGACTGGTTAATCTCTTGCATCAGCGGAGCGTGATCACGGTCGACGTAAGCCAGCAGAGCGGCTTCGAAGCTACCGATTTTCGCCAGTTCTACATCAGCCAGATAACCACGTTCTGCTGCGAACAGAACCAGAGACTGCTGCGCGACGGACATCGGCGCATACTGTTTCTGTTTCAGCAGTTCGGTCACTTTCTGACCGTGGTCCAGCTGTTTGCGGGTTGCATCGTCAAGGTCGGATGCAAACTGGGAGAACGCCGCCAGTTCACGATACTGCGCCAGCGCGGTACGGATACCACCGGACAGTTTCTTCATGATCTTGGTCTGCGCTGCACCACCCACACGGGATACCGAGATACCCGGGTTAACCGCAGGACGAATACCGGCGTTGAACAGGTTGGTTTCCAGGAAGATCTGACCATCGGTAATGGAGATTACGTTGGTCGGAACGAACGCGGAAACGTCACCCGCCTGGGTTTCGATAATCGGCAGCGCGGTCAGAGAACCGGTTTTCCCTTTCACTTCACCTTTGGTGAAGGCTTCAACGTATTCGGCGTTAACACGCGCAGCACGCTCCAGCAGACGAGAGTGGAGGTAGAATACGTCGCCCGGGAACGCTTCACGTCCTGGCGGACGACGGAGCAGCAGGGAGATCTGACGATAAGCAACAGCCTGTTTAGACAGGTCATCGTAAACGATCAGCGCATCTTCACCGCGGTCGCGGAAGTATTCGCCCATTGCGCAACCCGCGTATGGCGCCAGGTATTGCAGTGCAGCAGATTCGGATGCAGTCGCTACCACCACGATGGTGTTAGCCAGCGCGCCGTGCTCTTCCAGTTTACGCACCACGTTAGAGATGGTGGACGCTTTCTGGCCGATAGCAACATAGACGCACTTGATGCCGGAATCACGCTGGTTGATGATGGCATCGATAGCCAGCGCAGTTTTACCGGTCTGACGGTCGCCGATGATCAGTTCACGCTGACCACGACCGATTGGGATCATGGCGTCAACGGATTTATAACCGGTCTGTACCGGCTGATCGACGGACTGACGTTCGATTACGCCCGGCGCGATCGCTTCAACGGCGGAGAAACCGTCGTTTTCCAGCGGACCTTTACCATCAATTGGCGCGCCCAGGGTGTTAACCACGCGGCCCAGCAGGCCACGGCCAACCGGAACTTCCAGGATACGGCCAGTACATTTCACCTTCATGCCTTCGGCGAGGTCAGCGTACGGACCCATCACCACCGCACCAACGGAGTCGCGCTCCAGGTTCAGTGCGATAGCGTAACGGTTACCCGGCAGGGAGATCATCTCACCCTGCATACATTCGGCAAGGCCGTGGATGCGGATAACACCGTCACTTACAGAAACAATAGTACCTTCGTTATGAGCTTCGCTCACAACATTGAACTGAGCAATGCGCTGCTTGATCAGTTCGCTGATTTCGGTGGAATTCAGTTGCATGCTCCAGTCCCCTTAAGACTGCAAGACGTCTGCAAGGCGATCAAGACGGCCGCGTACGCTGCCATCAATGACCATATCACCCGCACGGATGATAATACCTGCCATAACAGACTTATCGATTTTGCAATTCAGCTTAACTTTGCGTGACAGACGTTTTTCCATCGCGCTGACGATCCTGGCAAGCTGTTCATCACTCAGTTGGTTGGCAGATATGACTTCTACCTCTGCGATGGCCTCACTGGCCGCGCGCAGGTGAATGAATTGCTCAAGAACGTCCGGGAGCACCTTCAGACGATTATTTTCCGCCATCACCTTAATCAGGTTCTGGCCGTTTTCGTCAAGTTGCTCGCCGCAGATAGCGATAAACGCTTCTGAGAGCGTTTCCGGCGCCAAAGCACCGGAGAGAAGCTCTGCCATTTGGTCGTTTTTGGTCACTTCGGCGGCAAACGCCAGCATATCCTGCCAGCGTTCAACACTGTTGTGTTCGACGGCAAAGTCAAAAGCTGCTTTGGCGTAGGGGCGAGCTACCGTTACAAATTCAGACATCAGCCCCTCCCTCCTTACAGTTCAGCGACAAGTTTATCCACGATGTCGCTGTTAGCAGCTTCATCCACGGAACGTTCGATGATCTTCTCGGCGCCAGCAACAGCCAGGATAGCGACCTGCTTACGCAGCTCCTCGCGTGCACGTTTACGCTCAGCATCAATTTCAGCCTGCGCTTGTGCAACGATTTTGGTGCGTTCCTGTTCTGCTTCAGCTTTAGCTTCGTCCAGAATCTGAGAGCGGCGCTTGTTCGCCTGCTCAATGATTACCTGGGCTTCCGCTTTCGCTTTTTTCAGCTGGTCGGTCGCGTTGGCCTGTGCAAGGTCCAAATCTTTCTTAGCGCGTTCTGCAGAAGCTAAACCGTCAGAAATCTCTTTCTGGCGTTTTTCGATGGCAGCCATTAAAGGCGGCCATACGTACTTCATGCAGAACCATACGAAGATAACAAACGCGATGGCCTGGCCGAGGATTGTTGCGTTCATGTTCACAGCACAATACCTCTTTAATTAACTCTGTGGCTTAGGTTTCTAACAACTTACTACGCGACGGCGAACATCACGTACAGACCCAGACCTACAGCGATCATCGGGATAGCATCCACCAGACCCATAACGATAAAGAACTGAGTACGCAGCAGAGGGATCAGATCCGGCTGACGCGCTGCGCCTTCCAGGAATTTACCTCCGAGGATGCCGATACCGATCGCAGCACCGATTGCCGCCAGACCCATCATCACAGCGGCAGCCATGTACAGCAGATCCATATTCAGGTTTTCCATGACAGTCTCCAGTTTGTTTCAGTTAAAACGTAGTAGTGTTGGTAAAAATCAATGCTCTTCAGACGCCATCGACAGATAGACAATCGTCAGAACCATGAAGATGAAGGCTTGCAGCGTAATAATCAGGATGTGGAAAATGGCCCAAGGCACATTCAGAACCCACTGTGACCACCACGGCAGCAGACCAGCAATCAGAATGAAAATCAGCTCACCGGCATACATGTTGCCGAACAGTCGCAGACCGAGAGAGACCGGTTTGGACAGCAGGCTTACCCCTTCAAGGATTAAGTTGACAGGAATGAACGCCCAGTGATTGAACGGCTGCATGGTCAGTTCTTTAACGAACCCACCTACGCCTTTCATTTTGATGCTGTAGAAAATAATCAGGATGAACACGCCAAGCGCCATCGACAGGGTGATGTTCACGTCAGCAGACGGAACCACGCGCAGTGCAGGCAGGCCGAAAATGTGTTCGCCGATATAAGGAAGCAGGTCGATTGGCAGCAGGTCCATCAGGTTCATCAGGAAGACCCAGACGAACACGGTCAGCGCCAGCGGCGCGATAACCTTGCTCTTGCCATGGTACATGTCTTTGACGCTGCCATGGACGAAGCCGATGATCATTTCGATGAAGGTCTGGAATTTCCCTGGTACGCCGCTGGTCGCTTTCTTAGCAACGCTACGGAACATGGCCAGGAACAGCAGACCGAGAACCACCGAGAAGAACATGGAGTCAATGTTGAGCGTCCAGAAGGTGGCCGGGGGGTTGTGCGGATCCACCAGCGAGAAAGTACGCAGATCAATCTGAAGGTTGTTCAGATGGTGACCTATGTATTCCTGCGGCGTCATATTTTCTGAAGCCATGATGCCTTTTACCCTTTGTTGTTGATTACAGCTGGCGCCAGAACTTGTACCACCAGCACCAAAACCCACGTCACGATCAGTGGCAAAAATACCACTTTTAAAACGGCCAGCGCCACCGCCAGGAGGGCGAAGGTCAGCAACACCTTGAAGGCTTCACCGAAGGCGAAGGTCCAGGCCACACGGCCTTTTGCTGGTGTATGCGCCTGATGACGCCAGGCAAAAATCATAAACATCAGGTTTGGCAAAACCACTGCCAAACCGCCGCATACCGCGGAAATGCCCCAGAAGGGGTCTTTGAGGCTAAACAGCAGTCCACTTGCCATTACTGCCAGTAACTGAATAAACAGAAGCTTGCGAGCAACGTTTCGACTCAAGAGCGACACTGACATCACGTTTTTACTCCTGCTCCCTTTGAGGTATGTCGCGTGTCGTATAAAACGTCCTTTAAGACGAAGAGTCAAGCATCAAAAAGCGGACAAATTATACGGTGACGCCCCGTGATTTCAAACAATAAGTAGCAAAATAGTGAATAAATGTTTAATTATTTTCCAACGGACAACTTTCCGTGCATTTCAGCGTTCTGTGAGCGGTCATACAAAACTGCAAATAACGTGGAAACACGGCAATTAAAGCGTGCATTAGATCACATAATAAACATTTCAAGCGCCCTTTAATGAATCAAGGACATAAAACACTATTTTTCATGTTTTTGATATTCAAGATAAAAAGTGAGGACATTATCTAAAACAACCCCACATACAATAAAAACCTTTTATTGACATTTATAATAAAAATTTAACATCGCGATGCTGATCATCATTGTCGATTTTTAGCACCCTGATATTTTCAAAGTTGACTATTTTGTCAGTGAATCACTTACGTTAAGTTAACCGCAAGAAAAACCATAGTAAAAACATGGTTAAATGCAGCCCGATAATATCAGGAGGTGACCTTTATTTTTGTAACATTCATGGGCCACATTTTTTCCACATTTTTTGATAAAAATTAACTCGCTTTTGGCGTAATCACCACCAGGTGCCGCTCCCCTTCCAGCTGAGGAACATGCAGCTCAATGACCTCGGCTATGGCATACCCTTCCGGCAGGTTTTCCATTTCGTCTTTTTGCGCTAACCCTTTGAGCGCATAGAAGTGACCGTTCGCGGCCGGCAAATGATGGCACCAGCTCACCATATCATTAAGCGACGCGAAGGCGCGGCTTATCACGCCATCAAACTGCGGCTCGGCCGGGAAAGCTTCCACGCGGCTCTGCACCGGGGTGATGTTATCCAGCTTCAGTTCATGCTGCACCTGACGCAGGAAGCGCACGCGTTTGCCAAGGCTGTCCAGCAGGGTGAAATGCGACTCCGGGCGCACGATAGCCAACGGGATCCCCGGCAGCCCCGGTCCCGTACCGACATCGATAAAGCGCGAGCCCTGCAGATAAGGCGCGACGATGATGCTGTCGAGGATATGACGCACCAGCATCTCAATTGGATCGCGAACGGAGGTCAGGTTATAGGCTTTGTTCCACTTATCGAGCAGCCCGACGTAAGCCACCAGCTGATTTTTCTGGTGATCGGTGAGCGAAATACCCGCTTCATCCAGCAGACGAGAAAGTTTGTTGAGCACGGTAAGTACCTTCAAAAAATAATGAGCCCGGAGGCGCTAACGCTTACCGGGCCAGGAATGATAAAGGCGAACGCTGATTATGCAAGTGGGAAATCAGCGCGGCAGGCTGCCGCAATCAGGCGCTGCGACGCAGCATCCCCTGCTTTTTCAACCAAACCAGCAAAATAGAGATCGCCGCCGGGGTGATCCCGGAAATACGTGACGCCTGCCCTATCGACGACGGTTTATGGTCGTTTAGTTTAGCGATCACTTCATTAGACAGTCCGGTGACCTGACGGTAGTCGAGTGTCGCCGGTAACAAGGTATTCTCGTTGCGCTGCTGTTTCTCGATCTCATCCTGCTGGCGCGCGATATAACCTTCATACTTCACCTGGATCTCAACCTGCTCAGCCGCCTGCCGATCTTCCAGCCCCGGCGCGAACGGCGAGAGCTGAACCAGCTGCTCGTAGGTCATTTCCGGGCGACGCAGCAGATCTTCACCGCTGGCTTCGCGCGACAGCGGCGCGGTCAGGTGAGCGTTCACTTCGGTAGCGCTCTCAGCCTGCGGGTTCACCCAGGTCGATTTCAGGCGCTGGCGTTCGCGCTCAATGCTTTCCAGCTTCTCGTTGTAACGCGCCCAGCGTTCATCATCCACCAGACCCAGCTCACGCCCCTGCTCAGTCAGACGCAGGTCGGCGTTGTCTTCGCGCAGCATCAGACGATATTCAGCACGAGAGGTAAACATGCGGTACGGTTCTTTGGTACCCAGAGTACACAGGTCATCCACCAGCACGCCGAGGTAGGCCTGATCGCGACGCGGCGCCCAGCCCTCTTTTTCCGCCGAGAAGCGAGCAGCGTTAAGACCGGCCAGCAGACCCTGAGCCGCCGCTTCTTCATAACCGGTGGTGCCGTTGATCTGACCGGCGAAGAACAGACCCTGAATGAATTTGCTCTCGAGCGTCGGTTTCAGATCGCGCGGGTCGAAGAAGTCGTACTCAATAGCGTAGCCAGGACGGACGATCCGCGCATTTTCCATCCCCTGCATGGAGCGGACGATTTGCATTTGCACATCGAACGGCAGGCTGGTGGATATGCCGTTCGGATAAATTTCGTTTGAGGTCAGGCCTTCCGGTTCGAGGAAGATCTGATGCTGGTTGCGATCGGCAAAGCGCATGACTTTGTCTTCGATCGACGGGCAGTAGCGTGGACCGATCCCTTCGATCACCCCGGCGTACATGGGGCTGCGATCGAGGTTATTGCGGATCACGTCATGGGTTTTCTCGTTAGTGTGGGTGATGTAGCACGGCACCTGACGCGGATGCTGATCGGCAGATCCCATAAACGAGAAGACCGGCATCGGGTTATCGCCATGCTGTTGAGCCAACACGCTGAAATCGATGGTGCGCGCGTCAATGCGCGGCGGGGTCCCGGTTTTCAGTCGGCTTACGCGCAGCGGCAGTTCACGCAGACGACGAGACAGCGGGATCGACGGCGGATCGCCGGCGCGTCCGCCGCTGTAGTTATCCAGACCAATATGGATTTTGCCGTCAAGGAAGGTTCCGACGGTCAGCACCACCGCTTTGGCACGGAATTTGAGGCCCATCTGGGTGACTGCGCCTACGACGCGATCGTTTTCGACAATCAGATCTTCCACAGCCTGCTGGAAGATCATCAAATTCGGCTGGTTCTCCAGCGCAGTGCGTACCGCCTGACGGTACAGCACGCGGTCAGCCTGGGCGCGAGTGGCGCGCACCGCGGGGCCTTTGCTGGCGTTTAGTATCCTAAACTGGATGCCTGCCTGATCGATCGCTTTGGCCATCAGGCCGCCGAGCGCGTCCACTTCTTTTACCAGGTGTCCTTTCCCAATGCCGCCAATCGCCGGGTTGCAGCTCATCTGCCCCAGCGTGTCGATATTGTGTGTCAAAAGCAGGGTCTGTTGACCCATACGCGCTGCGGCCATTGCGGCCTCAGTGCCTGCGTGACCCCCGCCAATGATAATGACGTCAAAAGGATCCTGATAAAACATGGTGGTCTGCCTCGCATAACGCGGTTTGAAAATGGATTGAAGCCCGGGCCGTGGATTCTACTCGGCTTTGGTCTTTTGAGAAAGACTCCGGGATCCTGAGTATTAAAAAGAAGATCTTTATATAGAGATCTGTTCTATTGTGATCTCTTATTAGGATCGACTCTCTTTGTGGATAAGTCGGATCCGCGAAGTAAGATCAAAAGCTTAAGAAGGATCACTATCTGTGAATGATCGGTGATCCTGGTCCGTATAAGCTGGGATCAGAATGAAGGGTTATACACAGCTCAAAAAGCGTACTGCGGTTATTCTTTGGATAACTACCGGTTGATCCAAGCTTTTAAGCATGGTTATCCACAGAAGAACGGACGATCTTTACAAATCTCAGAGCAAATTTTTCCAGGATCCCAGCCAAATTTCCGCCGGATCCTCGGGAATTTCATGTTCCAGCACGTTGATCTTCAGGGTCTCGCCGATCTGTTTTGCCCCGCAGGCCTTCAGCGCCGCTTCTAATTTATCGATCGCGCCGCAAAAAGTGTCGTATTCGCGGCTGCCGATCCCGATGGCGCCAAAGCGCACGGCGGAAAGATCGGCCTGCTGCGCCAGCAGCGCGTCATAGAAGGGAACCAGGTTGTCGGGAATGTCGCCGGCGCCATGGGTGGAAGAGATAACTAACCAGATCCCCTGCGCCTGCAGATCGTCCACCAGCGGGCCGTGCTGGATTTCAGTGCTGTAGCCTGCTTCTTCCAGCTTTTCCGCCAGATGCTCCGCTACGTATTCCGCACTGCCCAGGGTGCTGCCGCTGATAAGTGTAATGTCTGCCATAGATCGCCGATCGCCCGCTCAACTGTTCAGAGTGGCGTATTGTACGCTGTGAGCGAGCTGGGATCTACCTGTGGAAAAATGTGGGATTAAAAAAAACGATCAGGGCTTAATGGTGCGCATGATCGGGTTCTGCAGCACGATCAGGGTCTCGGTGGACTGAATTTCATCAATTGTTTGGATCTTGTTGATAAGTACCTGCTGCAGGGCATCGATGGATTTACACATCACCTTAATAAAGATGCTGTAGTGGCCGGTGGTGTAATAAGCCTCGGTGACCTCCTCCAGGCTTTCCAGGCGGGCGAGGGCGGAGGGATAGTCTTTGGCGCTCTTGAGAATAATGCCGATGAAGCAGCCGACGTCATAGCCCAGCTGTTTGGGGCTGACGTCAATTCGCGCGCCGGTAATGATGCCCGCCTGTTTCATCTTTTCGACGCGTACATGAATAGTGCCGGGGCTGACGCTGAACTGTTTGGCCAGTTCGGCATAGGCGGTACGGGCGTTGGCCATTAGCGCATCGAGAATGCCGCGGTCCAGATTGTCGATCTGATAATTTTCCATATCTTTTTCTTATGAAGTTTGAGGGTTCTTACTATTTTAGCGCCATATTTTGATGAATTAAAAGTTGATGAGCCTTTTTATTGATTGATTATTGTATTTGTGGCCTTTTTTGTTGCTTAATCAATGGCAACAGGACGCAGGAGTCATAAAAATGAAAACCGCATATATCGCAAAACAACGCCAGATCAGTTTCGTTAAATCCCACTTTTCCCGTCAGCTGGAAGAGAAGCTTGGCCTGATTGAAGTCCAGGCGCCAATCTTAAGCCGCGTGGGCGATGGGACGCAGGATAACTTGTCCGGCTGTGAGAAAGCGGTTCAGGTGAAAGTGAAAACACTGCCCGACGCCCAGTTCGAAGTGGTGCATTCGCTGGCGAAGTGGAAGCGTCAAACCCTGGGACAACACGACTTCAGCGCGGGCGAAGGGCTGTACACGCACATGAAGGCCCTTCGCCCCGATGAAGACCGTCTGACGCCGATCCATTCCGTCTATGTCGACCAGTGGGACTGGGAGCGGGTGATGGGGGATGAAGAGCGCCACGTCGGCACGCTGAAGGCGACCGTCGAAGCGATTTACGCCGGGATCAAAGCCACCGAGCTGGCGGTCAGCCAGGAATTTGGCCTGATGCTGTTCCTGCCGGAACAGATCCACTTTATTCACAGCCAGGCGCTGCTGAGTCGCTATCCGGATCTTGATGCCAAGGGCCGCGAGCGAGCGATTGCTAAAGAGCTGGGCGCCGTCTTCTTAATCGGCATCGGCGGCAAACTCTCTGATGGCAAGCGCCATGATGTTCGTGCGCCGGACTATGATGACTGGAGCACTGAGGTTTCTGAAGGCTTTGCCGGACTGAACGGCGATATCCTGGTGTGGAACCCCGTGCTGGAAGATGCGTTCGAGATCTCCTCAATGGGGATCCGCGTTGACGCCGCGGCGCTGAAACGCCAGCTGGCGCTGACCGGCGATGAAGATCGCCTGAAACTGGAGTGGCACCAGGCGCTGCTGCGCGGCGAGATGCCGCAGACTATCGGCGGCGGCATTGGCCAGTCTCGGCTGACGATGCTGTTGCTGCAGCTCGACCATATCGGCCAGGTGCAGTGCGGCGTATGGCCGGCACAGGTTCGCGAAAGCGTTTCCGCGCTGCTGTAACGATTAGCGCCGCCAGCGTCGCAGCAGGCGGCTACGCAACCCGGTATCAAAGCGCCAGATATGATCGAAGATGCGCATGATGCCGGGTTTGCCGTGTACCGACATCGCCACCGCGTGAAAACGGTGCTGATGCTTTCGCTGTAACTCCCCCACCTGAGCAATCACCTCATCCGGCAACCGCTGGGCAATAAAGTCGGAGATCACCACGGCATCCGCATCCACCCACTGCGGGTTTTGCAGACGTTCAATAATGGCGCGAAAACAGCTGGCCAGATCGGTGCCGCCGCGAAAGCGCTGGCTCAGAAAGCGGATCGCCTGCTCCAGGCCGCCCTCGCAGGTTAGTTCGTAGTGCACCACTTCGCTGGAGAACAGCATAATAAAGCAGCGGCGGTTATCCGCCAGCGCGACGCGCATCAGGGCCAGACAAAAGGCTTTGGCGCACTGCTCGTTAAAACCGCCCATCGATCCTGACGTATCGACGCAGACAATAAAGGGCCCGCGCGGCTGTTCATCAAAATCCTGCCGCGTCACCGGGCGTTCGGTGATTTTTTCGCGCCAGGCGTCGCCGTGCAGCCGGTAAGTCAGGAGCTGTTTCTCCACCAGCTTGCGATAAAATTCAAACTCCAGCTCCGTGATGCCGAGCGTCGCCAGCTCCGGCGGCAGCAGGCGCAGAATGTCATCGCTCTGCTGGAGGCCGTCGACCTGTTCCGGCACCGTCGCAGGCTCGCGCACCAGGCTACGGAAGGTCTCCATCGGCGCGTCTTTCTTCGGCACGGATTTCGCTTCCCGTGAGCGCCCCAGCTGTTCCGCCAGCTGCAGCAGCTCCGGCTGCTGGTTAAGAAAATCGCCATAGCGCACGATCAGCTGATAGTCGCCACGTTTGAGTTCGCCGGCGCTCATATCCCACAGGCGTCCGGCGGCGGTGTCATTCTCCGCCAGCACCGGATCGAGCTGACCGCTGAGCGTCATTCGTTCCTGGACCTCACTGAGCAACTGATCGCGCTCCTCATCCAGCAGCTGCTGGTTAAGGCTGGTGGCTTGCACCACCAGGCTCAGGCGCCAGCGCTGTAAAAACAGCGTATGCAGCGCCGGGGTAAAGGTCGCATTGTCGTCCACCAGCTTCTGCGCCTGGGCGGCAAAAGGGGACTGGAGCTGGTGTAGCTTGCTGAGGATCTGCGGCAGCTGGACGATAAACTGCGAGGTAGAGAGCAGCTGAGCCTGCTGATAGGTTTGCACCTCGGCGTCCAGATCCGGCGGGACGTTAACCTCTTTTAAGCGGGCGCGAACGGCTTCCCGCCAGCGCGGAATATCCGCCGCGATGATGTTTTTCAGGCGGGGAAATTTCTCAAAGAAAACCGCCAGCTGCGGAGAGGCCAGCAGCGCCAGCAGCATCTCCTCGATCATTCCCTCTTCGCTGACTGCCAGCATGACATTCAGCATATCGAGCGTCATGGCTGCTTCGCCTGTTTAATCTGCGCGCCGACGTCCTGCAGGCTGGCTTCGATTCTTCCCAGCCACTCGACCGGGATAAACAGGCACTTCTGCTGCTCGCTGAAGCGGTTATGTTGCTGGTGCCACTCATCGTCCAGCGCCTCCAGCTGCTGGCGAATTTCCGCCGGCATGTTTTCCTGCGACGCGCTGCCGGGCAGCGAGAGGCGTGAGCCCTGCAGGCTGACGTCGCGAACAACCAGATGCTGGCTGGTGTCGACATCCATATTGAGCATTTGGGCAAAGCCGATCCCGTTGAGCTTGCCGCGGATCTCGCCGCCCTTTTCCAGCCAGCTGGCTAACGCCTCGCGCTCAAAAGTAATGTGGATCACTTCCATATCGTGGAGTTTGAGCGGCTGCTGCAGCAGCAGGGTCAGGGTGGTCCCCTGGATCTCCGCCGGCAGCTCATAGTGCGGCTTGCGGCTAAACATGCCGCCAAGGCGGGTGACCTTTAGCGCCGTTTTGTCACTTTGCTGCTGTTGGATCTGAATGCGTCGCTGCACAATCGCCCCGAGCCGCGTCAGCATCGCCTGCTGCTGCCAGGCGTGGCAGGTCATCAGCGTTTCCAACTGCTGCGACATCAGGTTCATGCTCTCGACGTTGTGCCACAGACAATCTTTCAGCAGGATAAGATCTATCGGCGCGATGCTGTCGCGGCCGCTGAAGAAGGCGCTGGCCTGCAGCAGGCGAATAGCCTTTTTCCAGCGGCGATCCGAAACGTATGGCGCGTTTGGCAGGGCATCCAGCTGCTGGCGCAGCTGGAATATCAGCTCAAACACCGCGTCCGGCAGTTTGATATTGCCGATCTGCTGCTGCCATTGCGTAAACTCTTCATCGCTAACCTGCAGCGCGCTGGGCACCGGATTGCTGTTTTCATCCTGCTGGCTGACCAGCATCGAACGGAAATTACCTTTATCCTGTACTTTATCGAGCCACAGACGGATCAGCATGCGGTCATACAGCGCTTCCAGGCTGCTGTCGGCTTCGGGCAGTTCGTTCGAAGCGGCCACCAGCAGGCGCATCGGGATTTTCTCTTCGTGAGCGCCGTTGCGGAAGTGACGTTCGTTAATCGCCGTCAGCAGGGTGTTGAGGATAGCCGGACCCGCTTTCCATATTTCATCGAGGAACACGATTTCTGCTTCCGGCAGGTAACCGGCGGTTAAACGCTCGTAGCGGCCTTCATCTTTCAGCGCCTGAATGGACAGCGGGCCAAAAACCTCTTCCGGGGTGGAAAAGCGGGTCATCAGGTATTCAAAAGCGCGCGCCTGCTGGAAGGCGAACTTGAGGCGGCGGGCAATCAGGCTTTTGGCGATCCCCGGCGGACCAAGCAAAAATACGCTCTCGCCGCTGAGCGCCGCCAGCAGGCACAGGCGTATCGCGTGGCTGCGTTCAAAGAGTCCTTTTTCGAGTGCCGCGCTGAGTCGGGAAATTCTTTCAGCCAGTAAATGTGTTTGAGCCATAATTGAGTTGCGTGCTTTGTCATGTATCGTTATTGGGACGAGTATAGATGTTAGAGCAGGGGCGGTAATAGCCTGAAGAATCGATTTATTTTTTTTGAGCCAGGTTAATATGGTGTCTGTTAGGGGTACGATTTCACAAATAATCGTGCATACTGTGCGCTTTTTGTGGGCCAAGGGACTAGGCACACATTTGTTTTATAAACGAAAAGACTAGTCTATGAGCACTGATAATAAACAATCGTTGCCGGCGTTAACGCTGGCGGCCATCGGCGTGGTGTACGGTGATATCGGTACCAGTCCACTGTATACCCTGCGTGAATGCCTGTCAGGTCAGTTTGGCTTTGGCGTTGAGCGCGATGCCGTTTTTGGCTTTTTGTCGCTGATTTTCTGGCTGTTAATCTTTACCGTATCGATTAAATACATCACCTTCGTGATGCGGGCGGATAACGCCGGGGAAGGCGGGATCTTAACGCTGATGTCGCTGGCCGGACGCAATACCTCGGCGCGGATGACCTCTGTGCTGGTGATCCTCGGCCTGATCGGCGGCAGTTTCTTCTATGGCGAAGTGGTGATTACCCCGGCGATTTCGGTGATGTCGGCGATAGAGGGGTTAGAAATTATCGCTCCGCAGCTCGATAGCTGGATTGTGCCGATCTCCATTATCGTGCTTACCCTGCTATTTATGATCCAGAAGCACGGGACCGGGATGGTCGGCAAGCTGTTTGCGCCGATTATGCTGATCTGGTTCTTGCTGCTGGCGGTGCTTGGCGCGCGAAGCATTTACGCTAACCCGGAAGTTCTGCAGGCGCTAAACCCCTACTGGGCGGTGCATTTCTTCCTGCAGTACAAAACGGTTTCCTTTATTGCGCTTGGCGCGGTGGTGCTGTCGATTACCGGGGTGGAAGCGCTGTACGCCGATATGGGGCACTTCGGCAAACTGCCGATCCGTGTCGCCTGGTTCTCCGTCGTGCTGCCTTCGCTGGTGCTGAACTATTTTGGCCAGGGGGCATTGCTGCTTAAGCATCCGGAAGCGATTAAAAACCCGTTCTTCCTGCTGGCGCCGGAGTGGGCGTTGATCCCGATGCTGATTATCGCCACACTGGCGACGGTTATCGCCTCGCAGGCGGTGATCTCCGGGGTCTTCTCCTTAACCCGTCAGGCGGTGCGTCTGGGCTATCTGTCGCCGATGCGCATCATCCACACCTCGGAAATGGAGTCCGGCCAGATCTATATCCCGTTCATTAACTGGCTGCTGTATGTCTCGGTAGTGATCGTCATCGTCAGCTTCGAACATTCGTCTAACCTGGCGGCGGCATACGGTATCGCGGTCACGGGGACCATGGTGCTGACCTCCATCCTGTCGGCAACGGTGGCGCGCAAAAACTGGCACTGGAATAAACTGTTCGTTGGGCTGATGCTGGTGGCCTTCCTGTGCATTGATGTTCCGCTGTTCTCGGCGAACCTCGATAAGATTGTCTCCGGCGGCTGGCTGCCGTTGTCCCTGGGTCTGGTGATGTTTACGGTGATGACCACCTGGAAGAGCGAGCGTTTCCGCCTGCTGCGTCGAATGCACGAGCACGGCAACTCGCTGGAAGCGATGATCTCTTCGCTGGAGAAATCGCCGCCGGTGCGCGTGCCGGGTACTGCGGTGTATATGTCCCGCGCCCTGAACGTGATCCCGTTTGCCCTGCTGCATAACCTGAAGCACAACAAGGTGCTGCATGAGCGAGTGATCCTCCTGACCCTGCGCACCGAAGACGCGCCTTACGTGCATAACGTTCGCCGGGTGCAGATTGAGCAGCTGTCGCCCTCGTTCTGGCGGGTGGTGGCCAGCTACGGCTGGCGGGAAACGCCAAATGTCGAAGAGGTGTTCCATCGCTGTGGCCTGGAAGGACTCAGCTGCCGGATGATGGAGACCTCGTTCTTTATGTCCCATGAGTCGCTGATTATCGGCAAACGGCCGTGGTATCTGCGCCTGCGCGGCAAGCTTTATCTTTTGCTGCAGCGTAACGCCCTGCGCGCGCCGGATCAGTTTGAAATCCCGCCAAACCGGGTTATCGAGCTCGGTACTCAGGTCGAAATCTGATGTCAAAAAAGCCCTTCCGTTGCGAAGGGCTTTTTGTTTCTCACTCCGGCTGTCATCTCCTGTCGCTGTCTCGCGAAACGTTTCGATAGCGATCACATTTCTCTCTTCTGGTGATGGTTTTCTGCTCACGCATTGATAATAATTATTTTAGCGAAACGTTTCGCTAGTGGAGCAAAAGAGAAAAAATGAAAAAAGGCACCGTACTTAACGCTGATATTTCCGCGGTTATCTCCCGCCTGGGCCACACCGATACGCTGGTGGTCTGCGATGCCGGATTACCGGTTCCCCGCAGCAGCGCGCGCATCGATATGGCGTTGACCCAGGGCGTACCTTCATTTATGCAGGTTCTGCAAGTGGTGACGACGGAAATGCAGGTTGAAGCGGCTGTCATCGCGGAGGAAATTAAGACGCATAATCCGCAGCTCCACGCGACGTTGCTCAACTATCTTGAGCAGCTGCAGCAGCACCAGGGAAACACCATTGAAATTCGTTACACCAGTCATGAGCAGTTCAAAAAACAAACCGCAGACAGTCAGGCGGTAATTCGCAGTGGGGAGTGTTCCCCGTTTGCGAATATCATTCTCTGTGCCGGCGTCACCTTCTGAGATCGCCGTCATGGAAGCCTTATTGCAACTGAAAGGGATCGATAAAGCGTTCCCAGGCGTCAAGGCGCTCTCCGGCGCCTCGCTGAATGTCTACCCTGGCCGGGTGATGGCGCTGGTGGGTGAGAACGGCGCCGGTAAATCCACCATGATGAAAGTGCTGACCGGGATCTATACCCGTGATGCTGGCGCTTTATTGTGGTTGGGCAAAGAGACCACCTTTAGCGGCCCAAAATCTTCCCAGGAAGCCGGGATCGGCATTATCCATCAGGAGCTGAACCTGATCCCGCAGTTGACGATCGCCGAGAACATCTTCCTCGGCCGCGAATTCGTTAACCGCTTTGGCAAAATCGACTGGAAGCGGATGTATACCGAAGCCGACAAGCTGCTGGCGAAGCTGAATCTCCGTTTTACCAGCCAGAAGCTGGTGGGCGATCTGTCGATTGGCGACCAGCAAATGGTGGAGATCGCCAAAGTGCTGAGCTTCGAGTCGAAGGTCATCATTATGGATGAACCGACCGACGCGCTGACCGATACCGAGACCGAATCGCTGTTCCGTGTGATCCGCGAACTGAAATCGCAGGGGCGCGGCATCGTCTACATCTCCCACCGCATGAAAGAGATCTTCGAGATTTGCGACGACGTGACCGTGTTCCGCGACGGGCAGTTTATCGCCGAACGCGAGGTCTCCTCGCTGGATGAAGACCGTCTGATTGAAATGATGGTTGGCCGGAAGCTGGAAGATCAGTATCCGCATCTGGCTAAGGCGCCGGGCGCGGTGCGCCTGAAAGTCGATAATCTCTGCGGCCCGGGCGTGGAAAACGTGACCTTTACCCTGCGCCAGGGGGAAATCCTCGGCGTCGCCGGGCTGATGGGCGCCGGGCGGACCGAGCTGATGAAAGTGTTGTATGGCGCGCTGCCGCGCAGCAGCGGCTCCGTGACGCTCGACGGTCACGAAGTGGTGACCCGTTCGCCGCAGGATGGTCTGGCGAACGGCATTGTCTATATCTCCGAAGACCGTAAGCGTGACGGCTTAGTGCTCGGGATGTCGGTAAAAGAAAACATGTCCCTGACCGCCCTGCGCTACTTCAGCCGGACGGGAGGGAGTCTCAAGCATAAAGATGAACAGCAGGCGGTCAGTGATTTCATCCGGCTGTTTAACGTGAAAACGCCGTCCATGGAGCAGGCGATCGGCCTGCTCTCCGGCGGCAACCAACAAAAGGTCGCCATCGCCCGCGGGCTGATGACCCGGCCGAAGGTCCTGATCCTCGATGAGCCGACCCGTGGCGTCGACGTTGGGGCGAAGAAAGAGATCTACCAGCTCATCAATCAGTTCAAAGCCGATGGCCTGAGCATCATTCTGGTCTCCTCCGAGATGCCGGAAGTGTTGGGCATGAGCGATCGCATCATAGTGATGCATGAAGGGCATCTCGGCGGTGAATTCACACGCGAGCAGGCCACCCAGGAAGTATTGATGGCTGCCGCTGTGGGCAAGCTTAACCGTGTGAATCAGGAGTAAGAAAGATGACAACCCAGGCTGTTTCTGGTCGCCGTTATTTCACGAAAGCGTGGCTGATGGAGCAAAAATCGCTGATTGCCCTGCTGGTGCTGATCGCGGTGGTATCGACCATGAGCCCCAACTTTTTTACCGTCAATAACCTGTTCAATATTCTGCAGCAGACCTCCGTTAACGCCATTATGGCGGTAGGGATGACGCTGGTCATACTGACCTCGGGGATCGACCTGTCCGTCGGTTCCCTGCTGGCGCTCACCGGCGCGGTGGCGGCGTCGATCGTTGGCATTGAAGTGAATGCGCTGGTGGCGGTCGCTGCTGCCCTCGCATTAGGTGCGGCGATCGGCGCAGTCACCGGGGTGATTGTGGCGAAAGGCCGCGTGCAGGCTTTCATCGCCACCCTGGTGATGATGCTGCTGCTGCGCGGCGTGACCATGGTGTACACCAACGGCAGCCCGATCAATACCGGCTTTAGCGATAATGCCGATCTGTTCGGCTGGTTTGGTATCGGACGTCCGCTGGGGATCCCGACGCCGGTATGGATCATGGCGATTGTCTTCCTGGCGGCCTGGTACATGCTGCACCATACTCGCCTGGGTCGTTATATCTACGCCCTTGGCGGTAATGAGGCGGCGACGCGCCTGTCCGGGATTAGCGTCAATAAAGTCAAAATTATCGTCTACGCGTTGTGCGGGATGCTGGCGTCGCTGGCCGGGATTATCGAAGTGGCGCGCCTCTCCTCCGCGCAGCCGACGGCCGGGACAGGCTATGAGCTGGACGCCATTGCGGCAGTCGTGCTCGGCGGCACCAGCCTGGCGGGCGGCAAAGGACGCATTGTCGGCACGCTGATTGGCGCGCTGATCCTTGGCTTCCTGAATAATGGTTTGAACCTTTTAGGCGTTTCTTCCTATTACCAGATGATCGTTAAAGCGGTGGTGATTTTGCTGGCGGTACTGGTAGATAACAAAAAGCAGTAACTGAGAACTCTACAGGACATCTTAACTATGAATATGAAAAAACTGGCGACCCTGGTCTCTGCTGTTGCGCTAAGTGCGACCGTTAGCGCGAACGCGATGGCCAAAGACACCATCGCTCTGGTTATCTCTACTCTCAACAATCCCTTCTTCGTGTCGCTGAAAGACGGCGCGCAAAAAGAAGCTGACAAACTGGGCTACAACCTGGTGGTGCTCGATTCCCAGAACAACCCGGCGAAAGAGCTGGCTAACGTTCAGGATTTAACGGTGCGCGGCGCGAAGCTGTTGCTGATCAACCCAACCGACTCTGATGCCGTCGGCAATGCCGTGAAGATGGCGAACCAGGCGAAAATCCCGGTCATCACCCTCGACCGTCAGGCGACAAAAGGCGATGTCGTGAGCCACATCGCCTCTGACAACGTGCAGGGCGGAAAAATGGCGGGTGATTACATTGCGAAAAAGCTGGGTGAAAGTGCGAAAGTCATTGAGCTGCAGGGCATTGCCGGGACTTCCGCGGCGCGCGAGCGCGGCGAAGGCTTCAAACAGGCCGTGGCGGCGCACAAGTTCAACGTTCTGGCCAGCCAGCCGGCCGATTTCGACCGTACCAAAGGGCTGAACGTGATGCAGAACCTGCTGACCGCCCATCCTGACGTCCAGGCGGTGTTCGCGCAGAATGATGAAATGGCGCTCGGCGCTCTGCGCGCGCTGCAGACCGCAGGCAAGTCCGATGTGATGGTGGTTGGATTTGACGGCACTCCGGATGGCGAAAAAGCAGTAAACAGTGGCAAACTGGCGGCGACCGTCGCACAGTTGCCGGAGCAGATCGGCGCGAAAGGCGTTGAGACTGCTGATAAGGTACTGAAGGGCGAAAAAGTGGAAGCTAACTACCCGGTTGAGCTGAAGCTGGTCGTTAAGCAGTAATATGCGATTCGGACTGGCAACGGTCCGAGGGACAATATAAAAAAAGAAAAGCAGGGCATGCGCCACCGGATCCCGGTGGCGCGCTTTCCCGGGAACAGAAACGATGAAAACTGCAGGCAAACTTGTCGTCCTTGGCAGCATCAATGCCGATCACATTCTCAACCTTGACGCTTTCCCGACGCCGGGTGAAACCGTCACCGGCAACCACTACCAGCTGGCGTTCGGTGGTAAAGGGGCCAACCAGGCGGTGGCCGCCGGGCGCAGCGGGGCGGATATCGCGTTTATCGCCTGCACCGGCGATGACGACATCGGTGAACGCATCCGTCGCCAGCTGGCGAGCGATAAAATCGATGTGGCGCCTGTGCGCGCGGTCGCCGGGGAAGCAACCGGCGTGGCGTTAATCTTCGTTAACGCCGAAGGTGAGAATGTCATCGGTATTCATGCCGGCGCCAATGCGGCCTTATCCGTCGCTCAGGTAGAGGCGGAAAAAGAGCGGATCGCCAGCGCGCAGGCGTTGTTGATGCAGCTCGAGTCGCCGCTGGAGAGCGTGCTGGCGGCGGCGAAAATCGCCCATCACCATCAGACCACCGTGGTGCTTAATCCCGCGCCAGCGCGTGAACTGTCCGATGAACTGCTGGCGCTGGTGGATATCATTACCCCCAACGAAACCGAAGCGGAAAAGCTGACGGGGATTCGCGTTGAGAGTGACGAGGATGCGGCAAAAGCCGCCGACGTGCTGCATGCCAAAGGCATTGGTACGGTAATGATCACCCTCGGCAGTCGCGGCGTCTGGCTCAGTGCCGAAGGCGAAAGCCGCCGGATCCCAGGGTTTCGCGTGCAGGCTATTGATACTATCGCGGCCGGCGACACTTTCAACGGCGCGCTGGTGACCGCGCTGCTGGAAGGGACCGCCCTGCCGGAGGCGATCCGCTTTGCGCATGCCGCGGCAGCGATTGCCGTGACTCGCAAAGGCGCGCAGCCTTCCGTGCCGTGGCGCACAGAGATTGATGAATTTTTAGCGCAACAGGGGTAATGCTTGGCTACGATGAAAGATGTGGCCCGCGTCGCGGGCGTTTCCACATCGACGGTGTCACACGTCATCAATAAGGACCGCTTTGTCAGCGAGGCGATTACCGCCAAAGTCGACGCCGCGATCAAAAGCCTCAACTACGCCCCCTCGGCGCTGGCGCGTAGCCTCAAGCTTAATCAAACCCGCACCATCGGCATGCTGATCACCGCCAGTACCAATCCGTTTTATTCCGAGCTGGTGCGGGGCGTGGAGCGCAGCTGCTTTGAGCGGGGTTATAGTCTCGTACTCTGTAATACGGAAGGTGATGAGCAGCGAATGAATCGTAATCTGGAGACGTTAATGCAAAAACGCGTCGATGGATTACTGCTGCTGTGCACTGAGACCCACCAACCCTCCCCGGAAATTATGCAGCGCTATCCGTCGGTTCCGACGGTCATGATGGATTGGGCGCCGTTTGATGGCGATAGCGATCTGATTCAGGATAACTCGCTGCTCGGTGGCGATATGGCGACCCAGTACCTGATCGATCAAGGGTATTCACACATTGCCTGCATTGCCGGCCCGCTGGATAAAACCCCGGCGCGTCTGCGCCTTGAAGGTTACCATGCCGCGATGGCGCGCTGCGGTCTGCCCGTAGCCGAGGGATACGTGGTGACCAGTGATTTTGAGTTTGGCGGCGGATTTAGCGCGATGCAGCAGCTGCTGGCGTTGCCGCAGCGGCCGCAGGCGGTGTTTGTCGGTAACGACGCCATGGCGGTTGGCGCTTATCAGGCGTTATACCAGGCCGGGTTGCAGATCCCGCAGGATATGGCGCTGGTGGGTTACGATGATATTGAACTGGCTCGCTATATGACGCCGCCGTTAACCACCATTCACCAGCCGAAAGATGAGCTGGGGGAACTGGCCATCGACGTGCTGATCCATCGCATGGCCGACCCGCAGCAAAAACAGCAGCGCGTACAGTTAACCCCGGAGCTGGTGGTCCGCGGCTCCGCTTAGCGTTTGTGCCGCTCGCTAATCAGGTTGCGGCCATCCTTCGCTCTCAACAGCATAAACATCAGCGCCGACACGATGGTTATCACGCCCATGGTAATAAAGGTGTAGTGAAACTGCTCTACGGTGCTGGCGCTGTCAAAACCTTCATAGAAGCGCAGCACCGCAGCGCTGATGGCCACTCCGAGACTGATGGAAAGCTGCTGGGTGACTGCCAGCAGGCTATTGCCGCTGCTGGCATTGTCATCCGTCAAATCGGCCAGGGTAATGGTATTCATGGCGGTAAACTGCGTGGACATCGCCATCCCCAGCACGAACAGCGGCAGAAGCAGCATCCACAGCGGCATTTCTGGCGACTGCAGCGAGAACTGGGCAATCATAAGGCCAATAAACACGGTGATCCCCACCAGGGTCTTACGATAGCCAAACCAGCGCAGCACCTGGGTAACGGTAGATTTCGCAATAATCGAGCCGATAGCGGTGGGGGCGATCATACAGCCGGCGATAATGGCCGGATAGCCAAAGCCAACCTGCAGCATGAGCGGCATCAGAAAAGGTACGCAGCCGGTACCCAACCGCGTGGCAAGGTTGCCGGCAATGCCGACCGAGAACGTATGGGTTTTAAATAAAGAGAGCGAGATCAGCGGCGCAGGATGGCGGCGCGCGTGACGGACATAGGCCAGGAGCAGTATCAGACTGACGGCGATCACCGCCAGCGCCAGCCATGTCGCCACGATTTTTTCGCCAAACAGTTCAATACCGCTGGAAAATAACACCAGGCTTAAGCCAAATAACAGAAAACCGGTTATATCGAAGCGTCGGCGCGGCGTTGTGAAATTTGGCATATATTTACGGGCATACAGAATGCCGATCACGCCGATGGGAATGTTTATCAGGAAAATCCAATGCCAGCTGGCCCAGGTCACAAATACCCCGCCGAGAACCGGGCCCAGAATCGGTCCTACCAGTCCCGGCATGGTGACAAAGTTCAGTACCGGCAGCAGTTCGCTGCGCGGATAGGCGCGCAGGAGGGCTAGCCTCGCCACCGGCATCATCATCGCCCCGCCGACCCCCTGAATAACGCGAAAAATGACCAGCTCCGTTAATGAACTCGAGAGCGCGCAGGCGAGGGAGCCGAGAGTAAACAGGCTAACGGCGATGATAAAGACCCGGCGCGTGCCGAAGCGATCGGCCAGCCAGCCGCTGACCGGGATCAACATCGCCACCGTCAGCGTATAGCTGATGATGGCCGACTGCATTGCTAAGGGGGAACGGTTCAGGCTGTGGGCGATAGCCGGGAGGGCGGTGTTAAGAATGGTGGCATCCAGCGCCTGCATAAAGAAGGCCATCGCCGCGATCCACGGCAGGCCAGCCATGCTGCGCCCTTTTTTTCCGCTCATGCCAAATCCTTGTTATTGATTTACGTGGTGTGGGGCGTTCAGCAGCGCCTGGCAGGCGAGCAAGGCACCTGGCGCATCGCTATTGAGAATGGCATCGACGATCGCCTGGTGGAGATCGAGCTTCACGACTTCATTTTGCGTAATCGACGTGAAGTAGGTGTGGTAGACGGAATGAAATAAAGAGGCGAATGAGCTGAGGAAAGGATTGCCGCTCATTTCATAGATATGTTCATGCCAGGCCATATCGACGTCTATCCAGCGATCGCGCTGAAAATGACGTTTCAGGGCAATCATCTCTTCCATAAGGGTATTGAGCTGCGCTTTCTGTTCCGCGGTGCCGTGGGCGGCGGCGAGGAAACAGGCCTGTGGCTCCAGGCTGCTGCGCATGACGAGAAAGTGGCTCACCACCTCTTCGAAGTTATCTTCCGTGAGCCACCAGGAGAGTAGTTCCTTATCCAGGAAGTTCCAGCTGCTGCGCGGCATTACCCGGGTGCCAATGCGAGGGCGGGGCAGCAGCATGCCTTTTGCAGTCAGCGTCTTCACCGCTTCGCGGACGGCGGTACGACTCACGCCGAACTGCTCCCCTAACTCCATTTCGCCGGGAAGAATGCTTTCCGGCTGATATTCGCCAGTCAGTATCTTTTGGGCGAGCTTCTCGGCCAGTACCCAGGAGATGTTCTTTTGTGCCGCCAGTTGCTGTGCGCTTAAAGACATAAATGCCGTTCCTTTCTTTTTTCTACACTAACAGTATGCCACCAGGCGCCCCGTTTCGTCGGTTAAAACAGCAAAACGGCGGTTTTTTGCGACATTCCTCGCCGCATTGTTGAAAAAAGAGACGGTTGAAAAGTTTTTTTGCATTTCCCCTTGTCACCTCAGAATTACTCCCTATAATGCGCCTCCACTGACACGGAACAACGGCAAGCAAGCCGCCGGGT
>NZ_JBEAHA010000012.1:0-234661 GCF_040061975.1 Klebsiella sp. GG_Kp146
ACGCCTTGCCCGGCCTACGGGCATGATAACCATCCATATCACACAGTTGCAGTGACATCCCAGGCCTGCGCAAGCGCCGCGCCGCCGGGCAGCAGATATCCGGTACCGTGCGCGTCCCGGTGCCGGGCAATGGCGTGCACGCTCGCGCTGTCTGCAAAACCAAAGCCCGGCCGGCCTCTTAACGTTCTTCGTTAAACACCGCGCCCACCTGGCGCCGCACCTCATCCATCACCTGCAGATTCTGCAGCACCTGACTAAGCGGCCGCAGCGGCGAGTCCCGCAGCCCCTGACCGACACACCAGGCAAAATGCTCCGCCTGCCAGAACAGCTGGTCGTAGCGATTGCGCGGCTCTTCCCAGCGCAGCGCCTGCCCGCCCTGGCTGGCGGCGAGCGTGAACCCGCCGGGGGCGTAAAACTGACCGTCGATCGTCAGGGTCGCCTGGCGTCCGGCCACCACCGCCCCGCCCGGCGTGTTGCTGAACAACGTCGTGTTTAACAGCCCCTGCATCCCGTTCCGCCAGCTGAACAGCATTGACGTCTGGCCGTTAAGCCCCTCCGCCGTCGCGTGGCCGCGGGCGACAATCTCCTGCGGCATGCCGCCCACCATCAGCGCAAACGAGGTCAAATAGCTGCCGAGATCCATCATCGGCCCGCCGGCGAGGTCGGCATTAAAGATGCGGTGATCGGTAGTGAAATACTCGCCGTGATCGGCCAGCAGGGTATGCAGGTCGCCGAGTACCCCATCCTCCAGCAGCTGGCGGATCACATCATACTTCGGCGCGTAATCGCACCACATCGCCTCCAGCGCCAGCTTCCCCTGGCGGGCGGCTTCGGCCTGCAGTTCACCTCCTTCGCCGAGGTTGAGCGCGAAGGGCTTCTCTATCAGCACATGTTTGCCCGCCTTCAGCGCCTGCATGCCGTCGGGAAAGTGATGGTTGTGCGGCGTCGCAATATAGACCGCATCAATATCCGGACGCGCCAGCATCTCCTCGACCCGGCCGTAAGCCTGGGGGATCCCCCATTCCGCGGCTACCCGGTCGGCCTTCGCCTGGCTGCGGGAGGCAACGGCCACCACCTGCTGCCGGCTCTGGGTTTTCAATGCGTGCACAAAGCGCTCGGCGATCCAGCCCGGACCGATGATGCCCCAGCGCAGGGAGGGAATGCTCTGCGCCGCCGGGCGGCGCGGGGTCGGTAATTGTGAGGGAAACATAGCGGCTCCTTAATCCTTAACCACGTTAACCCAGCGACGGCTGATCATCGAGGCTTCAATCGCCGACAGCACGCGCTGATTCTGTAAACCAAATTCAAAGCTGGGATAGCAGTCGTCGTCCCCACAAATCCCCTGCACCAGGTCATGCACTTCCATCACCTTGACGTCAAAATAGCCCAGCCCGCCGCCGCCAAAATCGAAGCCGAAGAAGCCGGCATAGGCCGGGATCTGACTCCCGGCATACAGCGTTTTAAAGCCGCGGTCGTGTTTGTCATCGCGGAAGCGATACACCTGCAGTTCGTTAAAGCGCTCCCCGTCCATATACAGCGTGCCTTCGGTGCCGGAGACCTCCCAGAACACGCCGAAGATGCGCCCGGCGGCGATGCGCGAGGCCTCAATCACCCCCGCGGCGCCGCTGTCGAAATTGACCAGGCACTGAACCTGATCGTCATTTTCCACTTCCCGCCACTCGGCATCGGCCGCGACCCGGCTGGCATACCCGGCATCGGTCTGTGGCACCGGACGCTGGCGCAGGCAGGTTTGCGCGCTGGCGGTCACTTCACGGATCCCGCCCATCAAAAACTGGGCGACGGACAGGGTATGGGCGCCGAGGTCGCCAAGCGCCCCGCTGCCGCCGAGGGTTTTCGAGCAGCGCCAGGACCAGGGCAGGTTCGGGTCGTTATAAAACCCCTGATCAAAGGTGCCGCGAAAGCGTACCGGTTCGCCAATATCGCCCCGGGCGATAAGCTGCTTTGCCAGCAGCGCCGCCGGGGTTTTAATGTTGTTAAAGGCCACCATGGTCTTCACCCCCGCGCGCCGGGCCGCCTGCGCCATCTCCTGCGCCTGCTGCTCGTTAACCGCCAGCGGTTTCTCGCAATAGACATGTTTACCCGCCGCGATCGCCGCCATCGCCATCGTGTAGTGCAGATGGTTCGGCGAGGTAATATCCACCACGTCCACCAGCGGATCGTTCACCAGTTCGCGCCAGTCACCGTAAGCTTTCTCCGCCCCCAGCTTCACCGCATGACGTTCAGCCAGCGTCTGATCCTGATCCGCCAGCGCGTAAAGATAGGGGCGCTTCGGCAGATCGGGATAGAACATGGCCGCGCGACGGTAAGCGTCGGCGTGCGCCTGGCCCATAAAACCGGAGCCGATAAGACCAATATTTAACCGCGCGCTCATGATGCGTGCTCCTCTGATGATGACGGGGACGAAAAGTGGTGCGCCAGCCAGGCGAAGGCGCGGCGGGCGGTGGCAAACGGCGGCGCCATCGCCGGGTCCTGCTCGGCTTCGATAATCAGCCAGCCGCGGTAGTCGCTGTCCCGGGCAAAGTCGAGGATCGGCGCATAGTCGATGCAGCCGTCGCCAGGGATGGTAAACAGCCCGGCGCGCACCGCCTCGTTAAAGCTCAGGTTTTCGCGATACAGGCGCCCCAGCACCTGCGGACGGACGTCTTTCAGATGCAGATGGCGGATACGGTGGCCATATTTCTCCAGCACGCGCGGGATATCGACCCCGGCGACGAAGGCGTGTCCGGTATCAAACGCCAGCCCGACATTGTCATGGGTCTGGGACAAAAACCGCTCCAGCTCGTCGTCGTGCTCCACCAGCATCATCAGATGGTGGTGATAGGCCAGCCGGAGGCCGTAGTCGCGCAGCAGCAGGTCGGCAAAGGTATTTAGCTTATGGCAATACGTCGTCAGGCTGACGCGGCTTAACGGCGGCGAGAGCGAGATCGGCTCATCAAGCGGCGTTTCACCGGGCAGTTGCCCGCACTCGCCATAGACCATTACCCTGGCGCCGAGCTGCTGCAGGAGCTGCGCGTGGCCCCGCACCGCCTCCAGCTCCGCTTCCACGCTGCGGTCGGCCAGCAAGCCGCTGTACCAGCCGGACGCCAGGCGCAGGTCAGCCGCCGCCAGCAGAGGCCCCAATGTCTCCGCCTGGCGGGGAAACTTCCGCCCTAACTCAATTCCCTGAAACCCCGCCTCCCGCGCCTCGCGCAGACACGTGTCGAGAGGGATATCGCCGCCTAAATCCTCCAGCACATCGTTGGTCCAGCACAGGGGGCTAATGCCCCACTGCAGGTACTCTGTCGCCATGTTTATCTCCTTTTCAGCCAGTCGTCTGGTGTGCCGTCACTATAAGCAGGCGACGACCAGCGATGAAAACGGAGAAATGATGGAAATCCATCATTGCCGCGGACGAAATATCCGCTGGCGCGAGTAGCCCTGAAAAATAAATGGAAATAATGCTTGCCGCAGGCTTATTTTGCAGATAAAAATTACTGGCTTAATAACCCGCTTCAGAGGTTATCCCTTTCATTCGAAATATGATGATAGCAATATGAAAAAATCTCAACACCGCAGCGGCGCGGGCTTTAGCCCTGCGCCCAGGCCTGGCCTGCTGTTATTTGCGTAAGTGACAAATAGTCCCTTTTAAAACATCAATTACTTAACATTCTCTCTGCAATAATATGACATGCAGCGGGAAGGTACGGTGATAAATAAGCTCAGGGTAATGATGTTTTTACAAATAAATAACCCTTCTCCTTTCTGCTCGTTATTTATCAGGAATGGCTGCGGTTATATTTATTCGGACGCCCCTGGAGAATGCAACAATGTATATCAACCTTTATGACAATGCGCGCCGCTATCGCGATGAGAAACAATAAGATGAATAAGACCTGGCTTTTCACCACCCTCACCCTGGCGCTGGTCGCCGCCGCGCCGGCCCACGCCATTAGCGCGAAATACCGGGAACAGCTTGAACGCTCCGGTTGCACGCAGATGACCGACGGGACCACCTGCGATATTCATAAAACCAAAGCCGAGAATGCCGCCGCCGCGCATCAGGCCAGCAGCGGCTTCGGCCCCTGGGTGGGCACCTGGTATGTATATACTGACTATGGCAATAAAATTGATGAGATTACCATCACCGCTAAAACGGTGAAAACCCATGGTCATCTGGTCGAGGAGGCGAAAGCCAGCCAGGGTAAATTGACGTTCCGGGTGAAAAGCTCAGCCTTTACGCTGAACGACGCCTTTAACGGCGTATGGGCAAACGGCAGCCAGCGCGGCACGTTGCAAAAAGTCCTGTAATAACATTGCCCTGCCGACAGGATGGGGATAATGCAGGAAGAACCTCCCGGCGCAGGCCGGGAGGGAGTGCAACGGTTTACTTCTGCGGACGCATCGCCGGGAAGAGGATCACGTCGCGGATGGTGTGGCTGTTGGTAAACAGCATCACCATCCGGTCGATACCGATGCCCAGACCGGCGGTCGGCGGCAGACCGTACTCCAGCGCGGTGACGTAGTCTTCGTCATAGAACATCGCTTCGTCATCGCCCGCCGCTTTGGCGTTAACCTGATCCTGGAAACGCTGCGCCTGGTCTTCGGCGTCGTTCAGCTCGCTGAAACCGTTACCGATTTCGCGGCCGCCGATGAAGAACTCGAAGCGGTCGGTGATTTCCGGGTTGACGTCGTTACGGCGCGCCAGCGGGGAGACTTCCGCCGGGTATTCGGTGATGAAGGTCGGCTGGATGAGGTGCGCTTCCGCCACTTCGTCGAAGATTTCGGTGACGATGCGCCCAAGACCCCAGCTTTTCTCTACCTGAATACCGAGAGATTCCGCCAGCGCTTTCGCCGCGTCGAAGTTATCCAGATCCGCCATGTTGGTTTCCGGACGATGTTTTTTGATCGCCTCGCGCATGGTCAGTTTTTCAAACGGCTTGCCGAAGTCAAACACCTGGTCGCCATATGGCACCTCGGTTTTGCCCAGCACCGTCTGCGCCAGGGTGCGGAACAGCGACTCGGTCAGTTCGATCAGGTCTTTGTAGTCCGCGTACGCCATGTACAGTTCCATCATGGTGAACTCTGGGTTATGGCGTACCGAGATCCCTTCGTTGCGGAAGTTACGGTTGATTTCAAACACGCGTTCGAAGCCGCCGACCACCAGACGTTTCAGATACAGTTCCGGCGCGATGCGCAGGTACATATCGAGATCCAGCGCGTTGTGATGCGTGATAAACGGACGGGCGGAAGCGCCGCCGGGGATCACCTGCATCATCGGGGTTTCCACTTCCATAAAGCCACGGGCTACCATGAACTGACGCATGGTCGCGAGGATCTGCGAGCGGATGCGGAACGTATGGCGCGACTCTTCGTTAGCGATCAGATCCAGATAGCGCTGGCGATAGCGGACTTCCTGATCCTGCAGGCCGTGGAATTTATCCGGCAGCGGGCGCAGGGCTTTGGTCAGCAGGCGCAGCTCGGTGCAGTGGATGGAGAGTTCGCCGGTTTGCGTTTTGAACAGCTTGCCGCGGGCGGCGATGATGTCGCCAAGGTCCCATTTCTTAAACTGTTCGTTGTAGACGCCTTCCGGCAGGTCATCGCGGGCCACGTACAGCTGGATACGGCCGCCGACGTCCTGGAGGGTGACGAAGGAGGCTTTGCCCATCACGCGGCGGGTCATCATCCGGCCGGCCACCGCAACTTCAACGTTCAGGGAAGCGAGTTCATCGTTATCCTTCGCATCGAATTCAGCGTGCAATTGGTCAGAGGTATGATCGCGACGGAAATCGTTGGGGAAAGCTACGCCCTGCTCACGCAGCGCAGCCAGTTTTTCGCGACGAGTTTTCAGTTCATTATTAAGGTCAATGGCCTCATCGGCACCTTGTGCTTGTTGTTCAGACATATGGGTTCCTCATAACCTTGCTTTCAAACTAGCTTCGATAAATTGAACCAGGTCACCCTTCCGCGCGGCCTGTCTCCGGCTTTACACCGAAGAACAAGAGTAACGAATCTGGCTTCTCTTCAAGCTGATCTCACTCAGCTATGCCTTCACTAACGGTATTTTTTATCGTTGGCTTCCGCGCCTGCCAGAATATCCTCCTTCTGCTCACTACGCTGTGCAGGAGCGGCTTTGCGCTCCGCTGTGGATGGAATGCCCCGGTCGCGCTGCGCGTACCGGGGCGATAATTGGCGCTGGCCGATAGCCCGGCGGAGGCGGTTACGCCGCAGCCGGGACGCGCGTCAGGCGCCGCCGCCGGGAAGCTCGCCAGCCGCCGCGCGGCGTTTGCCGACGCTACAGGCTGCGGCAAAGGCGATAACCACCATCACCGCCACGCAGCCGAGGGTCCATTCCCCCATCTGCGAGAAGAAATGCTGATAGGCGGCAATCGCCGTATCGCTGATTTGCGATTCAGTGGTCTGCTGGGCGACCACGCCCGCCAGCCAGTTGGCCACCGCGCCGGTGGCCAGCATATAAATACCGGTCAATACCCCGGTGACGCCGGGCATGTTCAGGCGGGTGATTTGCGCCATCGCGACCGGGTCGATAAACAGTTCGGCAAAGCCCATCATCGCCAGTCCAGCGACCATCATGCCCATCGAGGCCTGACCCTCAGCGGCGCCGTGGCGGGCGTTGAACGCCAGCAGCATAAAGCCGCCGCCCATCAGCAGCAGGCCAAAAGCGAATTTCAACCAGACGCGCAGCACCGAACGAGCGCTGCCTTCCGGGCGCATCAGCCACGCCAGCGCCACGCCGGCCGCCATCACCGCCACCGCGTTAACCGACTGGAACAGCGCCGTCGGCACGTCCCAGTTCAGCAGGCGGCGGTTAACAAAGTGATCGATAAACAGGCTAATCGAGCTTCCCCCCTGCTGCGCCAGCACCCAGAACAGCGTCCCGGCAAGCATCAGCAGGACAATCTGCCACAGCGCGCGACGATGCTCCGGGGCTTTGATCATGATCCGCGCCACCATCTGGGCGGCGAACAGGCAGACGACCGCCAGCAGATAGCCGGACCAGTTGTTTTGCAGCAGCAGCGTGAAGAACACCGGCGCCAGGCAGAGCATCACCAGCAGCCAGCCCCAGGTCGGCAGCACGAATTTCACCGCCCGCAGCGCCGGTTTATCGACGCCGCGGGTATGCCGGAAGTGGCGGCTGCCGCTTAAGAAAATCATCAGGCCGATGAACATCCCGATCCCCGCCAGGGCGAAGCCGATATGCCAGCCGTACCACTGGGCCGCCAGCCCGCAGGCGATGGGCGCGGCGATGGAGCCGACGTTGCCGGCGGCGTACAGCAGCGAGAAGCCGCCGTCGCGACGCGGATCGTCGTGGGCGTAAAGTTCGCCAAGCAGGCAGCTGATATTGGATTTGAACAGGCCGTAGCCGCAGATAATGATCGCCAGCGCGACGTACAGGCTCCATGCGGAGGTCGACTCAACGCCCAGCACCACGTGGCCGAGGGTCATCAACAGCGCCCCGGCAATCACCGCCGTGCGGTTGCCGAGCAGGCGGTCGGCAAGCCAGCCGCCAAGAATAGGGGTAACGTAAACCAGAGAGGCGTAAGCGCTGAACAGGCTGATGGCGTGGCTGTCGTCGAAGCCAAGCTGGTGGGTGAGGTAGAGGATGAGTAAGGCGCGCATGCCGTAAAAGCTGAAGTACTCCCAGATCTGGATCGCAACGATGTAGTAAATCGCGCGCGGCTGTGAGGGTGTTTTCATGTGTTCTCCTTGCAGCGTGAAAAAGGGAAGTGGCAAGCCACTTCCCTGGTGTGCGTCTATTACTTGTTATTCTCTTCTTTCAGCACTTTAACGGTGTAACGACCATCCGCCTGACGATAGGCGCCGTGGATATCGGTTTCGAAGCCCGGATAGTGGGCGCCGATTTCGCACAGCATCTGCAGGAACTCCAGCACCGGACGGCTCTCTTCGGTGATCATTTCACCCGGCATCACCAGCGGCACTCCCGGAGGATACGGCAGGATCATGTTGGCGTTGACGCGGCCGACCATCTCTTCGAGGTACACTTCTTCCGTCTGACCGTGCAGCTCTTTCTGGAACGCGGCATACGGGGTCATCACCATGGATGGCAGCACTTCAAACGCGCGGAACATCAGGTCCGGCAGGTTGTGATGCTCAACCAGTTTGTGAATGTTCTGCGCCAGGTCCTGAATACGCATGTTTTCATAGAATTCAGGATCTTCACGGTACAGCGACGGCAGCATGTTTTTCACCCGCAGGTTCAGGTCGAACGCGCGTTTGAAGTCGGTCAGCGCACGCAGCAGGCTCAGCGCTTTGGTTTTGTCGATACCGATGCTGAACAGGAACAGCAGGTTGTACGGACCGGTTTTCTCCACCACGATGCCGTGTTCGTCGAGATACTTCGCCACGATGCTGGCCGGAATACCGAACTCATCCATGGTGCCGTCTTTCTTCATCCCCGGGGTCAGCAGAGTGACTTTGATCGGGTCGAGATACATGTGCTCGTTGTCGATGTTTTTGAAACCGTGCCATGCGCTGTCGGAGCGCAGCGGCCAGCATTCAGGACCGTCGATATGTTCCGGCTGCCATACGTCGAAGAACCAGCCGTCAGATTCGCCTTTCAGACGTTTGATCTCTTTACGGAACTTGATGGAACGTTCGATAGAGCCGTCGATCAGGCGCTTACCGGCGTTGCCTTTCATCATCGCCGCCGCGGTTTCGGTGGACGCCACGATCCCGTAGTGCGGGGAGGTGGTGGTGTGCATCATGTAGGCTTCGTTAAAGGTCTCTTCGTTAACATCGCCTTTCACGTGGATCATCGATGCCTGAGAGAACGCCGCCAGCAGTTTGTGCGTGGACTGGGTTTCGTAAATCACTTTCCCTTCGACGCGGCCGCCGCTCATCCCGCATTTGCCTTCATAGATCGGCGAGAAGTTGGTGTAAGGCACCCATGCGGAGTCAAAGTGGATGGATTTCACATCCAGGGTTTTCTTGATGAAGTCAGTGTTGTACAGCAGACCATCGTAAGTCGAGTTGGTGATAACGGCGTGTACCGGCCAGGTCGCGTTCGGCGTCTCTTTCACACGCTTGGCGATAGTCGCGTGCTGGAATTCGCTCTGCGGGATACCGCCGAGGATGCCGTAGGCGTTACGGGTCGGACGGAAGTAGATCGGCGTAATGTCGCTCATCATCATCAGATGGGTCAGCGATTTGTGGCAGTTACGGTCAATCAGCACGGTGCTGCCGGCCGGCGCGGAGTACATACCGACGATTTTGTTGGCGGTCGAGGTGCCGTTGGTCACCATGTAGCTGCGTTCGGCGTTAAATACGCGAGCGATATACTCTTCCGCTTCTTTGTGCGGGCCGCTGTGGTCCAGCAGGGAACCGAGCTCAGAAACTGAAATCGAGATATCGGATTTCATAGTGTTGGAGCCAAAGAAATCGTAGAAGATGCTGCCTACCGGGCTTTTCTGGAAGGCGGTACCGCCCATGTGGCCCGGGGTACAGAAGGTGTATTTGCCTTCACGCACATATTTGAACAGCGCTTTGGTCAGCGGCGGCAGAATGGTGTCGATGTATTCGTCAGTGTTCTGTTTGATTTTGTTCGCGATATCTTCCGCAGCGCCCAGCGCATATTCGAAGAAGCGAACCTGCATGCGCAGATCGTTCAGACTAACGTCCAGCGTGGAGTAGGTGTTAGCGAACGCATACAGCGGCATGTACTCGTTCATTTTGCTGATTTCTTCGCACAGCTCGAGATTGTATTTATCCCAGTCGAAGATCACGCCGCACAGACGAGAGTTGTTTTCGATCAGTTTTAATAAGTCGTCACGGTCGTTCGGGTAGACAATGCGGAAGTCCAGGCGTTCGAGAGCACGATGCAGTTCACGGATGGGTTCTTCTTTGAAGTAAACCCCCATGTGATTCATGATTGCAATAACGTTCATAGTCAAATCTCCAGATGTAGAAAGCCCCTCCCGTCGCGCTATGACAGGTGATGGAAGGAGCCTCAGGAAAAAGGGTTACTGATTAGTGCGCGTTAGCGGGACTGTTGCTATCCGATGCGTTGCTCTGGCGCTGGTGCATTTTGCGACCGTAGAACATCAGGATAATCAGGCTAACGATAAAGGTGCCGGCCAGTTCGAAGGAGCTTGCGCCCATCAGCGCGATGAAGCAGAACACGCAACCCAGTACCGAACAAATCAGGCTGACGAAGTTACGGATGTTGATGCCTTCGAAACGAATCAGGTCAACACAGGAGTAGAAGTAAGGCAGCATGGTCAGCAGTACTGCGATACCGGTCAGTTCGCCGAACAGGTCAGAAGCTTTACCACCGGCGGAGTTCATCAGGGTAATCAGCACCATCAGCGCGGTCATTTTCACCGCGGCCAGCAGCAGGCCTTTTTTCGGGATACCGTTGCTATCGACTTCGCCATACACTTTCGGGAAGTTGCCATCGTTGGCGGCACGCACACCCGCCTGGCCAACCAGCATCATCCACGAGCCCAGAGAAGTCAGGCAGGCGAAGGCGGTGAAAGCGGATACCATCGGCGCAGCCCAGCCGCCGAGGATGGTGGAGGCGCTAATCGCGAACGGCGCACCGGACGCTGCCATCTGAGAAGCAGGATACATACCCGCGATAACCTGAGTCGCGGCGATGTAGACGATACCGGCCATCGCGGTACCCAGCATGGTGGCCAGCGGCACGGTACGTTTCGGGTTTTTCACCATCCCGGTACTCACGGCGGCGGATTCTACGCCAACGAAGGCCCACAGGCAGAGCAGGATACTTTTGATGACCGCGTGGCTATCGGTGGTGCTGGAGGTGTTCCAGTTCGCCTGATAGGTAGCGACATCAAACCAGTGCCAGCCGACGACCGCGGTCATGACTACCGGAATAAGCACCAGCACCAGACCAATGGTGGTCAGACGGCTGACCCAGGTCCCGCCGAGCATATTAACGAAAGTAAAGATCCACACGATGGCAATACAGGCAATCCCTGCTGGCACCGGGTTATTTAAAATAGGGAAGAACGTAGACAGATAAGAAACTGCGGTAATCCCGATAGCCAGGTTACCAATCCAGTTTGCGTGATAATAAAGTACACCGGTCTGGAAACCGAATGCCGGAGATATTTCCCCTGCGTAAGCAATGGGACCACCCTGCTGCGGGTTTTTAGTGGCCAGTCGGGCATAAACATAAGCCAGAGACATCGCACCAATAATTGAAATTACCCAGCCCCAAATGGCAATACCACCGATGCTGGCCAGGTTCGCAGGTAATAATGCAATACCGCTCCCCATCATATTACCGGCGACGACACCGGTACAGGCAAATAGCCCGATCTTCTTGGCAGAACTCATGGTTGTTTTTCTCCTAAGTTTATTTGGGAGGTACAGATCATGATACAGAACCATTAATTGACCCGACCAACTGCCAACAAGATTACTGATTTGTACGAGATAAGTCCTAAAGATAAAGTGAAATAACAACAAACATCAGACAAATGATATTTTGACCTTTTTCGCTTAACATATAAACATGACAACAGGGTGTCAGAAAAAGATAAACATTGTTGTTTTACATGAACTTAGATGAGATGCGATGTGTTGCTGAACTGTTATTCAAAGCCTCCTCAATGCTAAATATAAATAACAACAGGAGGCTTCATGAGAAACATAAATTTAACCTCACCATGCCAAAAACCTTTCACATGATGAGGGTTTACTTATTCTGAAGAGAGGAAATTATCGAGATACGGAACAACCCGGTTGACCGACGTCTGGAAAACTCCGTTTTCAATCCAGTACAATGTATCTCCACCGGGTCGTAAATTAAACGCCGTAATGTAAGAATCCGCTGCCAGTCGGTTCTCACCTTTCATCTCATAGACTTTGCCTAACAGCACATAATTCAGCCACGACATCTCTAAATCGATCGCATGGTTAATCGCTGTGTTCGCTTCGTCAACTTTTCCCTTTCCCAGCAAATCCACTGCGTTTATTTGATAATAAATCGCCATATCTTTTATACCCGGCATCTCCCCTACCCGCTCAACTTCGCTGTAAAGGGCTGCCAGCTGTTTATCATCCAGCGGCTGTTGCGAATGGCGTAATACATCTACCAGCGTTTTTTCGGCATACGCGTAAATAAAATCAGGCGCCCGCTTAATCACATCATCCAGCAGGCTGCTGGCCTTGCTTAATGAATCAACATCGCCCTTCATTAACAGCTGATGCGACTGGTAGAAATAGGTTAACGCCACGCTTTGCGAGGGCTGATATTGCCTGAGCATCGCCTGCATTCGCGCCGGCCACGGCTGCGCCAGCGCGTCCGACAGGCTGTTCATCAGATCGTTCTGGATGGTGAGCTGGTTGTCATTGGTCACAAAGTAGCGCTTATCGAGCATCGTCGAGCTGTCGGCGTTATCCACCAGCTGGACCGACATAAAGCATTGCTGCGCCCGGTAGTGGCGCTGATTGACGAATTCAATGGTCAGCGTTTTACCGGAACTGCTCGGCTCATTGATGTTGTAGTCTGTTTTGTCATGCACCATAAAGGTCGAGAAGGTGTTCAGCGAGGTGGTGATCAGGCTGGCCAGGCCGACCGCGTAGGAGTGCTGCGAAGACCAGTTGGTGCAGGAGTTACCATTGACCAGGTGGATATCGATATCGCGCGGGTTGAGTAGCAGGCGCGCCTTGTTGACCGGCGGCCGCGATTCCATGCTCGACAGCGCCACCAGCGCCACGCAGGTGCCCAGCGCCAGCAGAAACAGCCCCCACACCAGGGCGGTGGTGAGCCGTTTACGCACTGACGGCGCGCTGGCACCTGTCGGCGCGGGAGCTGGCGCGGCGGGATCGGCGGTGGAGATGGGCGCGTCCGGCGGCGCACCGGCGGCCGGCGGCGCGGGAGCGGCGACCGATGGCGAAGGCGTCAGCGCCTCCATCTGCGGGGCGAGTTCCTCCCCCTCTTCGGTGCACCAGATCACCGGCACCGTGAGCTTATACCCCCGTTTGGGTACCGTCGCGATGTACTCAAGGCTAACGTCGTCGCCGTCTTTGAGCGACTTGCGCAGTTCGGAAATACTCTGCGTGACGACGTGGCTGGTCACAACGTTCCGGGTCCAGACGTTTTCGATAAGCTCGTCCCGGCTAAGCACTTCCCCCGGATGGCGAGCAAAAAAGACCAGGAGGTCGATTAAACGCGGTTCAAGGGTAAGCTGGCGCCCCTTCCTGCTGATTTGGTTTACAGAGGGGGTTACCAGCCATTCACCGACGCGAACAACAGGTTGTAGCATACAAGAAAGCCCCAGACAAAAAGGGAAAGGCGCGATGATAACACATTTGTCCTACCTATTTTTGCCAGGGGTCACTCCCTCAGGCATTAGGCTGGAATTCGCCTTTTAGCGACAATAAAAAGCAATATTTCATTAACATCGTGATCATCAAAACTATATATAGCGATAAAAATGCGTTTTCGCTGTCGCTTAGCCGGTGGAACGCGGGCGGCGGAAAAAAAATAAGCCCGGAGGCGTAACGCGCTCCAGGCTCAGTCAGTGGCGTGCCGTTACGGCAGCGGCACAATCGATTATTTATACACTTCCGCTGTGGCTTCAAAGTTAGGGCCATGCTCACGCGCAGCAGTAATCACGTAGTACTTTCCGCCTTTCTCATCGGCCAGCTTAGAGAGCTGATCGTGCAGATCGGAGGGCGAAGAGAACTCACCGCCGGACGGCCCCACCGAGATCGGTCCGACCTTGGTCAGTTTGAAGTGTTTCACTTCTTCTTTGGTGATCAACTGCGCGGCGGAGGCGCCAAATGCAACGGCTGAAAGGGCTAACGCGACTATCACTTTTTTCATCCTAAAATCTCCTTGGAATAGGCCTTCAGTCAGGCCCTTTCAGTATAGACGGCGATTTACTAAGCATGCTACCGATGCGCTGATTTTTCGGCCGCAGCGTTTAGTAACGCGGCGGCACCCCTTCCGGGCGGGTCTTAAAACGCCGGTGCAGCCACATATATTGCTCGGGCGCCATCAGGATGCACTGTTCGATAATCTGGTTCATCCACGCCGCCGTCGCCTCGGCGCTTGCCAGCGGCGGCGTGCGCTCCGGCGTCAGGGAGATCAATTCATATCCCCTACCGTTGGGCTTGCGTCGGGGAACAAACGGCACAATCGTCGCCCCGGACATTTTCGCCAGCATCCAGGTGCCGGTGGTGGTCGCCGCCTGCTCGACGGCAAACAGCGGCGCAAAAACGCTGCTGGCCGGGCCGTAATCATGATCCGGCGCGTACCAGAGGATCTCCCCCTCTTTTAGCGCCCTGACCATCCCTTTCAGATTTTTTCGATCCAGCATGGTCTTGTTCGAGCGCAAGCGTCCCCAGGTCTGCAGCCAGTCAATCAGCGGGTTATCATTGGGCCGGTAGACGCCGATGCCCGGGGTAAACATGCCATACATCCGCGCCCCCATCTCGAGGGTGAGAAAATGAATGCCGATCAGTAAGATGCCCTGCTTTTGTTCGAGGAGGTCGACCACCTCGTTCACGCCGCTGGTCTCGGTCCAGCGCGCCACCCGGTGCGTCGGCCAGAACCAGGCCATGCCGGTCTCCATCAGCCCCATGCCCAACGATTCAAAGTTTTTCACCAGCAGCGCCTCACGCTCGGCGACGCTCATCGCGGGAAAACAGAGTTCCAGATTACGTCTGGCAATCCGCGCGCGACTTTTCATCACCCGCATTGCCAGCCGCCCGAGCGCCGTGCCCAGTCGGTAGATCACCGGATACGGTAATTGCACCAGCAGCCATAACAAGCCAATTCCCAGCCATAATAGCCAGTAACGCGGGTGCAATAGCGCGCGGGAAAATTTGGGTAAATTTGACATAGTAATCCTGTTAATTCACTCAATAATAGCTGAGCAAAAACCGCGAAATAAAGTAGCGGATCCTGCAGGTTATATTTTTCCAATTCGTGCGGTAATACTCAGTCACAAAGCGCGTTATTATAAGCCGATTCCATGATAATTTCAGCCCTTGCGCTGGGGTTACTCTCGTATTAGACACTTAGCGTAAAATTTCCTGATTTGTGCATAAATAAATAAACCTAACCTCTACGACGCGGCCGATTGCCGATAAAATCGCCAGTGCCTTATCCTCAGCCTCTCGCTCAATGCTTTTTTACTCACGCTTTATTATGGCGATAGCCAACGCAAACAGGCCGTTTCGCCCGGTCTAACATGGCCAGCATGCGGTTATTTGTGACTCGGGCAAAGGTTAAGCATCGCCAATGCGGATCCTTTTCCCAGATATGCTACGTTTACAGCGCTCATTCGACGCAAGTGCCTTTGCCGACGTCGTCGCTTTCAGAAGCCATAGTGAGAAGGAACTATGACAATGAATTATCAATTAGTGAAGCAAGTCAGAGAAAATAACACATTAAGAAAAAGCTTCATTGACCTTGCCGTTAAGACTTTCGACCTGTCTTTTGAAGAGTGGTATCAACAAGGTTACTGGACTGACGCCTATATCCCCTACGCCTTTGTCGAACGTAATAAAATTATCGCTAACGCCTCGGCCAACATCATCGATCTGCGCTGGCAGGGCGAACCCCGGCGTTATATTCAGATTGGCACCGTGATGACCGAACCGGACCATCGTAATAAGGGATTAGCCGGTCAGCTTATCCATCACATCCTGCAGGACTGGCAGCAGGAGGCAGACGCCTTCTTTTTATTTGCCAATCCCACCACGGTGGATTTTTACCCCAAATTTGGTTTCACCCGCAGCGAAGAGCATCAATATATTATGCCGGTCTCTCCGCGCGCCGGTGATTTTCGCAAGCTGGATATGGACCGCGCGGACGATGTCGCCCTGCTCCGCCATTACTATGAAAAATCCAACCCGTTCTCACCGCTGCGGGTGGAGCACAACTTTGGCCTGCTGATGTTTTACTGCTCCGCCTTTATGAAGCATTTCGTTTACTATTCGGCAAAAAATGAGGCGGTGGTTATCGCCATGCAAAACGGCCCGGTGCTGATCTGCTTTGACCTGTTCTGCGACACGGGCAAAAGCCTGTCGACGCTGGTCAACGAGCTGGCCGATGACCATGTTTACCAGGCCATCCTCGGTTTTACCCCCAATGAAGACCGGCTCGGCGAGTACGAGAAGATTGAGGGGGAAGATATCCTCTTTGTCTATGACCACAAGGAAAACCTGTTTAAAGACAGGAAGTTGATGTTTCCTTTACTGGCGCATGCCTGACGGCGCCGCGCCGTCAGGCCGATCAGTTATAGGTCACCACGAAGGTCGCGCTGGCGTTCGCCTCGCCCGCTGTCACCAATGGTTGGGTCTGGATATAACGGGCCTGATAGGCAAAACGGTAATTCGTCTGGCTACCCTTGCTTCCGGCCCAGATCTGGCTCACCTGGTTTAGCGGCACCAGCGCGCCGCCGGCGGTGAGGATCTGCACGCCAAGCCCGGATGCGCCTTCAGGTTGGTCATCGATTTTAATCACCTCGTTGGCTGCCATGGCGCTGTCCGCCGTCGCGTTAAACTGCATAAACACGCTGCCGACATTTTCACACTCCGTCAGGTTGATGTTAAAGGGGATGGGGGCGGTAGTGCTGTTGAGTCCGGTAAACGCCGTTTTATTATGCCGCCCGAGGAAGACGTTAATATTTTTACTGTCGTCTGTAATCTTGCAGGTGGGCGATTTGATATGGATACAGAGCCCGCTGACGCTAAAACGCATCGCCTGCACGCCGCCCAGAAAAATATCGCCGAGGTAATCGTTAAGACAATACTCGCCTGGTGGCGGCAGGCCGCCGTTGTCGGCAATACGCCAGAAATAGATGGTCGGTTTTTTATTTTCCGCCTGAAATGCGCGCTGGCCGGAAAATACCGGCGCGGAAGGCCAGGCCGTGAACAGGGGATCGAAATTAATGCCATCCTGTTCCCCCATCTGAAAGCTGTAGCCGATGCCCGGCAGGCGATCGATGCTATAGATATCCCCCGGCTTGCCGTTTCCCGCCGGGCCGACCCGGGACCCGCCAATGCTCTGAAACCCGCCGGGCTCGCTGCCGCTGCAGGCGATCTCCCAGCGCTCATTATTGGTGATTATCATTCCGCCGTAACTGTACAGCAGGGAGCCGACGGGGCGATTGCTGACGTCAAGGTTGATACTGGCCTGGCTGACGTTGACCGAATACTCGATAGTTTTACCACTCACCATCTGGCACGCCGCCGACGGCGAGGCGCAATAGCCCCAGGCCAGTAAGAGGGCTCCCCCTGATGCGATGATTTTTTTCATATTATTTCTCCTTTAATCCCGGACGGCAGACCTGGTGCGACGTACCGCTGCTATCCTGCTGCGCCGCCTCGCCGTGGATGGCATAGTCCAACCGGCAGCGCTGCCCGCTGCGTTCCCCCCAGACTACCGAGACGCTACCGCGGACCTGCGGCACCCGGGCATACAGCAGCCCGCCCTGACCGACAGCGCCAATCGCCCGGTCGCTGTCGTCTAATACTTCTGCGCCCAGTGGCGGCGCCGCGCCATCGGACAGCGTGACGTGGGCAAACCACGGGTAGCCGGTGCGCGTGACAAATTTTACCTTCACCGCAGCGCCCGAATCGGGCACCACCGTCGTGCTGCTGGAAACGATCTCCACATGGTCGTTCATGCCCTGCGGATCGAGATCGAGCCAGTTATCGGTAAAGGGATCGAGGTAAGGGATAATCGTGAAACCCTGGCGATTAATCGGCTGTCCGAGGCGGTTCGCCACCCTGGCCCCCGCCGCGCCGGGCGCTTCCACAATCGCAAAGGTCTCACCCAGCTCGGGGGTGGCGGTCATTCCGCCCTGATGCGCCACCAGGGCACCCGATGCCCCCAGCGAATACTGCTGCTGATGTCGACCCGCGCTGGCGCTGGCATTCAGGTACGCATAATCCGTCCGCAGATTGCCGTTGGCCCCCACGCTGGCTTCATGCGGGTTCTGCCGCGGCATGTCGTAGCTGGCTGTCAGGCCGTAGCTGAAGGCGTTTTTAGCGCCAGCGCTGCCGGTATAGCTGGACTGCAGCTGGCTGCCGTAGTTCTTATCGTGGTTAAAGCGGGTGGTCAGGCTGCCCGCCGGGCCGAACGTCAGCGAGAAAGAAGCCCCCACCACCTGATTATTGCGGTGATGAATATCCTGACTCTGCTGGGCGTACAGATAGTAATTGAGCCGACCATAACGATTGGCGTACCCCAGCTGATAGGAGCGCCAGCGGTGGTGGCGGACGTCCTCACTCCATATTCCGTTAAACGACAGACTGCCGCTACCTGCCTGCTGGGACAATGTCGCGCTGTAGCGCGTCATCTCCCGCCAGTCATTGGGATGACTGTCATGCTCCCAGGCGGCATCGCGAATGGATCGATAGTTGCCGTCGTTGCTGTGGCTCATCGACACCAGCATTCGCGTGTCAGAGGAGAAGGATTTTGATGCGGACACCCGCCAGCGATAGCCCTCCTGCCAGCCACGTTCCCTGCCCCTGGCCGCAGAACGAGAAAGATCGACCGCCAGCGCCCCCCAGTAAGTGTTGAAGGCGCTGCCGACCAGCGTCGAGTAATAATCCGTCGTCGCGTTGGCCCCGGTGTAGCCGCTGACATAATCATTGAAGCCGTACTGCACCGTTGCTTCGCCAAATCCCGGCCGCCCGGCGATCCCGTTCTCATCCAGATAGCCCAGCGACAGGTCATAATAGACGGCGCCGGCCCGCACCAGACCAGGTAGCACAGCGTAAGGCACGGTAAAGGTGTCCTGACTGCCGTCCGCCTCATGGATCGTCACCTGTAAATCGCCGCCGGCGTTGGTGGGATAGAGATCGTCGAAGGTGAACTTACCCGGCGGAACCGTTGCCTCGTACAACAGGGCACCGTTCTGGGTGACCGTCACGCGAGCATTAGTGCGCGCCACCCCGCTTATCGACGGCGCAAAGCCGCGACGGGAGCCCGGCAGCATGCGGACATCGGTGGCCAGTCTGCCGCCGATAAAACTGACGCTGTCAAAGAAGGTCCCGTCGGTCCACCCCTGACCCAGCCGTAAGGTGGAAGCCCAGTTCACCAGACTTCTCTCTGCCCAGGTGGCGATGCTATCCCAATGCTTATCCACGGCCTGAGCCTGGTAGCTGGACTGGTGATGTAACCGCCAGCCAAAGGCGCGCAGGCTGGCATCCAGGCCGAGGTAATGATGGCTGCTGCTATCCCCGTCGACGATGCTCTGATAGCTGTTGGCCTGATAGCGCAGCACCGCGGCGGGCACGCCGCTGTCTACCTTCTTCAGATTCACCGCCCCGCGATAAGGGGATTGCAGCAGCGCCTGGGGCATATTCACCCGCAGGACATTTTCTCCGCTGTCATACTCCCAGGCAATCGCCTTATCAATTTGCGCAAAGCGCAGGCAGGTGGCCGCCGCCGGCCATTGGGCGTCCTTCAGCTGCAGGGCGTCGAACAGCGAGGGCGAGATGCAGGGCTCGAGCTGGCCATCGTATTCCTGGATAACAAACGTCTCTTCCGCCATGTCCCGACCATTCACCGAGAGGAGGCTGCGATACTGTCCGGGGTGCAGTGGATTACCGTATTGATATTTCTGGAGATCAACCGGCGCGGCGCCGTGCAAATGGGCACGGTTAAAACTAAACGCTTCTGCCGCCCATGCCTCTTGCCAGGGGAGGAGGAGCATTAACCCAAACTTGATCTCCCTGAGTTTCATAATAATGTCCTTACTGAGGATAATTATGATTCACTACCGCGCCGTAATCATTGATGGTGGTGAAGCTGAATCTCGCTGGCAGCATGTGCAGCGCGGCCCCTTTAGGCGTGATAACCAGCGAGGAAAAAGGGGCGACCATGCCAGCGGACTGTTTTTGTCCGTTAAGGGTGATGCTATCGATGGTGATATAGCGCGATGAGGCATTACTCACCCGCAGACCACCGCCTGCGGGAGCCAGCGCCCAGCTCAGCGCTTTGTCCGGCGCTATTTTGTCCGCCGCCACGCCTGCCGGGCGGTAAAACAGCTTGATGCGCGACCGTATCGCGAGCTGCAGATAATTGATTGCCTTGCCGTTTTTCGGCTCAGGCGGGATGTCCAGCAGATTGAACCAGAATAGCGATTCCCGATCCTGGGGCAGACGGCTGCCGTTGAACACCAAGCGCCAGCTTTGGCCTTTTCCCGGCTCAATGCGCACAATCGGCGGCAGCACAATAAACGGCGCCGAATCTTTTTCCGGTCGATTTTGCACGCGGCCATCGTCGACCCAGACCTGGGTCAGCGACGGCGTCTCCCCCACATTGGTGGCCCTGACCGCGATCTCTTTTTTGTCGCCGGGAAAAACGATCCGTGTGCCGTCAATAACCATGCTGGCGTCCGCCGAGGGTAAAATGCTGGAAAGCAGCCATGCCAGAACCATACGCCGCATATTCACCTCCTCCTTGCCGGGTGGATAAACGGCCCCTGACCGGGGCCGTGGACTGGGTTTACGGATAGACCACCGTAAAGTTGACGTAGGTCGCGACTTTTCCAGCCGTAGCGGCGTCGGTCGCATAGTAGCGGGCGTAGAAAGGCAGCGAAGCGGAACCATCCTGCTCAGCGACCGCCACCGGGATCACCGAAGGGCGGGCAACGGTGCCGTCCACAGCAATCGTCGGGCTCTCCGCGAGGTTAATCGCCGTAAACCGGGTGTTCAGCAGCTCCACATCGACATTTTCTGCTTCCGTGCCGTCAGACAGAGTGTTTTTTAGTCGCCCCTCCGTGGAAACGAATTGATCCTTCTCGAAGTACACCGAGACATCGGATCCCGGGGTACAGCTCATCAGATCGATGGTGAAGGGAACGACGCCCGCCGTCTCGCCCGCGCTGCTGAGCGCCGAACGCTGGACCGTCGGCAGAGTCACCGTCTTGTCTTTATTCACTACCGTACAGGTATTTTCGATGACTTCACCATTAAAGGTGACTTTGCCATCAGCAGCCTGCGCCGCTACCGGAGAAAGCATCATCATCGCGACGAAAGATGCCATTCCTTTGCTATATTTTTTCATAATCACTCCTTATCACCACGCTTATGGCAGGATCGTTCAGGAAATCCCCCTGGCGTACTTTCTACGTACAATTTATTAATACTCAGTCCATTGGATTAGCCGGTTATCTTTTCACCCCTTCCCTGCACTGACATCCTACTCATTTCGTCATTTATTATTCAAACTCACCACCAGGACAGTTTCTTATTTTTATAGAATAGTCTTAAACCCATGCGAATAAATAAAAACAAAAAACACAAATAAAAAATAACTACATGAAAAATAAGAGTAATTTTTGTTTTTTATTTCATGAAAAACATCTAAAAAATGCGATCTACCTATCTCACCCTCATTATCGCCGTTATCCTCCTGCACCCTCCCCCCTGGATTCACACCACAGGGAGTATGTTATTTTTGATCTTTAATACCTACAGTAAATTGTCGAATCAAGCAGGACAGCATGCACAGCTGTATTTATGCCAGGAGGTCTTTATGTTGATCTGCATTACGGATTCAGAATATTTTAATATTGCGCTGAAGGCGTATATTAATGAGCCCCACAGCAAGCCTCTGGATATTAAAGAATTGATTTGTTACCCATTTAGCGGGCAGAGTGAGATGTTTTATACGTTTTTTTCGACCGATGCCGGTGCCCGGTTAAGCACCATCCTGATCGATTACAGCCGCGCCAGCATCGAAGTGCTGCAGGTCGCACTGAGCCTTAAAGCATTTAATCCCCTGCTCCGTATCTTTCTTTTTACCAGGCCTGGCTACACGCTGAGCGAACTGGAAAGCAGCCTGGCCATCGTGGTCGACGCGGAGTTTATTACCTGCTTTGCCGGGCTCAGCGCGGCGCTGGCCCGCTGGCCGCTACGGTCACCCCCGCCGGCCAACAAACTTTATATCGCGATCCCGGACAGCTATAACCTGACCCGTAAGGAGACCTTTTTAATCAGCCTGCTGATGGGGGGGATGCCGTTGTGCCACGTGGCCAGCACCATGCAGCTCACGATCAAACGGGTCTACTATTATCGTTCACGCGTGCTCAGCAAGCTGGCGGTAAAAAATAACGTGGAATTGGTCACTAAAGTTCAGGGAATGGTATTGCGCCACTATCGACAGGAGACTGGCCATGAAATCGTATCTCTACGCTAAAGATCGCCTCATGCTGATGATCCTGAGCTGGCTTAACGCCGACGAGACGCTCCCGTCTCGCCACGATTTTCATCAGGCCGAGGCCCTGCTCTGCACGCTACATATTCCCTATGTGCTGAAGCCCGACCTGGAACAGCTAAGGGCTACGCTGCAGCCGTTACTCACCACCGCCGGGCCGCAGGTCGGTGAGGTTAACGCATTTATAAGCGCCTTGCTAACGCTGTATACCCGACTCACCGAATATACCGCCGTTGAGCACTACCTGCTCTCCCGGCACCTCTGAGTGACATGCCGCCAGGGCAGGAAGACGCCGCGCGCCTCCTGCCCGTAAGGCATTACCTTGGGTTAGCAGACGGCTCGCCGCGCCGTGAGACGTAATCCCGATAGTCCTCGCCAACATAAATCTGCCGTGGCCGGTAGATGGTCAGCGGCGCCTGGTGCATCTCGTTCCAGTGCGCCACCCAGCCGACCGTCCGTCCGACCGCGGTGACCACCGCAAACATCGACGAAGGCAGATTCATCGCCTTGAGGATCACCGCGGTATAAAAATCCACGCTCGGGGACAGGCCATTTTCCACAAAGTAGGGGTCGGTCAGCGCCACATCCTCAAGGGCCATCGCCACCTGCAGCAGACGGTCGGACATTCCTACCTCCGCCAGTACCCGATGGCTGGTTTCACGCAGGATATCGGCGCGCGGGTCGCGGTGACGGTAGCGTGAGTTGCCAAAACCGAGGCGGCGAAATGCCTGCGGGTCGCGTTTTGCCTGACGCAGAAACGCCGGAACCTGATCGACGCTTTCAATCTCTTCCAGCATCCGCATGCTCGACTCATTGGCGCCGCCGTGCATCGGTCCCCACAGCGACGCTAGCCCGGCGGCGACGCAGGCGAATAAGTTCGCCCCGGAGGAGCCCGCCGCGCGCACCGTGGTGGTGGAGGCGCACTGCCCGTGATCGGCATGCAGGACCAGGATCTGGTTCATCGCCTGTTCGATGACCGGATTGAGGACGTACTTCTCGGCCGGGATAGCAAACAGCATCTGCAGGAAATTGCCGGCATAGGAGAGATCGTTGCGCGGATACGCGGCGGGTTGTTCAATGGTGTACTTGTAGCTCATGGCGGCGATAGTGGGCATTTTCGACAGCAGCCGCGTGGCGGCCAGCGCCCGGTGCTCCGGATTTTCCACATCCAGGACATCATGATAGAACGCCGCCAGCGCCCCCACCAGGGCGCACATCAGCGCCATCGGGTGCGAATCGCGACGAAAGCCGCTGCACATGCGGGCTATCTGCTCATGCACCAGGGTATGGCGGGTGATGGTTTCGCGAAACGTTTGATAGCTGGCCTCATCCGGCGCGTCGCCCCGCAGCATGATGTACGCCACCTCGAGAAAATCACACTGGCGGGCCAGCTGGTCCACCGGATAGCCGCGGTGCAGCAGCACGCTGTTTTCCGTATCGATCCACGAGATCGCCGACTTGCATCCGGCGGTGTTGGCGAAGCCGGGGTCGTAGCTGCAGAATCCGGACTGATTCAGCTCGCGTATGTCGACCCCCACATGGCCCCGGCTTCCCGGCACCTGCGGCAGGGTGATGGGCGTCGGTTGCCCGGCAATAGAAAGCGTTAACGGTGTGGTGCTCATCCTGTCAGTTCCCCCAGCAGCTTATCAGCGACCTGAAGTCATTCTTCAGGCGGAAAGACCAACATAACCAATGTGATGCAGCTTATTCATTGATGTCATCACTATAACGCTGACAAAGAGGATATTTTGCTGGCCTTCCCGGGGAAACAGGCCGTCTTTCCCCACCCCACCGCTGGATAGCGGCACAAATCGCCAAGGATAAAGGCGATCAGCGCTGTCAAAATTTACGCTGAGTAAAGAAAGGATGAAGAGGAGCTACCATGAATTTTGTGCTGTCGATGACCCTCATCTGCATCGCTATCGCCTGGCTGATGATGAGCCTGCTGCCGGTATAGACGCAGCGCTAACCGACACGCCAGTGGCCTGGATAACGCCTCATTCAATGGATTTCCGCCGTGGTCTTCGCCTCTGAAGTTTCAGCAGAGTCATACAAGAAGTACTGGTCGCATATCAGGCTGTTGCGGTTTCCCGGCGAGGGGTAGGCTAAAGGCCCACTGTTAAGGAGGTGATATGTCTGGACTGATCAACCCACATGCGGCCCCGGAAGAAGCAGCCTATGCGCTGATAATTGAGCTCGTTCGCGCCCAGCGCGTGCCGCAATATGAAGGCGATATTTCCGGCCTGCTGGCGATGTACGACGAAGCCGTTAACCATTTTAAAGAGAAAGAGACCAAGCGTTAGGCGTGGGCGTCGTTGTGCAGGGAAAGGGTGACGCCTGCGGGAGACGCGCAGGCGTTGGCTGGATAACGGCCTGGGTTATCAGCTGCCGCGGTAGGTAGAGTATCCGTACTGACTGAGCAGCAGCGGGATATGCAGTTTTTGATTTTGCTTTGTGACATTGAAAATAACCGGAACCACCGGGAAGAACGTATTCATGTTTTGGCTTTTAAAATAGTCACCGGTTTTAAATGTCACTTTATACACCCCCGGCTCCATATTTTCCGCCTGCGGATAGAGCGATTTAATCCGCCCATCGGCATCCGTTTTGCCGGTGGCGATATGCTGCCAGCTGTCCCCTTGCTGCTTATCCAGCTCAATCTGCACCCCCGGCGAAGGGAGCCCGGTTTGCTGATTAAGAATGTGTACGCTGAGCGTGCCCTCTGGCGCCGCCAGCGCGCTGAAGCTGAGCAGGGAAATTACGGAGGCGATAACTAATTTCATAATCGTGACCTTTTGGGCAAGTGAAAGTGCCCTAACTATAGTCAGCGCGGCGGGGAAAAAAATTAAACTTTTTGTTATCAGATTGCGGTGATGGGGACTGTCCCCATACACAACACGCCGAACCGGTTTTGTCGTGAGAAGAGGAAGTGTCTTATGTGTGAGTAACCCCGTGCTCTGCGTAACAGGATACGGGGCACTTAATCTGTCAGGGAGGGGAAATAGATTAGCTGGGGTCAAATATCACAAGGGTAAAGAATATACGCCGTGGCCTCTGCCCCCTCTAACAGAACAGTGCTCACTGAAAATGGCCTGCCGTATTCGAAATAAATTTAATATTATTTCAACGACTATTCCAGTGTAAGTAATCACCTGGTGCAGATAGTGATTATTATCATTGATTCTCTTGTCGCCACGCCTTCACCATCTCCTTTGTTATCTCTTTCTTGTAGCAAATGGGTGAATACCCACCCGCTTTGCTCCAGGCACTGCGGCCACCGCACGAGCTGCCGTTCCGCGCGGTATTGAAGGGACAGGCACAGGTGCCGGGGTAGGATGCGACAGAGTCATCAATAATTCTTTGCCTGACCTGATCATCGCTTAAGGAATTCGATTTGGCGATAGAAATATCTGATGCAAAGACAAACACAACAGCGAATACGGAGATGGTGACGAATTTGATGTTCATTTGGATCTTTCCAGGTCGAAGATGAACATCGAGGGTATGCTTTCAAAAAGCATTGAATATTGATCTTTAGCAACTGTCATTCGCGCCAGCTTAAAATGCGATACCTAGCCCCGGTAGCATAAATTAAAGTTATGAAGAGTGTTAGCCTGTTTATTATTTGCCTGCACACATTTTAATGCAGAGGAAATATTTTTCAGAAAATGAAATTAATCAATAAGGCGACCAGATTACGGAAAAATCGCTATCCAGGATAGTAACGTGTGAGACGCTAGCTCCAAGACAATGACGCCATTTTTGCCGCCAGCGACACAAAGACGACACAGAGAGGAAAATAGTCTGGATGAAGATTGGTATAACGTTTTGATTCAAAATGGCACGCCCTACAGGATTCGAACCTGTGACCTACGGCTTAGAAGGCCGTTGCTCTATCCAGCTGAGCTAAGGGCGCCCTGAGAAGCGAGTGCTTCGCGGAGTGAAACGCCTGGAATTATACGGTCCACGTCGGTTGAGTCAATCCATTTTGCCAGGAAACTGCGGGGCTTATACGACGCTGGCGAAATATCCTCCGCCAACTGTACAAGAAGCATACCACCGGGGCTCTTACGCCAGTAAATCGACTGAGTGGCCAGGCGCAACGCACCAATAACCATGCAATGAAAAGGGTCAAAAACTGGCTAAATTTGCCCCAGACAGGATAAAACAGCAAACGAGGACTGACAGCGAGGCCGGCTTCTGACAAAATATCCTCATCCCCCTTTCGTAAAGATACAGATGGAATCCTCTCTCTGATGGCAGCAAAAATTATTGACGGTAAAACGATTGCGCAGCAGGTACGCTCTGAGGTTGCGGAAAAAGTGAAGGCTCGCGTTGCGGCCGGAAAACGCGCCCCTGGGCTGGCCGTCGTGCTGGTCGGCAGCAACCCGGCCTCGCAGATTTATGTCGGCAGCAAGCGCAAAGCATGTGAAGAAGTGGGCTTCGTCTCCCGCTCTTACGATCTCCCGGAAACCACCAGCGAAGCCGAGCTGCTGGAGCTTATCGACACCCTGAATGCCGATAAGACCATCGACGGTATTCTGGTTCAGCTGCCCCTGCCGGCAGGGATCGATAACGTCAAAGTTCTCGAGCGCATCGCGCCGGATAAAGACGTCGATGGCTTCCATCCTTACAACGTTGGCCGCCTGTGCCAGCGGGCGCCGCGCCTGCGTCCGTGCACCCCGCGCGGTATCGTGACGCTGCTGGAGCGCTACAATATCGACACCTACGGCCTGAATGCGGTGGTCATTGGCGCGTCCAATATCGTCGGCCGCCCGATGAGCATGGAGCTGCTGCTGGCCGGCTGCACCACCACCGTCACCCACCGCTTTACCAAAAACCTGCGCCATCATGTCGAAAACGCCGACCTGCTGATCGTCGCGGTGGGTAAACCGGGCTTTATTCCTGGCGAATGGATCAAAGAAGGGGCGATTGTGGTCGATGTCGGCATTAACCGTCTGGAAAGCGGCAAAGTGGTCGGCGACGTGGTGTATGAAGATGCCGCTGAACGCGCATCCTACATCACCCCGGTTCCCGGCGGCGTTGGCCCGATGACCGTCGCCACCCTGATTCAGAACACGCTGCAGGCGTGCGAAGAGTACCACGACGTTGAGGAGGCCTGAGATGGCGACATTTTCCTTAGGAAAACACCCGCACGTTGAGCTGTGCGATCTGCTGAAGCTGGAAGGCTGGAGCGAAAGCGGCGCCCAGGCGAAGATTGCCATCGCCGACGGGCTGGTAAAAGTCGACGGCGCGGTGGAAACCCGCAAACGCTGCAAAATCGTCGCCGGTCAGACGGTGAGCTTTGAAGGCCAGAGCGTAACCGTCACGGCCTGACCGCGAAAAGGAAAACGCCCGCTTAAGCGGGCGTTTTTTTATGACTTACTTCCGGCGCCAGGTGGTGCCCTGCGGGCCATCTTCCAGCACGATCCCCATCTCGTTAAGACGATCGCGCGCCGCATCCGCCGCCGCCCAGTCTTTCGCTTTACGCGCGTCCAGACGCTGCTGGATAAGCGATTCAATTTCCGCTACTTCCGCGTCGTCAGCCTGCGCGCCGCTCTGCAGGAAGGCGTCCGGCTCCTGCTCCAGCAGCCCCAGCACCGACGCAAGCTTACGCAGGTGGGCCGCCATGGCGTTCGCCGCGGCCGCGTCCTCAGTTTTCAGACGGTTCACTTCGCGCGCCATATCGAACAGCACCGAGTAGGCTTCCGGGGTGTTGAAGTCATCGTCCATCGCCTCGATAAAGCGTGCTTCGAAGGCTTCGCCGCCCGCCGCGTCGACGGATTTGTCCGTCCCGCGCAGCGCGGTGTACAGACGCTCCAGCGCCGAGCGCGCCTGCTTGAGGTTCTCTTCGCTGTAGTTCAGCTGGCTGCGATAGTGGCCGGACATCAGGAAGTAGCGAATGGTCTCCGCATCGTAATACTTCAGCACGTCGCGGACGGTAAAGAAGTTGCCCAGCGATTTCGACATCTTCTCGCGGTCGACCATCACCATGCCGGAGTGCATCCAGTAGTTAACGTACTCGCCGTCATGGGCGCAGGTGGACTGAGCGATTTCGTTTTCGTGATGCGGGAACATCAGATCGGAACCGCCGCCGTGGATGTCAAAATGGTTGCCCAGCTGTTTGCAGTTCATCGCCGAGCACTCGATATGCCAGCCCGGACGGCCCGCGCCCCACGGCGACGGCCAGCTTGGCTCGCCCTCTTTCGACATCTTCCACAGAACGAAGTCCATCGGGTTACGCTTGACGTCAACCACGTCGACGCGCGCCCCCGCCTGCAGCTGATCGAGATCCTGACGCGACAGCAAACCGTAGTTCGGGTCCGTCGGCACATCGAACATCACGTCGCCGTTATCCGCCACATAGGCATGGCCTTTGGCGATCAGCTGCTCGGTAATCTCGATGATTTCCGCAATATGATGCGTCGCGCGCGGCTCGCTGTCGGGACGCAAAATATTCAGGGCGTCAAAATCCTTGTGCATTTCGGCGATCATCCGATCGACCAGCGCGACAAAGCTTTCACCGTTTTCATTAGCGCGCTTAATGATTTTGTCATCGATATCGGTGATATTGCGCACGTACTTCAGCTTATAGCCGAGAAAACGCAGATAACGCGCCACAACGTCAAAGGAGACGAAGGTACGCCCATGGCCGATGTGACAGAGATCGTAAACGGTAATACCACACACGTACATGCCGACTTCCCCGGCATGGATAGGTTTAAATTCCTCTTTCTGGCGCGTCAGTGTATTAAAAATTTTTAACATCGAAGATTCCGTGTAGACGTGTGTGGGTAATGAAGCCTCTATAATACCCATAATTCACACAGGACGCAGCACACATTGCAAGGTGCATCGACCCCCGCGGTTATGCTATAACACCCCCCTATATCTCACCCGACACCGGGTGCTGGCACCACACTCATCGGAACAGGATGCAAAAATGGTTACTTTCCACACCAATCATGGCGATATCGTAATCAAAACGTTTGACGACAAAGCGCCGGAAACAGTTAAAAACTTCCTGGACTACTGCCGCGAAGGTTTCTACGACAACACCATTTTCCACCGTGTTATCAACGGCTTCATGATTCAGGGCGGCGGTTTTGAACCTGGCATGAAACAAAAAGCGACCAAATCTCCGATTCAGAACGAAGCGAACAACGGTCTGAAAAACACCCGCGGCACGCTGGCGATGGCCCGTACTCAGGCGCCGCACTCTGCAACCGCGCAGTTCTTCATCAACGTGGTTGACAACGACTTCCTGAACTTCTCCGGCGAAAGCCTGCAGGGCTGGGGCTACTGCGTCTTCGCGGAAGTGGTTGAAGGCATGGACGTGGTTGACAAAATCAAAGCGGTTGCCACCGGCCGCAGCGGCATGCACCAGGATGTGCCGAAAGACGATGTGATCATCAAAAGCGTCACCGTCAGCGAGTAATTCGTGGCGACACTTTTTATTGCAGATTTGCACCTGCAAACAGAAGAACCGGCGATCACCGCCGGTTTTCTGCGTTTTTTACAGGGGGAAGCCCGTCAGGCGGACGCCCTGTATATCCTTGGCGATCTGTTCGAGGCATGGATCGGCGATGACGATCCGAACCCGTTGCATCAGCAAATCGCTACGGCAATCAAAGCCGTCGTCGACGCCGGCGTGCCCTGCTACTTCATTCACGGCAACCGCGATTTTCTCGTCGGCCAGCGCTTCGCCCGCCAGAGCGGGATGATCCTGCTCGCCGAAGAAGAGCGACTGGACCTCTATGGCCGTGAAGTCTTGATTATGCATGGCGACACGCTGTGCACCGATGACCCGGGCTATCTGGCGTTTCGCGCGAAAGTCCACATCCCGTGGATCCAGCGCCTGTTCCTGGCCCTGCCGCTGTTTATCCGCCGCCGTATTGCCGCCCGCATGCGCGCCGACAGCAAAGCCGCCAACAGCAGCAAATCAATGGAAATTATGGATGTGAATCCGCAGGCGGTGGTTGACGCGATGGAGCGGCATCACGTGCAGTGGCTGATCCACGGCCATACCCATCGCCCGGCGGTCCATGACCTGATGGCCAACGGCCAGCCCGCATGGCGCGTGGTGCTTGGCGCCTGGCACAGCGAAGGATCGATGGTCAAGGTGACGCCGGACGACGTCGAACTGATCCACTTTCCGTTCTAATTCCTGCGCGAGCATAATTCCGAAACCGCCTTTTGCCCGGGCGGAGGTATGCGCCTCCCGGCATTCCGCATGCTAGTCTTCCTCGACATCACTCTCAAGGAACGAGCATGAACAGGAAAAAGTGGAGCCAGCCGCTGATCTGGGGAATGATCATCGCGCTCCTCAATCCGTTAGGGATAAGTTATATCGCCTTAATCGGCGTCACTCTCGGCAACACGCTGACGTTTGTCTGGTGCGCCCTTCTGGCGTGGGCCATCTATTTCTATGCCATTTATTTGCTCTGCACCCGCCCTCACGAGAGCCGGTCAGTACAGATCTTTTTACTGATGATGGGCACCCTGATGCTCCCCTGGGGGCTCGTGCTGCTTATCACCTGTATCATGAATGAGAGAAGTGTCGATAAGCCGCGATCGCCGTCATCGCAGAGCGAGACAAAAGACGGCTAACCATGCACACGCAACCGTTTTCCTTGCCGGCAGTTCATGCTATTCTCTGTGGCCTCTAAAGCAGTGTGAAACACACCCACAGGAGTTTTAAGACGCATGTCTTCCCGCAATAATTCGGCGCGTATCGCCATCGTGATGGGGTCCAAAAGCGACTGGGCTACCATGCAGTTTACCGCAGAAATCCTTGATGCCCTGAACGTTCCGTACCATGTCGAAGTGGTCTCCGCCCATCGCACGCCCGATAAGCTGTTCAGCTTCGCTGAAAGCGCCGAAAGCCACGGTTATCAGGTGATTATTGCAGGGGCAGGCGGCGCGGCGCATCTGCCGGGCATGATTGCGGCGAAAACCCTGGTGCCGGTGCTCGGCGTACCGGTTCAGAGCGCGGCCTTAAGCGGTGTCGACAGCCTCTACTCCATTGTGCAGATGCCGCGCGGTATTCCGGTCGGTACCCTGGCCATCGGCAAAGCCGGGGCTGCAAACGCCGGTCTGCTCGCCGCGCAGATCCTCGCCCAGCATGATGCTGAACTCCACCAGCGCCTGAGCGCCTGGCGTCAGGCGCAAACCGATGAAGTGCTGGATAACCCGGACCCGCGGGGTGCGGCATGAAACAGGTATGCGTGCTCGGTAACGGCCAGTTAGGCCGTATGCTGCGCCAGGCCGGCGAGCCGCTGGGTATCGCCGTCTGGCCGGTGGGGCTGGAAGCCGATCCGGAAGCGGTGCCGTTCCAGCAGAGCGTCATCACCGCAGAAATTGAACGCTGGCCGGAAACCGCCCTCACCCGCGAGCTGGCCCGCCACCCGGCGTTCGTCAACCGCGACGTCTTCCCGATTATCGCCGATCGCCTGACGCAAAAGCAGCTGTTCGATAAGCTGGGCCTCGCCACTGCCCCGTGGCAGCTGCTGGCAGATAAAAGCGAGTGGCCGGCGGTGTTTGCCCGCCTTGGCGAACTGGCGATCGTTAAGCGTCGCGTCGGCGGCTACGACGGCCGCGGCCAGTGGCGTCTGCGGGAAAACGAGATCGATCAGCTACCGGACGATAACTACGGCGAGTGCATCGTCGAGCAGGGGATTAACTTCTCCGGGGAAGTGTCGCTGGTAGGCGCCCGCGCCCAGGACGGCAGCACCGTCTTCTACCCGCTGACCCGCAACCTGCATCAGGACGGTATTCTGCGCGCCAGCGTCGCCTTCCCGCAGGCCAATGCCCGCCAGCAGGAGCAAGCGGAAAGCATGCTGACGGCGATCATGAACGAGCTGAACTACGTCGGCGTGATGGCGATGGAGTGCTTCGTCACCGCCGAGGGGCTGCTGATCAACGAGCTGGCGCCGCGCGTACACAACAGCGGCCACTGGACGCAAAATGGCGCCTCCATCAGCCAGTTTGAGCTGCATCTGCGAGCGATTACCGGCCTGCCGCTGCCGCCGCCGGTGGTTAACAGCCCGTCGGTGATGATCAACCTGATCGGCACCGATCTCAATTACGACTGGCTGAAGCTGCCGCTGGTCCACCTGCACTGGTACGATAAAGAGGTGCGCCCGGGTCGTAAAGTCGGCCACCTGAACCTGACCGACAGCGATACAGACCGTCTGAGCGCGACGCTGGAAGCGTTGAAGCCGCTGCTGCCAGCGGAATACGCCAGCGGTATCGTCTGGGCGCAGGCGCAGCTCAGCTAAGCCCTTCGTGCCGGGGATTTGATCTATCCCCTTCCCCGGCACACCTTGAGGCGCGTACAATCCCCCCTTGCTGTAAAGCCCATTTCTGTTTTGACTTCAGAGGATACCCCATGACCAATGGGACGGATTATCGCGCCATTCTCGCCAGCGATACGCCACTGATTGACGTGCGCGCCCCGGTGGAGTTTAGCCAAAGCGCGATGCCGGCGGCGATCAACCTGCCGCTGATGAATGATGAAGAACGCGCCGCGGTCGGCACCTGCTACAAGCGCCAGGGGCCGGAAGCGGCGCTGGCGCTCGGCCATAAGCTGGTCCAGGGCGACCTGCGCGCCAGCCGGATCCAGGCCTGGCTGGAAGCGTGCGCCCGTTACCCGCACGGTTTCCTGTGCTGCGCTCGCGGCGGCCAGCGCTCGCATATCGTCCAGCAGTGGCTGAAAGAAGCTGGTGTGGATTACCCCCTGATCGTCGGCGGCCATAAAGCGCTGCGCCAGGCGGCGATCCAGGCCACCGACGCGCTGGTACAGCGACCGATCGTGCTGATTGGCGGCTGCACCGGCAACGGCAAAACCCAGCTGGTTTGCTCGCGCCCGGACGGTATCGATCTGGAAGGCCATGCCCACCACCGCGGCTCTTCGTTTGGCCGCACGCTACAGCCGCAGCATCCGCAGGCCACCTTTGAAAACCATTTGGCGGTTAGCCTGCTCAAAAAAGCCGAACAGCATACGCGCTGGGTGCTGGAAGATGAAGGCCACATGATCGGCGCCAACCATCTGCCGGAGTGCCTGCGCATCCGCATGGCGCAATCGCCGCTGGCGGTGGTGGAAGATCCGTTTGACGTTCGCCTCGAACGGCTGCGCGAGGAGTATTTCGATCGCATGTATCGCGACTTTATCGCCGCCTATGGCGAAGAGAAAGGCTGGCAGGCATATGGCGAGTATCTGCATCACGGCCTGTTCGCCATCCGCCGTCGCCTGGGACTGCAGCGTTTTGCTCAGCTCACTGAACGCCTCGATGAGGCGCTGGCGCAGCAGCAGCGCACCGCCAGCACCGAGGCGCACTTCGCCTGGCTGGTGCCGCTGCTGGAAGAATACTACGACCCGATGTATCGCTATCAGTTGGGGAAAAAAGCCGGGAAGATTATTTTTCGCGGCAACTGGCAGGAGGTCGCTGCCTGGCTGGCGGAGTAATCACACCCTCTCTTGTCCCGGCTTGCGGCGTAAACGCCTTAGCCGGGCTACGGGTCCGCAGACGGCGGTGAACCTGTAGCCCCGGTAAGCGCAGCGTCACCGGGGAATGGTTACCGCTTAGAAGTCGTAGCGCAGACGCACCAGGTTCATATCGCCCAGGTTGTCGGTGCTGGAGGTAAACACGTGCTCGTAGTCAACGCGGAAACCATAATCCAGCTGGAAGCTGATCCCCAGACCGTTATCAATACGCTGGTAGTTACGGCCGTTTACATATTCCAGACGGTCGCCCATAAAGTACGGCTGAATAGATTTAATGGCATATTGATTGATCGGGAATTTATAGCCCGCAAAATATTCAATCCCCCAGGCGTCGCCGGCGAAGTAATTATGGACATCGGTTTTTTTGGTAGTGAGGAAGTTCTGATACCAGCCGCCGCCGAAGGAGAAAGTCCAGTTATCCGGGGTCCAGCTCAGCGCGGTACCGACGATGTTCTGGTCATAGGTTTTGCTGTCGGAACTTGACGGGTCGCGCATTTCGGCGCGGGTGTAGTTCCACGCGGTCCCCCAGGTCAGATCCTTCATGATGTGGTAGTCCGCGCCAATAGAACCGCCGCCTTTACGTTTATAGCGCAGACCATTACCCGGCAGGTATTCGCTGTCTTCGAACAGATAGGAGCCGTAAAGATCGACATCGCCAACGGTTTTCTTATATTTCAGCATATTACGTGAACGATAAGAACCATCATAATCGCCGTTAATACCGTTGCCCGGCGCCTGGGCAATCATATCGTAGTCCCAGATATCGGTTTTCACCCCGACCACATCATAGTAAATACTGTTTTGCTGACCGTAGGTTAACGTCCCCCAGGTATCGCTTTTCAGGCCGGTATACAGCATGCGGCGGGTGGTATTGTTCGCCCCTTCCGCGTAGTGATTATCCCAGTCGAACAGCGCCGGAATATTCACCCCCAGCTCGTAGTAGCTGATCCAGCTAATATCATCGAACAGATAGTAGTCCGCGGCGAAACGAAAGCGGGTGCCGCCGTCAAAACCGTTGCGCTTATAGGAGCCTTTATCCCCGTCGCCGGTCATCATATTGAACTGCGGGCGGATACTTCCGCCGACGGTAAAGTTAAGCCGGCTTAACGGATCCCCCGCCTGCGGATCCTGTTTTAGTAAGGTGATCTCCGCGTGGGCAGCCAATGACGTTAACGCTAATGCTGCGCCGATCGAGATCGCCAGCGTTTTTATTGTGTGTGCCATAGTTTTTCCTTGATTAATAAGCAACCTTATATTTTCCAGTTGAATATTAACCGCGAATCAGCACAGCGTGTTGCTGGGTTTTTAATGTTTCGTGCGCTTAAAAATCAATGGTTTATCAATTTGTGCGCTTAAAATAAAAGCGCCGCCAAAAACGGCGGCGCATCATCAACATGTAATATTCTTACTGGCTAAACTGACGGAATAGCGCTTTCCCTTTTAATAAACGCAGCCCCAGCCCGCCGCCGCACAGGGATAACAACACCGCTCCCGTCAGCGGCAGCAACACCCACAGCCGCCAGTCCGGCGCCCAGGGAAAATCAAAGACTTTGGTCTGCAGCATCGCCAGCGCCACTTCGGCGCCTATCGCCGCCACCAGGCCGGAGACCAGCCCCAGCAGGGCAAACTCCGCCCACAGCGTGGCGCGCAGCAGCGATTTCCCGGCCCCCAGCGTGCGCCAGACCACCAGTTCCTGATGACGCTGACGCATACCGACCTGCACCTGCGCCAGCAACAGCAGCACGCCGCAGGCCGTCACCAGGCCTACCATCACCTCCAGCGCCCGGCTGACCTGGGAGAGCACCTGGCCGACCTGACGCAGGATAGCGCCAATATCCAGCAGACTGACGGTGGGAAACTCGCGGTTCAGCTGGGTCAACATCGCAGGACCATTATCCCAGCGGAAGCTGGTGAGCCAGCTCTGCGGCTGCCCGTCCAGCGCCCCGGTGGGGAAAATAAAGAAGAAGTTTGGCCGCAGGCTCTCCCAGTCGACTTTGCGCACGCTGCTCACCTTCGCGCTGAACTCCTGCGTATCGCCGGTAAAGGTCACCGTATCGCCGATTGTCACTCCCAATCGCTGCGCCAGCCCCTCCTCAATCGATACCTCGCCCTGCTTCGGCGGCCAGCTGCCGGCCACCAGCGGATTATGATCCGGACGCTGTTCGCTCCAGGTGAGATTAAGCTCGCGATTCAGCGCTTCGTCTTTATTCCCGTCCGTGGACTGGCCGTTGATCTGCGTCAGACGAGCCCGGACGATCGGATAGAATTCCGCCGCCCGCGTCTGATGTTCGGCGAGGAAGGTCTTCACCGGCATTATCTGCTCAGGGGCGATATTGATCAGGAAGTAGTTCGGGCTCTCCGGGGGCAGCTGCTGCTGCCAGCGGTCGAGCAGATCGCCGCGCAGCACCAGCAGGAGCGCCAGCAGCATAAACGACAGGGAAAACGCCGCCAGCTGGCTGAGGGTCGACCACGGCTGGCGAAGCAGGCGATTCACCGCCAGACGCAGCGGCAAGGCTCTGAGCGTCAGGCGTTTGAGCAGCCACAGCAATCCCCAGCCCACCAGGCCGCACAGCAGCGCCAGCACTACCGCCCCGGCCAGCACTGACCACAGCAGCGGACTGCCGCCCATCAGCCACGCCAGCAGGCCCACCACCACGGCGCTGACCGTCGGGATCCAGATCTTCAGCGGCCAGACGCTGGCCACCACGTCCTGGCGCAGCACTCGCAGCGGCAGGGTCGCCAGCAGCAGCCGATACGGCCGCAGGCCCACCAGCAGGGAAATCACGCCGGTCGCGCCCACCGCCCACAGCCACGGCCAGCCGCTGGCCGGCGGGAGCGCGGCGGGCAGAACCGGTTTGAGCACCAGCAGCAGCAGGCGCTCCAGCGCCAGCCCCGCCACCCCGCCGGTTATCACCGACAGCGCCAGCAGCAGCAGCCACTGACCGACAATCAGCTTGCGCAGCTGCGCCCGTCCGGCGCCCAGCGTCTTGAGTATGGCGACCAGATCGTAGCGGCTGCGGCAGTAGTGGCCCATCGCCACGGCCACCGCCGCGACGGCCAGCAGCAGCGTCAACAGCGCGGATAACAACAGGAATTGCTGCGAGCGTTCGAGGGATTTGCCCAGCGCGCTGTCGTCCTGTTCAAGACCAATCCAGCGATGCTCCGGGCCGAGTTTCGGCAGCAGCCACTGCTCATAACGGGCCAGCTGTTCAGCGTCGCCGGCGAACTTATATCGCCATGCGACGCGACTGCCGGGCTGCACGGCGCCGGTCTTTGCCACGTCGGCCATATTCATCATCAGCCGCGGCGCCATCTGGAAGGGGTTAAACCCCGCATCCGGCTCCTGAATCACTTCCCCGGCAATGCGCAGCGTGGCGTCGCCAACGTCAATCGTATCGCCGGTTTTCAGGTTCAGCAGCGCCATCAGCCTTGGCGCCAGCAGGACGCTGCCCGCCCGGGGCTTCAGCCCCGGCGGCTGCGTCTCGAGAGTGCCATACAGCGGATAGCGGTCATCCACTGCCTTGACGTCCGCCAGCTGCGGCGTATCGCCCGCAAAGGTCATGGTGGCGAAGCTCAGCTGTTCGCCGACGCTCAGCCCTGACTTCCGCGCTTGCGCGATCCACTCAGCGGGTACCTCGCGCGAACTGCGCAGCGTCCGGTCGCCCGCCATAAACTCACGGCTTTGCTGGCTGAGGCCTTTCTCCATTCGATCGCTTATCGACCCCAGGGCCAGCACGCAGGCCACGGCGAGGCTTAACGCCAGCCAGACGATCAGCAGCGACGGCGAGCGCCATTCGCGCCAGAACCAGCGGGCGATCATGCTTCCTCCCGCAGCTGGCCATCCACCAGGCGCAGACGGCGGTCGCAGCGCGCCGCCAGCAGCGGATCGTGAGTGACGAGGATCAGGGTGGTGCCGTGTTCGCGATTAAGCGAGAACAGCAGATCGGCAATTTTGTCCCCGGTCTGGCGATCGAGGTTGCCGGTGGGCTCATCGGCGAACAGAATGGCCGGACGCCCATTGAAGGCCCGGGCCAGCGCCACCCGCTGCTGTTCGCCGCCGGAGAGCTGCGCCGGCAGGTGGTGCAGGCGTTTGCCAAGCCCCAGTTGCTCGAGCAGCGCCCGGGCATCGCCCCGGCTCTGGCTATCGCTGGCGCCGCGCAGCAGCGCCGGCAGCTCGACGTTCTCCAGGGCGTTGAGCGTTGGGATCAGCATAAACGACTGAAATACAAAACCGACGTGCTGCGCCCGCAGCGCCGCCCGCGCCTCCTCATCCATCCGATGCAGCGGTTTGCCCAGCATCGATACTTCCCCGCTGCTGCCATCGTCCAGGCCGGCGAGGATCGCCAACAGGGTCGATTTACCGGAGCCCGACTCGCCGATCAGGGCGATGGTCTGCCGCGGTTTGACAACCAGCTCAACTCCGGTAAGGATGGTGAGCTGATGCTCCCCCTGACCGACGGACTTCTTAAGATGATGAACTTCAAGTATGTTTTCCGCTGGCATGTGCCTTTCCTGTTTTTGTTCCTGTTTACCTGCCGCGCGATGGCGGCGGACACGCTGCTGATCCTCGGCGACAGCCTGAGCGCTGGCTATCGGATGGCGGCCAACGCCGCGTGGCCTGCGCTGCTCAATGAGAAGTGGCAGGCGAAAACGCCAGTGGTGAACGCCAGCATCAGCGGCGATACCTCCCAGCAGGGACTGGCCCGTCTGCCAGCGCTGCTTAAGCAGCATCAGCCGCGCTGGGTGCTGGTTGAGCTCGGCGGCAACGACGGGCTGCGCGGATTTCCGCCGCAGCAGACCGAGCAGACGCTGCGCACCATCATTCAGACGATCAAAGCGGCCAACGCCGAGCCGCTGCTGATGCAAATTCACCTGCCGGCGAACTATGGCCGCCGCTATAATGAAGCCTTCGGCGCGATTTACCCGGCCCTGGCCAAAGAGTTCGCTATTCCTCTCCTGCCCTTTTTTATGGAGGAGGTGTATCTGAAACCCCAGTGGATGCAGGACGACGGCATTCACCCGAATCGCGACGCGCAGCCGTTTATCGCCGACTGGATGGCGAACCGGCTGGCTCCCTTAGTTAATCATGACTCCTGAACGCCAGGGGTCGCTGACAGGTAAAGTTATGCAAAAAACGGTTTTAGTGACAGGCTGTTCCAGCGGAATTGGTCTGGAAAGCGCGCTGGATTTAACCCGCGAGGGCTTTCGCGTGCTGGCAGCCTGCCGCAAAGCGGAGGACGTGGCGCGAATGCAGGAGCTGGGGCTAACCGGTATTTTGCTCGATCTGGACGACCCGCAGAGCGTGGAGCGCGCGGCGGCGGAGGTGATTGCGCTGACCGATAATCGTCTCTACGGCCTGTTCAATAACGCCGGATACGGCGTCTATGGCCCGCTGAACACCATCAGCCGCCAGCAGATGGAACAGCAGTTTTCCGCCAACTTTTTTGGCGCCCATCAGCTCACCATGCTGCTGCTGCCGGCGATGACCCCGCACGGCGAAGGGCGCATCGTGATGACCTCCTCGGTGATGGGGCTTATCGCCAGCCCCGGCCGCGGGGCCTACGCCGCCAGCAAATATGCCCTTGAGGCATGGTCCGATGCGCTGCGCATGGAGCTGCGCCACAGCGGTATTCAGGTCAGCCTGATTGAACCGGGCCCGATCCGCACCCGCTTTACCGATAACGTCAACCAGACGCAAAGCGACAAGCCCGTTGAAAACCCGGGCATCGCCGCCCGTTTTACCCTCGGGCCGGAGGCGGTGGTGGAAAAAGTGCGCCACGCTTTTACCAGCGATAAGCCGAAGCTACGCTACCCGGTCACCCTGGTCACCCACGCGGTGGCGCTGCTCAAGCGCCTGCTGCCAGCTCGCGCGATGGACAAAATTATCCACGGCTGAGTTGAAGCGCGGAATGCCGCCCCCATGTAAAACAGAAATCGACTAACGAGAAATGCCCATGTCCGAACAGAATATTGTCAACATTAGCGAAGCGAACCTGCAGCAGACGCTACAGCAGTCTATGAACGTCCCGGTGCTGTTTTACTTCTGGTCTGCCCGCAGCCAGCACTGCGAACAGCTGACCCCGGTTCTTGAGCGTCTGGCCGCGCAATACAATGGCCAGTTTACGCTGGCGAAGGTCGATTGCGACGCTGAGCAGATGCTCGCTTCACAGTTTGGTCTGCGCGCCATCCCTACGGTTTATCTGTTCCAGAACGGCCAGCCGGTGGACGGTTTTGAAGGCCCGCAGCCGGAAGAAGCGATCCGCGCCCTGCTGGATAAAGTCCTGCCCCGCGAAGAGGAGCTGAAAGCTCAGCAGGCGCTGGCCCTGATGCAGGAAGAAAAATACGCCGATGCCCTGCCGCTGCTGAAGGAAGCCTGGCAGCTGTCGAATCAGGAGAGCCAGATTGGCCTGCTGCTGGCGGAAACGCTGATTGCCCTGCACCGTTCCGATGAAGCGGAAAGCGTGCTGAAAACCATCCCGCTGCAGGATCAGGATACCCACTATCAGGGTCTGGTGGCGCAGATTGAGCTGCTCAAACAGGCCGCCGACACGCCGGAAATCCAGCAGCTGCAGCAGCAGGTGGAACAGAATCCGGAGGATGCGCTGCTGGCCTCCCAGCTGGCGCTACAGCTGCATCAGGTCGGGCGTAACGAAGAAGCGCTGGCGCTGCTGTTCAGCCATCTGCAGAAGGATTTAGGCGCCGGCGACGGCCAGGCGCGCAAGATGCTGCAGGAGATCCTCGCCGCCCTCGGTACCGGCGATGCGCTGGCCGCCAAATACCGCCGTCAGCTCTATTCGCTGCTGTACTAATTCGTTGCCTGCCCCGGATAGCGCTGCGCTATCCGGGCTATGCGAACGAGGCGCAACGTAGCCTTAGTAACCCGGGTGAGGCGTGAACGCCGCAACCCGGGATCGTTCACGGGCGTTTTTTCAGCTGCGTCACCACCAGCTGATGGCGGGCGTTGAAGAACTTCCGGTAGGTCAGATAGCCGGCGATAATCGTCGACAGGCTGGCGGTCGACAGCAGCATAAATGTCACCATGATCTGGTACTTAATCGCCTTCACCGGGTCAATACCGGCAAAAATTAGTCCCGACATCATCCCTGGCAAACTCACCAGGCCGACCGTTTTCGCTGAATCGACGGTGGGAATCAATGACGCGCGGATGCTGTCGCGGATCAGCCGCGCCGAGGCCATCTTCGGCGTCGCGCCGAGGCTGAGCTTCTCCTGAATCTGCTGCTGCTCGCTGCTGAAGCGCTGGCCCATATTGTTGTAGCACAGCCCCACCGCCACCATGGCGTTCCCGGCCACCATCCCGGCAATCGGGATCACCTGCATCGGGACGAAGGCTATCGAGCCAGAGAACACCAGCACTGCCAGCGTCAGCCCAGCGCCGGTGGTGATGGCGATAAATGACGAGACAAACGCCTTATCGATATATTTACTGCGCTTTTTGGCATTCCACGCCGCGTTAAAGCAGATAAACAGCACCATCAACAGCGTCAGAACCGCATGGTTGACGTTAAAGATATATTTCAGCACATAGCCGACGATAATCAGCTGCACGATCGCCCGGCAGATGCTCCAGAGAATATCTTTTTCCAGCGCCAGCTTTTCCCGATAGCTCACCAGAATAGCGATCAGCACCAGCACCATCGACAGCGCCAGCGATTCGTTCGTAATGTTATGCCCGTTCATGCTGTGTCTCCTGCATGTTTCCGCCGGCAGGTTGCAGCGTAATTACTTCATCGGCATGCGAAATTTCATTGCGATCGTGGGTGACCCAGAGAACAGCGACCTGTTTTTCCGTCGCGTAGCCATGAATAATGTCATTCACATTCTGTTTATTACTGTCATCCAGCGCGCTGGTAATTTCGTCCAGCAGCAGCACGCGCGGCAGAAATTGTAAATTGCGGATCAGCGATACGCGCTGCTTTTCACCGCCCGACAGTTCGTTAATCGATTTTTCCAGCATATTTTCGCCAAGACCAAAGCGCTGCAGATCGGCCACCAGCGCCTGCGGATCCGGTTGTTTATTACGGATCTGCCACGGAAAAATCAGGTTATCGTAAACCGAATCCCCGAACAGCGCCGGCGTCTGCGCACAATAAGAGACCTGCTGGCGATACCTTTCCGGCGACAGCGTCGCGACATCGGCATCATCGAAAAACAGACGTCCGGAGGTCGGGCTGAGCAGCGAGGCGATAATTTTCAGCAAGGTGCTTTTCCCGCAGCCGGAAGGCCCGGTAATCAACTTGAATTCCCCGGGTCTGAGCTGAAGGTTGATATTATGTAAAATAACTGCGTCGTCGGCCTTAAATCCCACATCCTCGAGACGCAAAAGCGCGTTATTTTCCTTCATGAGTCTTCCTGATTATTTTCTGAAACACCGCTAGTTTACCCCACTTTCCTTTCTCCAGGATGAGGAGAAAGATATACTCAATTTAAACATGCGCTATTTCCTTGTAGCGCCCCACCAGGCAACAAGACAGGAGGTTTTTGATGCTGATTTTTATTCCTATCCTTATTTTCGTCGCGCTGGTCATTGTGGCCGCGGCGGTGAAAATCGTCCCGCAGGGCTACCAGTGGACGGTGGAGCGCTTCGGGCGTTTTACCCAGACGCTGCAGCCGGGATTAAGCTTAGTCGTGCCGTTTATGGACCGCATCGGCCGCAAAGTGAACATGATGGAGCAGGTGCTCGACATCCCGTCACAGGAGGTGATCTCCCGGGATAACGCCAACGTCACTATCGACGCCGTTTGCTTTATTCAGGTGGTTGACGCGCCGAAGGCCGCCTACGAGGTCAGCAATCTTGAGCAGGCGATCGTCAACCTGACGATGACCAACATCCGTACCGTGCTCGGCTCGATGGAGCTGGACGAAATGCTCTCCCAGCGCGACAGCATTAACACCCGCCTGCTGCATATCGTTGACGACGCCACCAACCCGTGGGGGGTGAAAATCACCCGCGTCGAAATTCGCGACGTTCGCCCACCAGCGGAACTTATCGCCTCGATGAACGCCCAGATGAAAGCCGAACGAACCAAGCGCGCTTATATTCTCGAGGCCGAAGGGGTGCGTCAGGCGGAAATACTGAAAGCGGAAGGGGAAAAGCAGTCGCAGATCCTCAAGGCGGAGGGCGAGCGGCAGTCCGCGTTCCTGCAGGCGGAGGCCCGCGAGCGTTCCGCTGAAGCGGAAGCCCGCGCCACCCAGATGGTCTCCTCGGCGATCGCCTCAGGCGATATTCAGGCGATCAACTACTTCGTGGCGCAGAAATACACCGATGCGCTGCAGCAGATTGGCGCCGCCAACAACAGTAAAGTGGTGCTGATGCCGCTGGACGCCAGCAGCCTGATGGGATCGATCGCCGGGATCAGCGAGCTGATCAAAGAAGGCGCTGGCGATCGGAAAAAATCATGATCGACCTGATCCTCGCCCACCCCCATCTGTTCTGGCTTAGCCTCGGCGGGCTGCTGCTGGCGGCCGAGATGCTGGGCGGCAGCGGATACCTGCTATGGAGCGGCGTCGCCGGCGTGGTGACCGGCGCCCTGACCTGGCTCCTGCCGCTGAGCTGGGAATGGCAAGGCACGCTGTTTGCCGTCCTCACTCTGCTGGCGGCGTGGCTGTGGTCGAAGTGGCTGCGCAAGCGCGTCAAACTGCAGCGTCCTGCCGATGCTCAACTCAACCAGCGCGGGCTACAGCTGATTGGCCGCCGTCTGACGCTGGATACCCCGCTGGTAAACGGCCGCGGCCACGTGCGCGTGGGCGACAGCTCCTGGCCGGTGATGGCTGACGAGGACCTCGCCGCGGGCAGTCAGGTCGAAGTGGTCGCCGTGGAAGGGATTACGCTGCGGATCAGACCCGTTGTTCGTTAAGCCTGCGCCTTGCGATGACAACAGCCGGAAAGATTATCGATAATCGGGCACTCCGCGCTGTCGTCGCCGGGGCAGGATTCAGCCAGCGCCAGCAGGTGCGCGCGCATATTTTGCAGCTCGCGGATATGGTTCTCGATATCCGCCACTTTCTCCAGCGTGCGTTTTTTCACATCGGCGCTGTGCCGTGACGGGTCGTTGAATAGCGCCACCAGCTCGCGGCACTCTTCCAGATTAAACCCCACCTGCCGCGCCTGGCGCAGCAGCGTGAGCTCATCGAGATGCTGCTGACCGTAGGTGCGGTAGCCGTTTTCGCTCCGCAACGGCGGCGTCACCAGCCCCTTCTCTTCGTAAAAACGAATCGCTTTGCTGGTTAAACCGGTTTTTTTCGCCACATCGCTGATATTCATTTTTTCTCCTTGACCTTCCCCTTGCTGGAAGGTTTAACCTTCTTAATACTCGATGAAAGAGTGGTTCTGGTCAATCGTTGACCGGAAAATTATTCAGGAGTTATTTATGTCTAACACTATCGACCTGACGCTGGATGGCCTCTCCTGCGGCCACTGCGTTAAACGCGTGAAAGAGAGTCTGGAGCAGCGTCCTGACGTTGAGCAAGCGGAAGTCACCCTCACTGAAGCCCATGTGACGGGCAGCGCCAGCGCACAAGCGCTGATTGAAACCGTTAAACAAGCCGGATACGGCGCGGAGCTCAGCCACCCAAAGGCTAAACCGCTGGCAGAATCATCAATCCCGTCGGAAGCACTGACAGCGGCCACTCCTGAGCTTCCGGCAGCCCATGACGAAGATGACAGTCAACAGCTGCTGATCAACGGCATGAGCTGCGCCAGCTGCGTCTCCCGGGTACAGAACGCGCTTGCCGCGGTGCCGGGCGTCTCACAGGCGCGGGTTAACCTGGCGGAACGCACGGCGCTGGTGATGGGCAGTGCGTCCGCCGCAGAATTAGTGCAGGCGGTGGAGAAAGCGGGCTACGGCGCGGAGGCAATCGAGGACGATCTGGAACGCCGCGAACGGCAGCAGGAAACCGCCATCGCCACCATGAAACGTTTTCGCTGGCAGGCGATTGTCGCCCTGCTGGTCGGCGTGCCGGTGATGGTCTGGGGCATGATCGGCGATAACATGATGGTCAGCGACGACAACCGTTCGCTGTGGCTGGTCATCGGCCTCGTCACCCTGGCGGTGATGGTCTTCGCTGGCGGCCACTTCTACCGCAGCGCGTGGAAAAGCCTGAAAAACGGCACTGCCACCATGGATACGCTGGTGGCGCTCGGTACCGGCGTCGCCTGGCTGTACTCGATGAGCGTCAACCTGTGGCCACAGTGGTTCCCGATGGAAGCCCGCCATCTCTATTACGAAGCCAGCGCAATGATTATCGGCCTGATTAACCTCGGCCATATGCTGGAGGCCCGCGCCCGCCAGCGCTCCTCAAAAGCGCTGGAAAAACTGCTCGACCTGACGCCGCCTTCGGCGCGGGTCGTTACGCCCGAGGGCGAGAAAGATCTGCCGCTCGCTGAAGTTCAGGCCGGCATGACGCTGCGCCTGACGACCGGCGACCGCGTCCCGGTCGACGGCGTGATAAGCCAGGGGGAAGCCTGGTTTGATGAAGCGATGCTCACCGGCGAACCGGTACCGCAGCAAAAAGGCGACGGCGACGCCATTCACGCCGGCACCGTAGTGCAGGACGGCAGCGTGCTGTTCACCGCCAGCGCCGTCGGCAGCCAGACAACGCTGGCACGTATTATCCGCATGGTGCGCCAGGCGCAGAGCAGCAAGCCGGAGATCGGCCAGCTGGCGGATAAAATCTCCGCGGTGTTTGTCCCGGCGGTGGTCGCCATTGCGCTGATTAGCGCTGCGATCTGGTACTTCTTCGGCCCGGCGCCGCAGATCGTCTATACCCTGGTGATCGCCACCACGGTACTGATTATCGCCTGTCCGTGCGCCTTAGGCCTGGCGACGCCGATGTCGATTATCTCCGGCGTTGGCCGGGCGGCGGAATACGGCGTGCTGGTGCGCGACGCCGATGCTCTGCAGCGCGCCAGTGAACTCGACACCCTGGTGTTCGATAAAACCGGCACCCTGACCGAAGGCAAGCCGCAGGTGGTGGCGGTGAAAACTTTCGCAGACGTTGATGAGATGACCGCGCTGCGTCTTGCCGCCGCGCTTGAGCAGGGTTCAAGCCATCCGCTGGCGCGAGCGATCCTTGATAAAGCCGGAGACAGCCCGTTGCCGGAAGTGAGCGGCTTCCGCACCCTGCGCGGCCTTGGCGTCAGCGGCGAAGCGGAAGGCCATCGCCTGCTGCTCGGTAACCAGGCATTGCTCAACGAGCAACATATCGCCACCGGCGATATAGAAAGCGAGATGATGGCGCAGGCCTCGCGCGGGGCTACGCCGGTGCTGCTGGCGGTAGATGGTCAGGCGGCCGCGCTGTTCGCCATCCGTGACCCGCTACGCGAAGACAGCGTCGACGCTCTGGCGCGCCTGCATCGTCAGGGCTACCGCCTGGTGATGCTCACCGGGGATAACCCCACTACCGCGAATGCTATCGCCAAAGAAGCCGGCATTGATGAAGTGATTGCCGGCGTGCTGCCGGACGGTAAAGCCGACGCCATTAAGCGTCTGCAGAGCCAGGGGCACAAAGTGGCGATGGTGGGCGATGGGATTAACGACGCCCCGGCGCTGGCGCAGGCGGATGTCGGGATCGCCATGGGCGGCGGCAGCGATGTCGCCATTGAAACGGCGGCGATCACCCTGATGCGCCATAGTCTTCACGGCGTGGCCGATGCGCTGGCGATTTCGAAGGCGACCTTACGCAATATGAAGCAGAACCTGCTGGGGGCCTTTGTCTACAACTCGCTGGGCATCCCGATTGCCGCCGGGATCCTCTGGCCGCTGACCGGCACGTTGCTCAATCCGGTGGTCGCCGGCGCGGCGATGGCGCTGTCGTCGATTACCGTGGTGAGTAACGCTAACCGCCTGCTGCGCTTTAAACCAAAAGCGTAAGCGTTGTTGAGGAAAGCGGGCGCTGACAGGGTCGGCGCCCGCTTTTTTACCGGGACAAGAAAAGCCCGCCGGAAGGGTGACGTGTATCACCATATGCGCTAGCATGAATGCCTCACACTTCGGAGCGCGTATGGGCCTGTTAAACCGGATAAAAATGCTGTGGCGAGCCGCCGTCGGCTCGTCTTATTCCTGGCCTGCGATGGATATCGTCCTGCCTGGCGAACGCTATCTGCACCTCGTCGGCAGCATCCATATGGGCACCCGCGATATGGCGCCGCCGCCAGCGAAGCTGCTGAAAAAAATACGCCAGGCCGATGCGTTAATCGTTGAGGCCGATATCAGCGGCAATGAAACCCCGTTTAGCCATCTCCCCGCTTATCCGCCGCTGGCGGAGCGCCTGAGCGACGCGCAGCTGAGCGAGCTACAGACGCGAGCCGGTGAACTCGGCCTGTCGGTCGCGCTATTCGACAGCCAGCCGCTGTGGCAGGTGGCGATGGTTCTGCAGGCCACCCAGGCGCAGAAGCTGGGGCTGCGGCCGGATTACGGTATCGATTATCAGTTGCTGATGGCCGCCCGCGAGAGCAACATAGCGGTGATGGAGCTGGAAGGCGCCGACAGCCAGATCGCGCTGCTGCGCGACCTGCCCGATGGCGGAATGGCGCTGCTGGAGGATACGCTGACCCACTGGCGCACCAACGCCCGTTTACTGCAGGTCATGATCGGCTGGTGGCTGGAGCAACCGCCGTCGCGCGGCGCGGTATCGCTGCCGACGACCTTCAGCCAGTCTTTATATGATGTGCTGATGCACCAGCGCAATCTCGCCTGGCGCGAGACGCTGCTGGCCCTGCCGCCGGGGCGCTACGTGGTCGCCGTCGGCGCGCTGCATCTGTATGGCGAAGGGAATCTGCCGGATATGCTGACATAAAAAAATGGCCAATATTGCTATTGGCCCGTCAAAGAGGAATTTCATCATTATTATTATCCCGGGATTTGCATCCCGGATCGTCTGATTGTCGCTCAAAGTGACCATCACTGCCAACACTATTGCGCAAGATGGTACTATTTTTTAGACAACCTGCGGGCGTATTCTGACGTCACGCAAAACCGGTTGGTAAGAAGGATAGCTATGACTCCCGCCGTTAAATTACTCGAAAAAAACAAAATCCCCTTTCAGATCCACAGTTACGATCACGATCCCAATGAGACCAACTTCGGTGATGAAGTGGTGCGCAAGCTCGGCCTCAATGCCGACCAGGTTTACAAGACCCTGCTGGTCGCCGTAAATGGCGATATGAAGCATCTGGCGGTCGCCGTCACCCCGGTCGCCGGGCAGCTGGATTTGAAGAAAGTGGCGAAAGCGCTGGGCGCCAAGAAAGTCGACATGGCCGACCCGATGGTGGCGCAGCGTATCACCGGCTATCTGGTGGGCGGCATCAGTCCGCTGGGGCAGAAGAAGCGCCTGCCGACGGTGATTGACGCCCCGGCGCAGGAATTTGCCACCATTTACATTTCCGGCGGCAAACGCGGGCTGGATATTGAGCTGGCGGCCAGCGATCTGGCGCAGCTGCTGGATGCGAAGTTCGCCGATATCGCCCGCCGCGATTGATGACGCGCCCCGTGCCCGGTAAGCGCAGCGCCACCGGGAAAGCGCCCGGATAGCGACGCAGCGCGCTTTATCCGGGCTTCCCGTCAGGGTTACTGCCAGCTCACCTCGCCTTTCGGCTCATAGGCGGCGGCATCCAGCGGCGAGTTCTTCTCGATATACTCTTTCAGCACTTCGGCATCGATAAAGCCGGTATTCACATACCCGGGTTTATCGGCGATGTTCGGATAGCCATCGCCGCCGGTGGCGTTAAAGCTCAGCGTCGCCATCCGGTAGGTCTTCGCCGGATCCACCGGTTCGCCTTTGATTTTCAGATCGTTCAACTTGCCGTCTTTGGCCACAAAGCTGACGTTCGCAAACTGCGGATAGGCGCCGGAATCCGGCTTCATCTGCGCGACGGCGGTCAGGTAATCCACCACCTCTTTGCCGCTCATATCGACATAGGTCAGCACATTGCCGAACGGCTGGACCTTCATCACATCCTTGTAGGTGATATCGCCCGCCTCGATGGAGTCGCGGATCCCACCGCCGCTCATCACCGCGAAATCCGCGTTACTGCGCGCCATCTGCGCCGCCAGCAGCAGGTGGCCCATATTGGTCTGCACGAAGCGCACTTTACTGCGATCGCCCTCCAGATGACCATTCACGCTGCCGATTTTGACCTGCAGTTGCGCCTTACCTTTGTTCTGGAACGGCGTCAGCAGCGACATCATCTGCGGGTTCTCCGCGATCTGCGGCGTATACAGCACCCGCTCGCTTTGGCCGTTATCGTATGTCACTTTTTTCTTCAGGTTGACCGGGATCAGCTGATAGTGCACCAGCTTCATCTCACCGTTGCGGAACTCAAAATCGGCGCGGCCGACGTATTTGCCCCACTCATGCGCCTGGACGATCCAGATGCCATTCTGGCGATCCGGGGCGCACGGCGTCCCTGGCACATAGTCGACCTGTTTTTTATTTTCCGACGCCATGCACACCGGATCCTGCGAGTGACCGCCGACGATCATCGCCAGCGAGCCCGCGGGTAAACTGCGTGCCATCTCGACATCCCCCGGCGCGTTAGACCCGTGGTTGCCGTTGTCATAGTGGCCCATATGGGTGGTGGCCAGGATCACGTCCGGCTTTTCATTCTGCTGCAGCTCCTGGATCACCAGCTTCGCCTCTTCCGCCGGTTTGCGGAATTCGATATCGGTGAAATATTCCGGATTGCCAATCTTGGCCGTATCGTCAGTGGTTAAGCCAATTACCGCGATTTTTAACCCGCCGCGTTTAAACAGCGCCCAGGGTTTGAACAGCCGTTCGCCGGTGCTTTTCTGATAAATATTGGCCGACAGGAACGGAAACTTCGCCCACTTTTCCTGCTGGCGCAGCACGCTCAGCGGATTATCAAACTCATGGTTCCCCACCGCCATCGCGTCGTAGCCGATCAAGTTCATGCCGCGAAAATCGGGCTCTGCATCCTGTAAATCAGACTCCGGCACCCCGGTATTGATATCCCCGCCGGACAGCAGCAGAACGCTACCGCCTTCGGCCGCCACCTCTTTACGAATACCGTCCACCAGCGTTTTTTGCGCCGCCAGGCCATATTCGCCGTAGTCATTGCGCCAGAAATGGCCGTGGTGATCGTTGGTGTGCAGGATGGTAATTTTATAGGTTTTATCCTGCTCATAGGCCTGCGCGGACAGGCTGCCCAGCGATAAAGCGGCGAATAACGCCAGCGCCACGCTGTGTTTGAAATAATGCATGCTTCACTCCCTGACTTAATCCCAAGTGCCGAAAGTATAGCGAGTTAGCCGCGTTGACAAATATGTTTTCAGAATTGCGACTTCCTTCAAACCTTATCAACAGGTATGTTAGTCGGATAATAATTCTACCCGTCATACTTCAAGTTGCATGTGCGTTGGCAATAACTCGGCCCATCCCTGGGCCTCGCCCTTACGGGCGCAGTGAACTGCGTTCAAATTCGTTCCTGACGAATTTGTCCTCGCTCACCCCAGTCACTTACGAGAGTAAGCTCCTGGGGATTCGCTGCGTCGCCGCCTGCCTGCAACTCGAATTATTTAGGGTAACAACCTGCATTCTCTACAACAAATCGAACTCGCTGAAGTGAACCTATGACAACCAACCAATCCGCTCAGACCTTACCCAGTACCGACGCGCCGCCGCAAAAAGCGCGCACCTCGTTTGGCATCTTAGGCGCGATCAGCCTGTCCCATTTGCTTAACGATATGATCCAGTCGCTCATACTCGCTATCTACCCGCTGCTGCAAGCCGAGTTCTCCCTTACCTTCGTGCAGATTGGGATGATCACCCTCACCTTCCAGCTCACCTCATCGCTGTTCCAGCCGGTGATTGGCTACATCACCGATAAACGATCGATGCCGTGGTCGCTGCCGGTGGGCATGTGCTTTACCCTCTGCGGTTTGATCCTGCTGGCGCTGGCCGGTAGCTTCGGTATGGTGCTGCTGGCCGCCGCGCTGGTGGGTACCGGCTCCTCGGTTTTCCATCCGGAATCATCCCGCGTGGCACGGATGGCCTCCGGCGGCCGTCACGGCCTGGCCCAGTCGCTGTTCCAGGTCGGCGGCAACTTCGGCAGTTCGCTTGGCCCGCTGCTGGCGGCGGTGATCATCGCCCCGTATGGTAAAGGCAACGTCGCCTGGTTCGTGCTGGCCGCCCTGCTGGCTATCGTCGTGCTGTCGCAAATCAGCCGCTGGTACGCCGCGCAGCACCGGATGAATAAGGGCAAACCGAAGCCGGCGATCGTCAATCCGCTGCCGCGCAATAAGGTGATTCTGGCGGTAGGTATTCTGCTGATGCTGATTTTCTCGAAATACTTCTATATGGCGAGCATCAGCAGCTATTACACCTTTTATCTGATGCATAAGTTCGGCTTATCGGTGCAAAACGCCCAGCTGCATCTGTTTGCCTTCCTGTTCGCGGTGGCCGCCGGGACGGTGATTGGCGGGCCCGTTGGCGATAAGATTGGACGAAAATATGTTATTTGGGGCTCTATCCTCGGCGTGGCGCCTTTCACCCTTGTTTTACCCTATGCCAGCCTGGAATGGACCGGGATTTTAACGGTGATCATTGGTTTTATCCTCGCCTCGGCCTTCTCCGCTATTCTGGTCTATGCCCAGGAGCTGCTGCCGGGACGTATCGGCATGGTTTCAGGCCTGTTTTTCGGCTTCGCCTTTGGTATGGGCGGCCTTGGCGCCGCGGTGCTGGGCCTGCTGGCGGACCATACCAGCATCGACCTGGTATATAAAATCTGCGCCTTCCTGCCGCTGCTGGGATTCCTGACGATATTTCTTCCTGATAACCGGCAAAAAGCCTGATTATCCGGCGGCCAAAGTGTAACGCTGGCCGCCGTTACCCCTTGCGCCATCGGCCTGATGCGCGCATTCCTCTCTCGATTTTTCCTTCTGTGCCTTTTCAGCGGCCAATTGCATTTTTTTGCACAATTCAAGAATTATTCATAAACAAAGTGAACGTTTTTGTCATAAACTATTACGCGGACAGGGTAGCAAAATGGACCGATTCACCACTGGAAAGGAGACGGAATGCACCACGCAACACCGCTAATCACCACCATTGTCGGCGGCCTCGTGCTCGCCTTTATTCTCGGCATGATTGCCAATAAGCTACGTATTTCTCCTCTGGTGGGATATCTCTTAGCGGGCGTGCTGTCCGGACCTTTCACCCCTGGCTTTGTTGCTGACACCAAACTGGCTCCGGAACTGGCGGAGCTCGGCGTGATCCTGCTGATGTTCGGCGTCGGCCTGCATTTCTCCCTCAAGGATCTGATGGCGGTAAAGTCGATCGCCATTCCCGGGGCCATCGCCCAGATAGCCGTGGCGACGCTGTTGGGTATGGCGCTCTCCGCCGCCCTTGGCTGGTCGCTGATGACCGGCATCGTCTTTGGTCTGTGCCTCTCCACCGCCAGTACCGTGGTGCTGCTGCGCGCCCTGGAGGAACGACAGCTGATTGACAGTCAGCGCGGGCAGATCGCCATCGGCTGGCTGATTGTGGAAGACCTGGTGATGGTCCTGACGCTGGTCCTGCTGCCGGCGGTGGCCGGTATGGCGGAGAAAGGCAACCTCGGCTTCGCTTCCCTGGCCCTCGACCTCGGGATCACCATTGGCAAAGTGGTGGCCTTTATCGCCATTATGATGCTGGTCGGCCGTCGGCTGGTGCCGTGGATCATGTCGCGCAGCGCGGCCACCGGCTCGCGCGAGCTGTTCACCCTGTCGGTGCTGGCTCTGGCGCTGGGCATCGCCTTCGGCGCCGTGGAGCTGTTTGATGTCTCCTTCGCCCTCGGCGCCTTCTTTGCCGGCATGGTGCTTAACGAATCCGAGCTGAGCCACCGTGCCGCTCATGACACCCTGCCGCTGCGCGACGCCTTCGCGGTGCTGTTCTTTGTCTCCGTCGGCATGCTGTTTGACCCGATGGTGCTGGTCCAGCAGCCGCTGGCGGTGCTGGCGACGCTGGCGATCATTATCTTTGGTAAATCCGCAGCCGCCTTTTTCCTCGTGCGTATGTTTGGCCACTCGCCGCGTACCGCACTGACCATTGCCGCCAGCCTGGCGCAGATTGGTGAATTTGCCTTTATTCTCGCCGGCCTGGGGATGGCGCTTAACCTGCTGCCGCAGGCCGGGCAAAACCTGGTGCTGGCCGGAGCGATCATCTCGATTATGCTCAACCCGGTACTGTTCACTCTGCTGGAGAAATATCTCGATAAAACCGAAACCCTCGACGAGCAGACCCTGGAAGAGGTGCTGGAAGACGAGAAGCAGGTGCCGGTCGATATCTGCAACCACGCGCTGCTGGTCGGTTTTGGCCGCGTCGGCAGCCTGCTGGGCGAGAAGCTGATGGCCCAGGGGATCCCGCTGGTGGTGGTTGAAACCTCGCGCACCCGCGTGGATGAGCTACGCGAGCGCGGGATCAGCGCGGTGCTGGGCAATGCCGCCAATGAAGAGATCATGGAGCTGGCGCATCTCGACTGCGCCCGCTGGCTGCTGCTGACCATTCCCAACGGCTATGAGGCCGGCGAGATTGTCGCTTCCGCACGAGAAAAATGTCCGCATATCGAGATTATCGCCCGCGCCCATTATGATGACGAAGTGGATTACATTATCGACCGTGGGGCCAATCAGGTGGTGATGGGCGAGCGGGAAATTGCCCGCGCCATGCTGCAGCTTCTGGAAACGCCACCCGCCGGTGAAGTGGTCACCGGCTGATGTTCTGCCCTCTCCCGTCGGGAGAGGGACTCGCTTACCGATCCCAGTACGCCTCTTCCAGGCTGTCCTCACGTTCCGGCAGGCCGCGGGTTAAGCGCGGCGAGTGCTGGTTCAGCACCTGATAGCTCACGCGGTTGGCATATTTACACACCTGCGCCAGCGAGGAGTAGGTCAGCCATTTGCATTTGTGTTTGCTGGAGTTGGGGACGTTATTGCGATGGTAGTTATTGGCGGTGATGTCATGCAGCAGCGCCGCCAGCGCGCCGTCCCCTGCGCCGTTGGTGTTCATGATCTTCTCCGGGCCGCCCATATACGGCGCAATGTGCGAATAAATCCGCAGCGGATTGACGCAGTCCTGGTGACGCATCGCGCGACTGAATTCGAACTGGTTAAATTCCGGGATCGCCCCCGGCAGCAGCGGATGCTGGGTCTTACGCTTCGCCTCTTCTTCAGTGAAGCCCGCCATATACAGCCCCGCCGGTCCGGCGGTGCACAGCACCAGGTCGACCCAGTCCAGCGCTTTATCCGCCGCCGTCAGCGGATCGGCAAAGCCGGTCAGTGCTTCCCCTTCCTCTTCATTCATCGCCAGAATCGAGACATGCTCCTGCAGGAACTGCTGCCACCACGCCGGGTTATCGGCAATCACGTATTTGGTTCCAAGAGTTAACACCACCGGCACATCATGCTTTTTGGCATACTCGATGGCTTTCATCGTCGCGTCCGGCATCGGCTCGCCCGGCTTGCAGCGTACCAGGTAGGAGGTCAGCACCAGCGCCGAGGCGCCGGCGATCACCGCTTCCGGAATGCTTTCCGGGCGCAGCTTGTTCATATGACCCGGGCTGATGGCGAAGGTGCGCTCGCCGCTGTCGCTGATCAGGGTGAAGCAGCGGCCAATGGCGCCGTCGACGCCCTGCAGATAGTTCAGATCGGTACGGCTGGAGGTATTGCACAGGTAGCGATAGGCATAGCCGCCGATTTCGATATTGCTGCACATGACGCCAAGCAGCACCGAGCGATCGTCCGCCAGCACCGAGTAGTTGTGCATGGTATTGCCGATCGTGCCGCCGGCAAACTGATGGGTAATAAGATTATTGCGCACCAGCTCCTGGTACAGCGCCTCGGCGACGTCATCTTCAATCACCAGCGAGTGGCCCGCGCTCAGGCCGTAGCGCACGATAAACGACTCATCCACTTTCGCTTCGATATCCACCAGCGTCTGGTCGATACCCACCACCCAGGAGACGCTGGATTCATTCTCCGGCTGAATTTGCTGCAGCAGCGGGTCGCGGGCGTTAACGGGAAAATAGTGTTTGGATTTGCGTTTACCGGGAAATTTCATAGTGGCGCTTAAATAACAGGGAACAAGCGGGAAATAGTAGCATATTCCCCGCCCTGCGCGCGATCAGCGATAAGGCGCCGTTAGGTTGACCATCATCTCAATATGCGCGGCGTCCGCGTTAAGCGCCGGAATGTATTCATATTGCTTTCCGCCCGCTTCGAGGAATATTTCCCGGTTCTGGACGGCGATCTCTTCCAGCGTTTCGAGACAGTCGGCGGCAAACCCCGGGCACAGCACCTGAATATGCTTCGTCCCTTTCTCGCCGAGCATCTTCAGCGTCTCATCGGTGTACGGCGTCAGCCAGGGTTCCCGACCAAAGCGCGACTGGAAGGTCATCATCACCCGCTCCGGCGGCAGCCCCAGCGCGGAGACCAGTTCCCGCGTGGTATCGCGACAGCGCTGAGGATAATCATCCCCCTGATTGGCATAGCGCTGCGGGATCCCATGATAGGAGAGCAGCAGCAGATCCGGTTCCCCATGAACGGCAAACGAGGCGCGCACGCTGGCCGCCAGGGCATGGATATAGTCCGGGTGCCTGGCGTAATCGCGAATAAACGAGATACCGGGAATGGCGCGTTTCTTCGCGAGGATCCGCGCCAGCTCATCCCAGACGGCAGCCACCGTCGAGCAGGAATATTGCGGATACAGCGGCAGCACTACGATGTGCCCCACCCCCTGCGCCAGTAAATCATCCACCGCGCTGGCCAGCGACGGCGATCCATAGCTCATGCCCAGCGCCACCGGGGTATCCGGCAGTCTGGCGGCCAGCGCCTGCTGCTGGCGACGGCTGTATACCATCAGCGGCGACCCCTCTTCCATCCAGACGGACTGATAGAGTTTAGCCACGCGGGGAGAGCGAATCGGCAGTATGACGCCGCGCAGCAGCGGCCACCATAGCAGACGAGACGTATCCACCACCCGTTTGTCGCTGAGGAATTGTCGCAGATAGCGCTTCACCGCACCGGGGGTGGGCGCATCGGGAGTGCCTAAATTGGCCAGCAAGATACCTGTTTTCGTCTGATGCATTACCGCCTCTTAACCATTTGAATCGCAGCCAATTGTAGCTGAAATGGCGCTAAACGGAACCAATCATAGCAAAAGGTAGGAATGAGAGAAGTTCTCATCCTGCCGCAGCAGGATGAGAAAAGGCTTTATCAGCCGAGGATTTTTTCCAGTTCGGCGCGCACGTCAGCCACCGCTTTGGTGCCGTCGACTTTGGCGTATTTGGTGTTGCCCGCCTGCGCTTCTTTGGTGTAGTAGCCGATCAGCGGCGCCGTCATCTGATGATATTCCACCAGACGCTTACGCACGGTCTCTTCCTGGTCGTCTTTACGGGTGGTCAGCTCTTCGCCGGTCACGTCGTCTTTGCCTTCCACCTTCGGCGGATTAAATTTGATGTGGTATACGCGACCGGATGCCGCGTGAACGCGACGGCCAACGATGCGGTCGACGATCAGTTCGTCCGGCACATCGAATTCCAGCACGTAATCAACGGTAATGCCCGCTTCTTTCATGGCGTCAGCCTGCGGAATAGTGCGCGGGAAGCCGTCCAGCAGGAAGCCGTTACGGCAATCTTCCTGGGCGATACGCTCTTTAACCAGCGCGATAACCAGCTCATCGGTCACCAGCTTGCCGGCGTCCATGATGTCTTTCGCTTGCTTACCGAGCTCGGAGCCGGATTTTACCGCAGCGCGCAGCATATCGCCGGTGGAGATTTGCGGAATACCGTATTTCTCCATGATGAACTGAGCCTGAGTTCCTTTACCCGCGCCCGGAGCGCCAAGCAGAATAATACGCATTACGAAAATCCCCTCAAAAGTCGATTCAATTTTTCAAAAACGCTAAACCATACCACCAGAACGGCGATGGCTCAAGGAAGGCGGTGCGGCTGAAACGGTTAATGGTGAGATATTTTATGCCATCCAATGTGAAATGCCCCGCCGGAGCAAATCGCTCAGACGGGGCATTTATCCCGTTCCCGGCGTCGCGTCGCTCGGCCGGGCTACTCGTTCAGGTTCGCGTCAGGAAGCCAGCAGCTGGTTCATACGGCGGATAAACTGGTTCGGATCTTCCAGCGTGCCGCGCTCGGCCAGCAGCGCCTGATCCAGCAGCAGTTCCACCCATTCGCCGAACTGCGCGTCATCCTGGGTATCGGCTGCGCGTTTCACCAGCTGATGCGCCGGGTTCAGTTCGAAGATGTATTTCACTTCCGGCGCCGCCTGGCCCGCAGCCGCGAACAGCTTCGCCATCTGGGTGCTCATCTCGTCGGCATCGGTGGTGACAATCGCCGGGGTATCGGTCAGACGATGGGTCAGACGCACCTCTTTGACCCGGTCGCCAAGCAGGTTTTTCACACGCTCAACGAACGGCTCCAGCGCTTTTTCGGCTTCTTTGGTGGACTCGTCCACTTCGTCCGCCAGTTTGTCCAGCGACTCGTCGGCTTTAGCGACAGACTGGAACGCTTTGCCGTCGAATTCGGTCAGGTAGCTCATCATCCACTCGTCGATGCGATCGGAGAGCAGCAGCACTTCGATCCCTTTCTTACGCAGCAGTTCGAGGTGTGGGCTGCTTTTCGCCGCCGCATAGCTGTCGGCTGTGATGTAGTAGATCTTCTCCTGACCGTCTTTCATACGCGAGACGTACTCTTCCAGCGACACGGTCTGCGCGGAGGAGTCGGTATGGGTGGTCGCGAAGCGCAGCAGTTTGGCGATCGCCTCCTGGTTGCTCGGATCTTCCGCCGGGCCCTCTTTCAACACCAGGCCGAACTGTTTCCAGAAAGTCTGATATTTTTCGGCGTCGTCTTTCGCCAGCTTATCCAGCATCTGCAGCGCGCGTTTGGTCAGCGCGGTGCGCAGGTTACGGGTCACGCTGCTGTCCTGCAGGATTTCACGGGAGACGTTCAGCGGCAGATCGTTGGAGTCTATCAGGCCGCGTACGAAGCGCAGGTAGTTCGGCATAAACTGCTCGGCGTCGTCCATAATGAACACGCGCTGGACGTACAGCTTCAGGCCGTGTTTATGATCGCGGTTCCACATATCCCACGGCGCCTGCGACGGGATATACAGCAGGCTGGTGTACTCCTGCTTACCTTCCACGCGGTTGTGGCTCCAGGTCAGCGGGTCGCTGTAGTCATGGGCAATGTGCTTATAGAACTCTTTGTACTCGTCGTCGTTAACTTCAGACTTGCTGCGGGTCCACAGGGCCTGCGCCTTGTTGATTTTTTCCCAGCTGATAACGGTTTCGCCGTCTTTCTCTTCCTGTTTTTCAATCTCAACCGGCAGCGCGATGTGGTCGGAATACTTGCTGATGATGGAGCGCACGCGCCAGTCGTTGAGGAAATCGTCCTCACCTTCACGCAGATGCAGGGTGATTTCGGTCCCGCGATCGGCTTTGGTGATGTCGGCCACGGTATATTCCCCTTCGCCGGCGGATTCCCAGAACACGCCGTTTTCAGGTTTATCGCCTGCCGCACGGGTGCGCACGGTCACTTTATCTGCCACGATGAAGGCCGAATAGAAGCCGACGCCGAACTGGCCAATCAGCTGGCTATCTTTTGCCTGGTCGGAACCCATGGATTCCAGGAACGCTTTGGTGCCGGATTTGGCGATGGTGCCGAGATGATCGATAACCTCTTCCCGGTTCATGCCGATACCGTTATCGGCGATGGTCAGGGTACGGTTGTCTTTATCAAACGAAACCCGCACGCGCAGCTCGCCGTCTCCCTCATACAAATCCGGCTGCGACAGCGCGCGGAAACGCAGCTTATCGGCCGCATCAGAGGCGTTGGAAATCAGCTCACGCAGAAAGATTTCTTTGTTGGAATAGAGGGAATGGATCATCAGGTGCAGAAGCTGTTTTACTTCTGACTGAAAACCACGAGTTTCTTGTCCTTTCATCTGATTCAACCTCAACAATGCCATTTTAAATGGGTAAAAAACCGTTGAGTGGGAGATGGGGACAGCGGGGAAATTTTTCAAGCGGAGGCGGCGATGGCCGCCTCCATTTGTTCAGAAAGTAATCTTGTGGCGACCGGCCAGCGAGTGGGACAGCGTGGTGCCGTCGACCATCTCCAGCTCGCCGCCCACCGGCACGCCGTGGGCGATTCGGCTGGCGTCGACGCCATACTGCGCGCACAGCTCTGCGATGTAGTTGGCCGTCGCCTCGCCCTCAACGGTCGGGTTGGTGGCAAGGATCACCTCGGTGATCGACTCCGCCTCCAGCCGTTGTTCCAGGCGATCGAGCCCGATGTCGTCAGGCCCGATGCCGTCGAGCGGCGACAGGTGCCCCATCAGCACGAAGTAGCGGCCGGAATACTGCCCGGTCTGCTCAATGGCGTAGATGTCCGCCGGACTCTCCACCACGCAGATTTGGCCGTTTTCCTGGCGACGCGGGTTGCTGCAGATATTGCACACCTCCTGCTCGGTGAAGGTGCGGCAATCGGCGCAGTGGCCGATCTCCGACATCGCGCGCGTCAGCGCCTGCGCCAGACGCATCCCGCCGCTGCGATCGCGCTGCAGCAGGGTAAACGCCATGCGCTGCGCGGACTTCGGGCCGACGCCCGGCAGACAGCGCAGCGCTTCCATAAGCTGAGTTAACAGCGGGCTGGTTTGCATCAGAACGGCATCTTGAAGCCTGGCGGCAGCTGCATACCGGCAGAGACGGAAGCCATCTTCTCTTTCTGGGTCTCTTCGATACGGCGCGCGGCGTCGTTGAACGCGGCAGCCACCAGATCTTCCAGCATCTCTTTGTCATCTTCCAGCAGGCTTGGGTCGATCTCCACGCGGCGGCAGTTGTGCGCGCCGTTGATGGTCACTTTCACCAGACCCGCGCCGGACTCGCCGGTCACTTCCAGCTGAGCGATCTCTTCCTGCATCTTCTGCATTTTGTCTTGCATCTGCTGGGCCTGCTTCATCAGGTTACCCAGGCCGCCTTTTCCACCAAACATAGGCTTCTCTCTCAGTCAGTCATCATTAAAGGTACTGACTGCAAGTCAAACTTGCAGTCAAATGGGGCGGATACTCTCTTCATCCAGATCGGCGTCGAAGAAACGACGCAGGGTCTGAATGTTATTATCCGCAATAATCGCGTCGCGCGCCTGCGCGAGCTTCTCTTCATAAATAGCCTGCCGCCACTCCAGCGGCGTGCGCATCGCGGGATTATCGTCTTCCACGATGGTCAATTCAACCGGCGTACCGTACAACACCCCCAGCGCTTCAGCCAGCTTTTGCTGCGCGCCGGCGGAATTGAGGTGGCGCTGACTGGGGCGCAGATGCAGACAGACGCGATTGCCCTCCTGCTCTTTCCACGCGTTGAGCGCCACCTGCTCGACCAGCTTCGGTACCGCCAGCTGGCTCACTTCCGCCGCCCAGCTGTCGCGCTCGACCGCTTCAACGGCAAGCTTAGCCGCCAGCTCCGGCGTTTTTTCATGCTCCAGCGCTTTTTTCAGCGCTTTAGGCGTGGCGACTTCGACTTTGGTCTCTTCAACCACCGTCGTCGCCTTCCAGCGATAGGCCTCTTTCTTCGCCGGGGCCTGCTCCAGCGCCGCCGCGGCCGGACGAGCCTGGACGCGCTCGGTAATCGAACTCAGTCGCTCCAGCGCAGCGTTATTCACCGGCCGCGCGCGGGAAGCGGCTGCCGGTTCACTCTTTTTTGGGGTGGTTGCTCCCTGGCTGCGCTGCAGGTGGCTGCGGGCCGCCAGCACCTGGCTGGTGGTCGGCGGCAAACTCTGCGACGGCTGCGGCGGCGGCGCTGCGGGGGAAACCGGCTGGCGCGGCGCGGGCGCGGCGGCCTGTGCCGGCTGCACCTCCGGCTCGGGCAGCGGCTTACGCGGATGAAACGCCAGGGCGCGCAGCAGCGTCATTTCGACGCCCATCCGCCGGTCCGGGGCATAGGGCAGCTCTTTGCGGCCAATCAGCAGCGTTTGGTAGTAAAGCTGAACGTCGCCCGGCGGTACGGTGCGCGCCAGTTCGCGCATTCGCACTTCGACCGCGGCCATGTCGGCGCCCAGCGCCGAAGGGGACAGCTGAACCATGGCGATGCGGTGCAGCAGGCTCTGCATCTCCACCAGCAGCGCCTCCCATTCAACGCCGCGCGCGGCGGCGTCATTGACGCCCGCCATGACCCGCTCGCCATCGGCGGCGACCAGGGCTTCAATCAGCGACAGCGCCTGATCGTCATCGAGGGTGCCGAGCATGGCGCTCACCGACGCCGCCGTCAGTTGCCCTTCTCCACTGGCAATAGCCTGATCGGTCAGACTTAAGGCATCACGCAGGCTGCCGTCGGCGGCGCGCGACAGGAGCTGCAGCGCGCGGGGCTCGAAGGCAATCTGCTCTTCGCCAAGAATATGCTCCAGCTGATGGCGGATCTGTTCAACGTCCAGCGCCTTCAGGTGGAACTGCAGGCAGCGGGATAAGATCGTCACCGGCAGCTTCTGCGGATCCGTCGTCGCCAGCAGGAATTTGACGTGCGCCGGCGGCTCCTCCAGCGTCTTTAATAACGCGTTGAAGCTGTGGCGCGACAGCATATGGACTTCGTCGATGAGATAGACCTTAAAGCGGCCGCGGGCCGGCGCGTACTGGACGTTATCCAGCAGGTCGCGAGTATCTTCGACTTTGGTTCGCGAGGCGGCGTCAATCTCAATCAGATCGACAAAGCGCCCCTGTTCTATTTCCCGGCAGTTATCGCACACACCGCAGGGGGTGGCGGTGATGCCGGTTTCACAGTTTAACCCTTTCGCCAGCAGGCGGGCGATGGAAGTCTTACCGACCCCGCGGGTACCGGAAAAGAGATAAGCGTGATGAATGCGCCCTAACGACAAGCCGTTCGCCAGTGCGGTCAGCACATGTTCCTGGCCGACGACGTCAGCAAAGGTTTGTGGGCGCCATTTACGGGCTAAGACCTGATAACTCATGGGCTGGCTCTGAAACGCTGGAAGGTGAAATCACGAAGGGGTCATGCTATCACAGCCCCGCCCGATCGGCGAGGCTATGTGGAGGGATTTGCTTAGTGGCCCGGGAACGGCACCAGACTGTAGCAGTGGACCCCCAGCTTCTCCAGGCGCTGTTCGCCGCCCAGATCGAAGAGATTGATAATGAAAGCGGCATCCTGTACTTCGCCGCCGAGACGGCGGATCAGTTTGACCGTCGCGTCGATGGTTCCGCCGGTCGCCAGCAGATCGTCCACCACCAGCACTTTGTCGCCCGGTTTGATGGCGTCAACGTGGATCTCCAGCTGATCGGTGCCGTACTCCAGCTCATAGCTCTCAGCGATGGTTTCACGCGGCAACTTACGCGGCTTGCGTACCGGAACAAAGCCCACGCCCAGCGCCAGCGCAACCGGTGCGCCGAAAAGGAAGCCACGCGCCTCAGTCCCTACCACTTTGGTAATTCCCGCGTCTTTGTAGCGCTCAGTCAGCAGTTCAATGCTGAGCGCGTAAGCTTTCGGGTCTTCCAGTAAACTGGTGACATCGCGGAAAAGAATGCCAGGTTTTGGATAATCCTCGATACTCTGGATGCTGTTCTTCAGATATTCAAGCTGCTGTGCAGTTGCGGTCATAAGTGTATGCCTGATTGAAACGGTGTTACCCACGGGCGTGCAAAAGGGGCCAAAGAAACATTTGTTTAACCTTTGACCAGGCTTACCCGCGCTCGAAAACGCCAGAATTTACTGGCTGTCAGCAACAATTGCAACAGGCATTATTGCGCATCAGTGCTTTTGTTGCTTTGCGTCAACCACCGGAATGCGCCACATAAAGATCAGCAGACAGGCCAGAATGACCAACAGCATGATGCGCACCCACGTAAGCTTAACCAGCCACAGCGAAATAGCAAAAGTCGCCACGATCATGGCAATGGCGCGCGGTTTGGCGCCGCGGGGCATGGCGCGGTACTGCTGCCAGTGGCGAAGATAGCCGCCGAACCATGAGCGATACAGCAGCCACTGGTGAAAGCGCGGCGATGAGCGGGCAAAGCACCAGGCGGCGAGCAGAATAAACGGCGTCGTCGGCAACAACGGTAAGAAGACGCCCAGCGTACCCAGCGCTACCGCCAGCCAGCCGATAATGGTTAAAATAACAGGTGGCATAATGCGAATCGTTATCAACAGATACGGCTACTGTAGCACAGTTGGCTGATGGAAAATGGAGGGGGTGGGTGAAAACAGCTCAACTTTTACAAACGCTGAACAATCAGCTCAGCGAGCTGGCCGCGCTGGTGGCGCCGCTGGCGGAGCACGCGACCCTCAGCCCGCGCTTTGACCGCCAGCTCTTCCACACCCGCAGCACGCTGATGCAGGCCTATCTGGCGGAAGCCCAACACAACTTCAGCCAGCTCCGCCAGGCTGTCGAGCGCCAGCAGCTGCCGCAGGTAGCCTGGATCGCCGAGCGGCTGGCGGCGCAAATCGCCGCGCTGCGTCGCGAAACCGCCACCTGGTCGCTGCGCAGTTGGGACCATGCCTCGCCAACGCTGAGCCGCTGGCAGCGCCGTCGCCTGCAGCATCAGGAGTATGAGCGCCGCCTGCTGGCGATGCGCGACCAACGCCAGCGCCAGCTGACGCAGGCTACCAGCCTTGACGAGCAGCAGCGGCTGGCCAGCGAAGTCGAGGTCTACAGCGGACGGCTGGCGCGCTGTCGACAGGCGCTGGACAAGATTGAAAACGTACTGGCGCGGCTGACGCGCTAACAGGAGAGTCCGATGTCGCTGGAAAATGCCCCCGATGAGGTCAAACTGGCCGTCGATTTAATCATGTTGCTGGAGTCGCATCAGATCCCGGCGCAAACGGTGCTGGACGCGCTGGAAATTGTCAGGCGGGATTATGCAAACAAGTTAAAAAACGCGGAAAGCGCCTCGCAAACGCCGGAGAAGTAAGATGTTGCCCACGACGACGTGCTGGCAGAGTGCTCCTCTGCGCATAACGCCGATGGAGGCAATATTGATGGAAAAGGTCAGTCAAACCCCGCACGATGCGGTTTTTCGCCAGATGCTGATGCATCAGGCGGTGGCGAAGGATTTCCTGCAGCTGTATCTGCCCGCGCCGTTTCTGGCAATTTGCGAGCTGGATTCACTGCAGCTGGTCTCCGGTAGCTTTGTTGAAGAGGACCTGCGCGCCAGCTATTCCGATATCCTTTACTCACTGCGCACCCGCCACGGACCGGGCTATGTTTACGCGCTGATTGAGCACCAGAGTACCCCGGACAAGCTGATGGCGTTTCGCCTGCTGCGCTACGCGCTGGCCGCCATGCAGCGTCATCTGGACGCTGGCCACGACACGCTGCCGCTGGTGGTGCCAATTCTGTTTTATCACGGCAAGGTCAGCCCCTGGCCCTGCACCCGCAACTGGCAACAGCTATTCGCCGAACCGGCGCTGGCGAAGGCGCTCTATAGCGGTGATTTTCCGCTGGTGGACCTCACCGTTATGCCAGATAATCAGATCGTCCGTCATCGGCGTATGGCCATGCTGGAGCTGTTGCAAAAGCATATCCGCCATCGCGATCTGGCCGAGCTGCAGGTGCCGCTGATTGCGCTGATGACGCAAGGCTATCTGACAGAAGCGCAGTTAAATACGCTGCTGCGCTATATGTTGCAGGCGGGTACCACGGAACATCCGGGGGCGCTGATCCGCGCGCTGGCGGCGCAGTCGCCCAGACATAAGGAGCTGATGATGACCATTGCCGAATGGCTGGAAGAGAAAGGCCGTAAACAGGGGCAGCAGGAGGGCGAACAGGAAGCCACTCGCAGCATCGCCGCCAGAATGCTGGCGCGCGGCCTCGAACGTCAAATCGTGCGGGAACTCACCGGGCTTAGCGACGAAGAGCTCGCCGCGCTGACGCCCTGATGCAGCAGGGGCGGCTTTGCGCCGCCCCTTTTCAGTTAAGACGCGACGGAGGGCGCTAAATCGTCACCCTTTCCGTCCCGCTTCACTTCCGTGACCTCGTCGCCCTTTTCATTTCGCAGATGGACTTCCAGCTGGTTAAAGGCAATGTTGATGTCATTCTCCCGGCACAGACGGTCGATGGCGCGGTTGAGCTCATCCACCGTGTAGCTGCGATCGCGCAGTTCACGGACATACAGACGCAGTTCATGATCCAGGGTACTGGCCCCGAAGGTGGTGAAGAAGACCGCTGGCGCTGGCTCCTGCATCACTTTCGGATGATCGTGCGCGACCTTCAGCAGCACCTCCTTCACCTTATCCAGATCGGAACCGTAGGCGACGCCGAGGCGGATCACCACGCGGGTCACGGTGTCGGAGAGCGACCAGTTGATCAAGCGCTCGGTAACGAACGCCTTGTTCGGGATGATCACCTCTTTACGATCGAAGTCGGTGATGGTGGTGGCGCGAATACGGATTTTGCTTACCGTACCGGAGAAGGTGCCGATAGTCACCGTATCCCCAATGCGCACCGGACGTTCGAACAAAATAATCAGGCCGGAGACGAAGTTACCGAAGATCTCCTGCAGACCAAAACCTAAACCAACCGACAGCGCGGCCGCCAGCCACTGCAGTTTATCCCATGAGACGCCCAGCGACCCGAATACCGTCATCGCCCCGATGGCGATAATCGCATAGTTAAGAATGGTGGTGATGGCGTAGGAAGTCCCCTGGCGCATGTTGAGCCGCGACAGGACCAGCACCTCCAGCAGCCCCGGCAGGTTGCGGATCAGCGCCCAGGCAACCATCGACGCCACAATGGCAAACAGCAGGCTGCCCATCGTGACGCTGCGCACCACGCTGGCCCCTGCCTCGGTGCCGTTGTAATGCCAGAGAGTAATGCTGTCGAGGTAGGCGAAAACGGTGATCAAATCCGACCAAATCGCCCAGAACATGACCGCGAACAGCGCGATCATCACCAGCATGGTGATGCGTAACGTCTGCTGGTTGACCTGCTCGAGGGCGATAGTCGGCTCCTCCTGCGGCTCGGCGCCTTCCGCGCCCTCCTTCACCAGATGCTGACGGCGCGCCAGCGCCCGGCGCCAGGCGATGCGCCTCGCCGCCACGCTCAGGCCGCGCAGTACAGTCTGGTACAGCAGGTTCCAGATCATGACCAGATAGACGGTCTCGATCCAGCGTCCCGCCAGGCGCAGCGTGGTGTAGAAGTAGCCGGTCGCCGTCAGCACCATCAGGGCCACCGGAACGATAGACAGCACCGTGATCGTCAGCAGGCGCAGGCTGTGCGACTCTTTATCGCGCCAGCTTTCCCGGCACATCGGCCAGACCAGCACCGCTATCAGCAGTAAGTTGAAGAATATCACCAGCTGCCCCAGCACGTCGTCCATCAGGTTCAGCGGCGACAGCTCGGAAATCACCGACCAGAAATTCAGCGGCAGCAGCGCCAGGCTGACGCGAACAATCTGCCGTCGCCAGTGGCTGGTCAATTGCGCCGGCATATTAAAGTGGCTGACCGCTACGCCGTTCTTTTCCAGCACTTTCCAACACAGGCCAAACACCAGCCAGAACATCGCCAGCTTTTTACTGTACGCCCACAACAGAGCACTGATATTGAGCTGCATGGTGAGTAAGATCAGGCCAATCGCCAGAATCACCAGCACCACCGGTAAGGCGCGGATCAGGTCGATAAGGATCGCCTTCGGCGTATGCAGTTGGGTATCATTGCGCAGCTGGCCTACCTGGGAAGCAAGCTTTGCCTGATAATCTTTGAGCCACTGCAAACGCCAGCGGATCAGGCCGGCAATCAGCAGCAGCGGTAATCCGGCAAGAAAAGCGACAAACACCGCCGGCCACGCTTTTTCCCAGTTCACGGTGATTTTCATCGCCTTAAACTGACCTTTCAGCGCTTCCGGGAAGGCCTTAATCCACTCCCAGTCCATCGGTTTATTGCTGTTCACCCAGAAAATTTGCTGGGTCAGAATTTCTTTCAGGCTGCTCGAGACGCTCATCAGCTGCTGCTGGTTGATCTGCAGGTTGATGGCCATCATCAGCTGATTCCCCAGCTGTTTATTGAACTGGTCGAGCAGCTCCCGGCGCATGTCGATCACTTCCAACAGCGCGGCGTGCACTTCATCGTTTACTTCAGCGCTGTGCCCCTCTTCCAGCTTAGCGACATAGGCATCGCTCTGGAACAGCGCGTCGCGTTTCTGATTCACCTCGAACTGTTCGAGCCGCAGATCGGCAATGCGATTGGTCATATCCTGCAGCTCATCCGCCGACGGCAGCGTCTGCTGCTGCTGGTAGAGAATGCGCGACAGCAGCAGGCTGCCCTTGAGCACGGAAATTTGCTCTTTAATATCCCGCTCAGACTGCAGGGCGCGGTCGAGCCAGTTCTTCACCTGAATATTGCGCTGCACCAGCTGGTTGCCGTTCTCCGTCGCCTGAATCAGTTTCTCGCTCAGCTGATGGTTGATATCCAGCTCCTGCTTGACCAGCGGGTTGGCCTGAATACGCGCCGTTTCGTCGGGCGTGACCGCCTCCTGGGCGGTTTTCTCAGTCAGCGTCAGCCGCTTGCTGTTCACCGCCTCCTGCAGCAGCTGCAGCTGATGCTCCAGCCGGTTGCTCCAGGCGGTGACGTAGTCACGCTGCTTCTGCAGGGTATCCTGCAGCACCGTATTGCCTTCGAGGCTCTTGCGCTGCTGCTCGATCTGCGCGTTAAGCAACGCCTGCTGGGCCTGCAGCAGCACCTGCTGGGTCGGACGCAGAGTCTCATCCCCCACCGAGGTGCCATTCAGACGATTGCGGATCTGCTGCAGCTGCTGGGAGGCTTTGTACATTGCATTTTGCACGCGTTCCGGCTGCGTTTGCAGGGAAACTAACTGGCTGTTGTAGGTCGCCAGGTCGTTTTGCGCATTCTGCAGATCGTCCAGCGTTTGGGTGACGCGCGATTCCAGCTGACGCAGGGAGAGCGTGCTCAGCGTTTTGCGCGTCGCGTCGTCGTTCGGGACATCACTCAGATTGTTAAGGCTGTCCACCGCCTGGCGCAGCTTCGCCGGGGCTTGCTCGACCTGCTGGCGGAGCTGCGTCGTCTCGCTCTTGATGCGATCGATTTTATCCAGCGTTTCCAGGGTCTGGGTCAAATCCTGCTGGACCAGTTTGTCCTGCGGAGTCAGTTCTTTTTGCTTGTTTAATGTATTGAGCTGACTCTGCACTTCCGCCCGGTCAGGGAGGTCCGCGGCGCGGCCCTGAACTGGACTGAAAAGACCAATAAAACAGAGCAGCATAATGATAAAGATGAACGTGGCGCGTTGCCTGGAGATCGTGTGCAGCATAGTTAATATGAATGAATGCAAATGCCGGAGAATACCGGGGGTCGTCGCAAGCGCGAAGAATAGCACTTCTCATCGCTGGCGAATAGCGGCGGACGGCGCTAAAAATTCACGTCCCTCCGCGCGCGACGTTTACGCTGACAGGTTCTCCGGGCCGCGCAGCGTGGGGCAGAACTGATACATCTCCAGCAGGATGGCGACATAGTCGCGCGCCTCCGCATGCAGGTCGAACGAGTCGGGGGCAAACAGCCAGTTCTCCATCAGGCCGGAAAGATAGCTGCGCATTAAAATCGCCGCTCGCCGGGTGAGTAAATTGGCGGGCAACAGCTTCGCGGCGATGCACTCTTTCAAGGTCTGCTCGATGCGCTCGTAGCTCGCCAGGGATAACTGCCGCTGGGCCTGCTGCACCACGGTCATTTCACCGACGAATTCACACTTATGGAAGATAATCTCCATCATCAACCGACGGCGCTCCTCTGTCACCGTCGCTTCAAGAACATAGATTAGTATCTCCCTGATAACTGAGAGTGGATCGTTAGGGAATTTTGCCCGATACTCAATTTCGAGATCGCTAATACTGGCGTCTGACAGCTCCCAAATTTCGTTGAATAAATCTGATTTATTCTTGAAATGCCAGTAGATAGCCCCCCTCGTTACACCCGCAGCTTTTGCAATTGTTGCCAACGAGGTAGATGATACGCCTTGCTGCGAAAACAGACGCAGAGCAACATCCAGAATCAGTTGCCGGGTTTCACGTGCCTGTTGTTTGGTTTTTCGTGCCATAGGTTAATGACTTTACAGAGGTTACGTTTACATACATTTGTGAATGTATGTACCATAGCACGACCATAATAGAAAGACTGTAGTGGGTTTGTGGTTGTTTGAGCCACTGAACATTTTGAAATTGGACACTCGAGGTTTACATATGAACAAAAACAGAGGGTTAACGCCTCTGGCGGTCGTTCTGATGCTCTCAGGCAGCTTAGCGCTAACAGGATGTGACGATAAACCGGCTCAACAGGGAGCCCAGCACATGCCGGAAGTCGGTATTGTGACGCTCAAATCCGCACCTCTACAAATGACCACCGAACTGCCAGGCCGCACCAGCGCCTATCGCATTGCGGAAGTCCGCCCTCAGGTCAGTGGCATTATTTTGAAACGTAACTTCGTCGAAGGTAGCGATATCCAGGCCGGCGTCTCCCTGTATCAGATCGATCCAGCCACCTATCAGGCCAGCTATGACAGCGCCAAAGGCGACCTGGCAAAAGCCCAGGCGGCGGCAAACATGGATCAACTGACGGTCAAGCGTTATCAGAAACTGTTAGGCACTAAGTATATCAGTCAACAAGACTACGATACCGCCGTCGCGACGGCGCAGCAGAGCAATGCGGCCGTGGTCGCGGCGAAAGCGGCCGTGGAAACCGCGCGCATCAATCTGGCCTACACCAAAGTCACCTCGCCGATCAGCGGCCGCATTGGTAAATCCGCGGTGACCGAAGGGGCGCTGGTGCAGAATGGTCAGTCAACCGCTCTGGCAACCGTTCAGCAGCTGGATCCGATCTATGTTGACGTCACCCAGTCGAGCAATGATTTCCTGCGCCTGAAACAGGAGCTGGCCGATGGCCGTCTGAAACAGGAAAACGGTAAAGCGAAAGTGGAGCTGGTGACTAACGACGGTCTTAAGTATCCGCAGTCCGGCACCCTGGAGTTCTCGGATGTGACCGTCGACCAGACCACCGGTTCTATCACGCTGCGCGCCATTTTCCCCAACCCGGATCACACCCTGTTACCGGGGATGTTTGTCCGCGCGCGTCTGGAAGAAGGGGTTAACCCTGACGCCCTGCTGGTGCCGCAACAGGGCGTGACCCGTACGCCGCGCGGTGACGCCAGCGTCATGGTAGTGGGTGAAGGCGATAAGGTCGAAGTCCGCCAGGTCACTGCTTCTCAAGCGATTGGCGATAAATGGCTGGTCACTGACGGTCTGAAATCCGGCGATCGCGTTATCGTCACCGGCCTGCAAAAAATCAAACCAGGCGTGCAGGTAAAAGCGCAGGAAGTAGCTTCTGATGATAAACAGCAAGCCGCAGGCAACGCGCCATCAGAACAAACCAAGTCTTAACTTAAACAGGAGCCGTTAAGACATGCCTAATTTCTTTATCGATCGCCCCATATTTGCATGGGTGATCGCCATCATCATCATGCTGGCTGGGGGATTATCGATCCTCAAATTGCCGGTGGCGCAATATCCGACGATTGCGCCGCCAGCAATTTCCATTACCGCCATGTACCCCGGTGCTGACGCCGAAACCGTGCAGAACACCGTGACTCAGGTTATCGAACAGAATATGAACGGTATCGATCACCTGATGTACATGTCCTCGAATGGCGACTCCACCGGTACGGCGACCATCACCCTGACCTTCGAATCCGGTACCGATCCGGACATCGCCCAGGTTCAGGTTCAGAACAAGCTGGCCCTGGCCACCCCTCTGCTGCCGCAAGAAGTACAGCAGCAAGGGATCAGCGTTGAGAAAGCGTCCAGCAGCTTCCTGATGGTTGTCGGCGTCATTAACACCAACGGCACCATGAACCAGGACGACATTTCGGACTACGTGGCGGCCAACATGAAGGACCCGATCAGCCGTACCAGCGGCGTCGGCGACGTTCAGCTGTTCGGTTCCCAATACGCGATGCGTATCTGGATGGATCCGAATAAACTGAATAACTTCCAGCTCACGCCGGTGGACGTGATCAGCGCGCTGAAAGCGCAGAACGCCCAGGTAGCCGCTGGTCAGTTAGGCGGTACGCCGCCGGTGAAAGGCCAGCAGCTCAACGCCTCCATCGTCGCACAGACGCGTCTGACCAATACGGAAGAGTTTGGCAACATTCTGCTGAAGGTGAACCAGGATGGTTCCCAGGTTCGTCTGCGTGATGTCGCCAAAATTGAACTGGGTGGCGAAAGCTATGACGTGGTGGCGAAGTATAACGGCCAGCCTGCGTCCGGTCTGGGTATTAAACTGGCTACCGGCGCGAACGCGCTGGATACCGCCAACGCGATCCGCGCTGAACTGGCGAAGATGGAGCCGTTTTTCCCGTCGGGGATGAAAATCGTTTACCCGTATGACACCACCCCGTTCGTGAAAATCTCTATTCACGAAGTGGTTAAAACGCTGGTGGAAGCGATCATCCTGGTCTTCCTGGTGATGTACCTGTTCCTGCAGAACTTCCGCGCCACCCTGATCCCGACCATCGCGGTGCCGGTGGTCCTGTTAGGGACCTTCGCGGTGCTGGCGGCGTTTGGCTTCTCGATAAACACCCTGACGATGTTCGGGATGGTGCTCGCCATCGGCCTGCTGGTGGATGACGCCATCGTGGTGGTCGAGAACGTCGAGCGCGTCATGGCCGAAGAAGGCCTGCCGCCGAAAGAAGCGACGCGTAAATCGATGGGGCAGATTCAGGGCGCGCTGGTAGGTATCGCCATGGTGCTGTCGGCGGTATTTATCCCGATGGCGTTCTTCGGCGGCTCAACCGGGGCCATCTATCGCCAGTTCTCCATCACCATCGTTTCCGCGATGGCGCTATCGGTACTGGTCGCGCTGATCCTGACGCCGGCGCTGTGCGCCACGATGCTGAAGCCTATTCAGAAAGGCAGCCATGGCGCGACCACGGGTTTCTTCGGCTGGTTTAACCGCATGTTCGATAAGAGCACGCACCATTACACCGACAGCGTAGGCAACATTCTGCGCAGCACCGGTCGTTATCTGGTGCTGTATCTGATCATCGTGGTGGGTATGGCGTGGCTGTTCGTTCGTCTGCCGAGCTCGTTCCTGCCGGACGAAGACCAGGGGGTGTTCCTGAGTATGGCCCAGCTGCCTGCCGGCGCCACCCAGGAGCGCACGCAGAAAGTGCTGGATGAGATGACGAATTACTATCTCACCAAAGAGAAGGACAACGTGGAATCCGTGTTTGCGGTTAACGGCTTCGGCTTCGCCGGCCGCGGCCAGAACACCGGTATCGCGTTCGTCTCGCTGAAAGACTGGAGTCAGCGTCCAGGCGACGAAAACAAAGTTGAAGCGATCACCGGTCGGGCGATGGGCTACTTCTCGCAGATTAAAGACGCGATGGTCTTCGCCTTTAACCTGCCGGCTATCGTTGAACTGGGTACCGCGACCGGCTTTGACTTCCAGCTGATTGACCAGGGCGGCCTGGGACACGAAAAACTGACCCAGGCACGTAACCAGCTGTTTGGCATGGTGGCGCAGCATCCTGACGTGCTGACCGGCGTGCGTCCTAACGGTCTGGAAGATACACCGCAGTTCAAAGTCGATATCGATCAGGAAAAAGCCCAGGCGCTGGGCGTCTCCATCAGCGACATTAACACCACGCTGGGCGCCGCCTGGGGCGGAAGCTATGTCAACGACTTTATCGACCGCGGCCGCGTGAAGAAAGTGTACATCATGTCTGAAGCGAAATACCGTATGCTGCCGGAAGACATCGGCAAGTGGTATGTTCGCGGTAGTGATGGCCAGATGGTGCCGTTCTCCGCCTTCTCCACCTCGCGTTGGGAATACGGTTCGCCGCGTCTGGAACGCTACAACGGTCTGCCATCAATGGAAATTCTTGGCCAGGCAGCGCCAGGCAAGAGTACCGGTGAGGCGATGAGCCTGATGGAAGAGCTGGCGGGTAAACTGCCGTCGGGTATTGGCTACGACTGGACCGGGATGTCTTATCAGGAGCGGCTGTCCGGTAACCAGGCCCCTGCCCTGTATGCCATCTCGCTGATTGTCGTCTTCCTGTGTCTGGCAGCGCTGTATGAGAGCTGGTCGATTCCGTTCTCGGTCATGCTGGTCGTACCGTTGGGTGTGGTCGGCGCGCTGTTAGCCGCCACCTTCCGCGGTTTAACCAATGACGTTTACTTCCAGGTTGGCCTGTTGACCACCATCGGCCTGTCGGCGAAGAACGCGATACTGATCGTTGAATTCGCCAAGGACCTGATGGAGAAAGAGGGCAAAGGGCTAATTGAGGCGACGCTTGAAGCGGTACGTATGCGTCTGCGTCCGATCCTGATGACCTCCCTGGCGTTTATCCTTGGGGTTATGCCGCTGGTTATCAGCTCCGGAGCGGGCTCCGGTGCGCAGAACGCCGTAGGTACAGGCGTAATGGGCGGGATGGTGACCGCGACGATCCTGGCAATCTTCTTCGTGCCGGTGTTCTTTGTGGTGGTGCGACGCCGCTTTAGTAAGAAATCAGAAGATATTGAGCACAGCCATCAGGTTGAGCATCATTAATCTGCACTGCTGAACAAAGGGCCGCTACTGCGGCCCTTTTTTTGATCATTACCCACAGGGCACATATTGCCATTGTTTATTTTTCGCGCTGCATTTAATATGTATTGATGTGTTCCCGGCTATATCTATCACGCTGTTTAGCCCTTAGGATCTTCTTACGCTCATTTACTAGGAATAATCCTAATATCATCATCACGGCCAGCGGTTTCTGAACGCGACGACTGCCTGCCTTAAGCCAATGATTGATAAGACATCTCTATTTTTCAGGCTGCGCGCCCGGGCCGGAGAATTTAATTCGTCTATTTTTAAGATAATTTCTCTCTGATAATTGTAATTTTTCGTAATAGCACGATGAAATCTGTTGGAGAGTGGATTATAGTTAAATCAGCAGGATTACTCAGTTAGTGTCAGGTCAGTTAGTCGTGTTCATCCCACAACGGTGTTTGTTAGTCGTCGTTTAAACCACTCAAAAGGGGATGCGTTATGGACGAATACTCGCCAAAAAGACATGATATCGCACAACTACGCTTTCTCTGCGAAACGCTGTATCATGACTGCCTTGCAAACCTGGAAGAGAGCAACCATGGCTGGGTCAACGACCCGACATCGGCTGTCAATCTCCAGTTAAATGAACTGATCGAGCACATTGCCACGTTCGCCCTTAATTATAAAATTAAGTACGCTGAGGATAATAAGCTGATCGCTCAGGTTGACGAATATCTGGACGATACATTTACATTGTTCAGTAACTACGGCATTAACTCTACGGATTTGCAAAAGTGGAAAAAATCCGGTAATCGGTTATTTCGTTGTTTTGTCAACGCCAGCCGGGAAAATCCGGCCAGTCTTTCGTGTTAGGATTATTACAATCAAAAGGTGGAATTATGTCTGATAAGCCATTAACTAAAACAGACTATTTGATGCGCTTACGCCGTTGCCAGACAATTGACACGCTGGAGCGCGTCATTGAAAAAAACAAATATGAACTTTCTGATAATGAGCTGGCGGTATTTTACTCAGCCGCCGATCATCGTCTGGCTGAACTGACCATGAATAAGCTGTACGATAAGATCCCGACGTCCGTCTGGAAATTTATCCGCTAATTACCGCGCCCGACGCAGTCTGCTGACCGGACGGTAATCGCCAGCCTCAGCAGGGTATCTTTGTGATAGTCATCACATCATTTAGCCAACAGCAAACCTGTAACCGGTTTCTTTTTTATACTGCTTTGGCCATCTAACGTCAGGTATAAGGAAGACCAATGAGTGAAGAAAAACGCAAAATGATCGCCGGTGAGCTCTATTTATCTGGCGACCCAACGCTACGCGCCGATCGCCTGCGCGCCAGACAGCTGCTGCACCGTTATAATCATTCCGCCCCGGATGCGCAGGAAGAACGTCAGCGTATTCTCGCCGAGCTGCTCGGTCGCGCTGGCGATGCGTATATCGAGCCAAGCTTTCGCTGCGACTACGGCTACAATATCTTTCTCGGCGCCGGTTTTTACGCCAATTTTGACTGCGTGATGCTGGACGTCTGCCCTATCCATATTGGCGATAACTGCATGCTCGCCCCGGGCGTCCATATCTATACCGCCACCCATCCGCTGGATGCTGAGGCCCGAAACAGCGGCCAGGAATATGGCAAACCGGTGACCATTGGCCACAATGTGTGGATTGGCGGTCGGGCGGTGATCAATCCCGGGGTGACCATTGGCGATAATGCGGTCATCGCGTCCGGAGCGGTGGTCACTAAAGACGTCCCCGCCAGTACCGTTGTCGGCGGCAACCCGGCGCAGATCATCAAGCGCCTTCCGCCGCCAAATGCGTAACTGTTATGCTTTTCTGTAACTGATCTGTTACTTTCTCCGCAGAATACTGCAACATAAAATAGCCTTCAGGCTGAGCCTGCCACGCCCGAGCCACCGGGCGCACGGTGCAGGCTTATTGCAGAATTCGGGGACCAAGATGACAGAAATACAACGCCTGCTAACTCACACCATTGACGAACTGAACGTGCAGGAAAAACGCGATAATCGCCCGCGTTTTAGCATCAGTTTTATCCGTAACCATCCGGGCCTGTTTGTTGCCATGTATGCCGCATTTTTGGCGACGCTGGTGGTGATGCTGCGCTCTGAAACGCTGGTGGATTCGGTCTGGTTGTTGGTGGTGCTGTTCATCCTGTTCAACGCTTTTTTCTTCTTTGACGTCTATCCACGCTATCGTTACGAAGATATCGATGTCCTCGACTTTCGCGTGTGTTACAACGGCGAATGGTACAACACCCGCTTTGTCCCCCGACAGCTGATCGACCGCATCCTGCAGTCGCCGGACGTCGATAGCGAGCAGAAGGCGCAGCTTAAAAAAATGGTCGACACCAAAGGCGATCTCTCCTTTTACGATGTCTTTACGCTGACCCGAGCCGGTACTGCGCAATAAGACGATTCAGCGTCCGCAGCGCCAGCGGATAGCGGGAAGCAGAAGTATTGCCATACCCCAGCACCAGCCCGCTCCGCCCCTGCCGCGGGTCGAGATAGAAATGACTTAGCGCAGCGGGCGCCAGCTGAAACTGACGCGCCTGCTGCGCTATCGCGCGATCGTCGATCCCCTCTATGGCCAGCGTCAAATGGAGCCCCCCTTCCCCACCAAGGACTTCGCACGGCACGGTGATCTCTTGCGCCAGCGCCTCGCGCAGCAGCTGCTGACGTTTGCGGTACAGACGACGCATCGCCGCCAGATGACGCGCATAGTGCCCCTTCTCGATAAAGCTGGCCAGCGCCCGCTGTTCAGCGCGGTGTCCCCCGCGCAGCAGCGTGCCAATGGCCTCCTGAGCGGCATCCGCCAGCGCGGGCGGCATTACCATAAAACCGATACGCAGCGCTGGAAAAAGGGTTTTGCTGAAGGTGCCGAGATAGACCACCGGGGCATCCGGGACCATTCCCAGCATCGCCGGGATCGGCTCTCCGCTGTGGCGAAACTCGCTGTCGTAGTCATCCTCCACAATCCACGCGCCGTGCCGATGGGCATACTCCACCAGCGCCAGACGCCGCGCGGCGCTCATAACGCTCCCAAGGGGATACTGATGAGAGGGAGAGGTGAAAATCAGCCGGGGTGGCTCTGCCGCGCCGTTGGCCATACACATCCCTTCATGATCGACGGCCATCCCGCAGACCTGCAGCCCCGCCCGCTGGAAACCACTCCTGGCGCCCAGGTATCCCGGCTCTTCCTGCCACACGGTGTCGCCCGGGTTGGTCAACAGCGAGGCGCATAAGTTGACCCCTTCCAGCGCCCCCTCGGTGATGACGATCTGCCGGATATCGCACTGAATACCCCGGGAGAGCGCCAGATGGCGAGCGATAGCCTCCCGCAGTTGGGGATCGCCCGCGGCCTCACCGTAACCCAGCAGCGTGCTGCCCTCGTCACGCAATGCCTTATCCATTAACCGCCGCCACAGCGGCAGCGGGAAATAGTTCACCGCCGGCATGCCAGGCGTAAACGGCAGCGCCGGCGAGTCACGGCGCATAGCGGCTGGCAGCCCCTGCAGCCTCTCAGACAGCACAACGGGTGGCGCGTTTACCTCCTGCCGGCGGCTGGCGGCGAGCGGCACAACCTGCGTCCCCTGACGGCTTCGCGTCAGGTATCCTTCCAGCGTCAGCTGCTCGAGTGCGGCATTCACCGTATTGCGCGACAGATGCAGTCGACCGGCAATCACGCGCGATCCTGGCAAACGGCAGCTGGCCGCCAGGGTTCCCTGCAGGATGGCATGGCGCAAAGTGTGGTAAAGGGCGCGCTGCAGGGTTTCGTCCGTTCGCTGCCGCATCCCCTGCGTCACCAATCCATAAAACGCATCGTCCGGTATGTTCATGTCACCTCCTCGTGGATCCATAAAAACATACTCTGGTGGCACTTTTTAGGGAACCAGCCAGCGCGTACGCTGCCTGTACATCCCCAATAAGGAAACCGCAATGTGTGAATACAATCAGTTTGGACAGGCGCTCGGCGCCGCGCTGCCCGACTGGCAACCCCGCCCCTGGCCAACGCGGCAGGTACTGCAGGGCAGCCGCTGTCGGCTCGAACCGCTCACCCCCGCCCACGCCAGCGATCTGTTTGCTGCCCACCAGCTGGCGCCCGACGCCCGCAGCTGGACGTGGCTGCTGCGCGAACCGGAAAGCAGTCTAGCTGAATTTAGCGCCTGGGTGGCGCAGGTTGCGACGCTGACCGATCCTATCCATTTCGCCGTCGTTGACCAGCAGCGCGGGACGGCGGTCGGGTCGCTGGCGTTAATGCGCATCGATGCCAACCACGGCGTGATCGAGGTGGGGCATGTCCATTTCTCTCCGTTGCTGAGCCGAACGGCTATGGCGACCGAAGCGCACTGGCTGTTGATGCAGTATGTTTTCGGGACGCTCGGCTACCGTCGCTATGAATGGAAATGCAATAGCCTCAATACGCCGTCAGGTCGGGCGGCAAGGCGACTGGGATTTCAGTACGAAGGACGTTTTCGTCAGGCGCTGGTGAGCAAAGGACACAACCGGGACACGGACTGGTTTTCAGTGATTGATGGCGAATGGCCGGAGCTGGATAGCGCCATGCGCCAATGGCTGGCCGCCGACAATTTTACCGCCGACGGCCAGCAGCGCCGCCCCCTGGAAAGCTTCCGTTAACGACGTTTTTTGCGCCCCTGCACCGCTTTAAAGCGGGGGTTGCTCTTACAGATCACGTACAGCCGCCCTTTGCGTTTGACCAGCTGGCAATCCGGGTGGCGCTGTTTGGCGCTGCGTAATGAGTTAACGACCTGCATCATGCCTTCCTTTTTGCATCAATAAAGCCGCCGAAACGCTGGCGGAAACGGGCCGCGCTACCCTCGCTGGCGAACGTTTTTTGTTTGCCGGTGTAGTAAGGATGCGATTTCGATGAGACATCGATCGTCACATACGGATACGTCTCACCGTCGAGCTCAATCACGCGTTCGGTGCGGATGGTTGAGCCAACTTTAAAATATTCATTGGCGCTGGTGTCGTGAAACACCACCGTGCGATAGGGAGGATGGATATGGGCTTTCATGATGACCTCATCATTATGTTATAACATAACAATTAAGTTACGCCGTTCCACGACAAAGATCAACCATGGTCATAGCAGGGGTAATAACAAAGAGGCGAGTTTCCTCGCCTTTGGCTTCAGGGCGCCAGACGGTGGGCGATAGCGCGAAGTTGCTCCGCGATGGCCTGCAGATCTTTCCCCTGCTCGACTCTGGCGCCGCTGGAATGGCGAATCACCAGGCGCGCCGGCAGGATGGATGAGGTATGCGCCGCGCCGCTGGTACTGGCGAGGATCCGCCGCACCGCCTCTTTACCCTGCAGGTCGAGGTCCAGCGATACCGTACTCAATGCCGGATAGAAAAAGGAGCTTTCATAGGTATCGTCATAGCCAATCACCGATTTCTCTCCCGGCACCGCCACCTGATGCTGATGGAAGGCGCTGAGCACCCCCAGCGCCATCTGGTCATTGCCCACCAGCACAGCGCTGAAGTTCGGCGTTTCACGCAGCATCTGCAGCGCGCCGGCGTAGCCGCTTTGCGCATCCCAGTTGCCGTGCAGGACGGTCACCGGCTTCAGGCCGTAGCCATCCAGGGTCTCCAGCCAGCTTTTCAGCCGCAGTTTGGCCGATACGGAGCTGTCCGGCCCCGCCAGCAGCGCGATCTCCCGATGCCCCATCTCGTAGAGATATTTGACGCTGGCCCGGGTGCCGTCCGCCGGGTTAAACGAAACGTTAAACACGGAGCTGTAGGGATCAACATCGAGAAACAGGCAGACGATATCATCGTTGTCAGCGGCGATTTTCTGCGCCTGTTCGGTCTCCAGCGGCACGTTGATAATGACCTTATCCACCCGCTGAGACTTCAGCTCATTGATGGAATCCTGGATGCTTTGGTTGACGCTCTCATCGATCATCGAAATCAGGACCTGGTAACCTTCCAGATTGGCATAGCGTTTTACCGCCGCCGCTACCTGGGAGGGGGCATGCCAGGCCAGCGAAATCGTCACCAGCCCCACCGTCTGGCTCTCCTTCCCCACCAGCTGCTGCGCCAGCCGGTTGGGCACATAGCGTAGAGCCTCTATCGATTTCTCCACCTTGCGGCGCGTCGCTTCGGATACATTGGCAGATTTGTTGAGTACCCTGGACACGGTCTGGTAAGAGACACCCGCATGACGTGCGACGTCTTCCAGAGTAGCGCTTTTAGACTTCATGGTCCGGTTCCTTATGTTGTTATCCCATGATTGTAACAGGGGCCATTTGAAAAAACGCTCACCGCCACTTCTCACCGCAAAATTAGACCACAAAAAGTATTACGTTCACAACCAGTTTAATTGTGAATCACCTCACTCATCACAACAAAAAACAGCGTTATTATTTGCACTTAGTCACACAATAATCATATCTCGTTTGCCTGAAGTTACATTTAGGCATTTTATGACATCAGTTATGTGAACGTAATACAAAACAATAAGAGGATAGAGATGAATACGACACTGCGCGCCCTTTCCACAGCATTAGCCGCTGCGCTAATCACCCCTTCCGCCTTTGCGGCTACCGCTGCGATCCCGACCGTTGATTTTCATGGCTATTTGCGCGCCGGGGTTGGGGTCTCCGGCGACGGTAGCGAAGCGGAATGGCAAAAGAACAAGCTGGGCCGGTTGGGGAACGAATCGGATACCTATGGCGAACTGGAATTGGGCTCCGAGGTCTACAAAAAAGATGATGTCAGTTTCTATCTCGACAGCATGGTCAGCATGGTCTCCGATGGCTCTAACGATAATGAAACCACGTTGAACGATGACGCGCAGTTCGGCTTACGTCAGCTGAATCTGCAGATCAAAGGGCTGATCCCGGGCGATCCGAATGCGGTGATCTGGGGCGGCAAACGTTACTATCAGCGTCACGATCTGCACATCATCGATACCAAATACTGGAACATTTCCGGCTCCGGGGCCGGGGTGGAAAACTACACCCTTGGCCCGGGCGCCGTCTCGCTGGCGTGGATCCGCGGCGATGCCAACGACGTTGACTATCGCGTCGATGGCGACAGCAACGTCAATATCAACTATATCGATTTACGCTATGCGGGATGGAAGCCGTGGTCCGGGTCGTGGACCGAATTCGGCATCGACTACGCCATGCCGAACACCACCAAAAAACAGGACAGCTACGGCGGGCTGTACGATGCCGAAAATGGCGTGATGCTAACCGGTGAAATCAGTCAGGATATGCTGGGCGGCTATAACAAAACCGTGCTGCAGTATGCCAACAAAGGGCTGGCGCAGAATATGGTCTCCCAGGGCGGCGGCTGGTACGATATGTGGAACTACGTGAATGACGCCACCGGCTATCGCGTGATTAACACCGGTCTGATCCCCATTACCGAGAAGTTCTCCATCAACCACGTTCTGACCTGGGGCTCGGCGGATGATATTACCGACTACACCGACAAAACGCGGATGCTGTCGCTGGTCGCCCGCGGGCAGTATCAGTTCACCGACTACGTGCGCCTGATTGGCGAAGTCGGCGGTTTCTATCAGAAAGACAGCTACAACAATGGCACCAGTTACAAACAGGCCGGTGAGAAATATACCATTGCGCTGGGTCTGGCGGACGGGCCGGACTTTATGTCACGTCCGGAATTACGTATTTTCGCGTCGTATCTGAATGATTCCGAAGATGGTAAACCATTTGAAGACCAGACGGCGAATAATACCTGGAATTTCGGCGTGCAGGTTGAAGCCTGGTGGTAATATCGCTCTGGTAAGAAAAATACGTTATTGATATCTCCAACGCTAAGGTCATTAATTACCCTCCGGTAATCATTATTGCCACTGCTGTCTTTGTCTTATTTTCGGGATAACCTGTTTTCAGGTTATCCCATTTTATTTATTTCCGCGCGGCAAAATGGTCATCCAGCAATTGACGTAGCGCATCGGACTGCTTACCGAAAATAGCATGAACCTGCTGACCAAGAATAATGACGCCCAGCGCGCCCTGCTGCTGCAAAGCGTCAGAGTCCACGGCCGCCAGATGACGAACCGTTACCCGCAGACGGGTAATACAGGCGTCCACTTGGGTAATATTCGCTTCACCGCCGAAGGCCTGAATCAGCGCCTCGATTTGCTGTTTTTCCGCTTCGCTTAACGGCTGTGCCGGACGCGCAGGCGAGAAATAGTGCAGGAAAGATTTTAAACTCACCATCATAAACTCCAGGGTAATAGATAAAAAAAAAGCCTGCTCGGCAGAGCAGGCGTGGAGAAAAAGGATTACGCGTGGCGACGGAGAATACGGCAATCCCATGCTGACAGGGTCAGCGGGTCCGACACCGCCGCGTCGGTCAGGCAATCCCGATACCCTGGCGGCAGGCTCAGGGTATGGCTTTGCGCGCTGTAGTTCTGCAGGAAGACAAACGTACTCTCACCGTCGGTGCGCGCGGTGGCCACCACTCCGGGCGGTAAATCCGCCGCGATCGCCCGCGGCAGCGCCAGCTCCTTGCTCAGGGCGGCAAAAAAGTCGCGCTGGAAGGCCAAATCGTTGCGGGAGGCCACATGCCAGGCTTTACCTTTCCCGAAGCCGTTCACCGTCACCGCTGGCCTTCCGGCATAAAAATCATCCCGGTAGGTGGCCAGCGTCTGCGCGCTTTCGGTATGGATCAGTTCACAGAGATGGCGCACCTGATAGGGGCCCTGAAGACCGCACTGATTCCCGGCCAGGCCCTGCACCAGATTAAACTCGCCGTCATTCAGACAATCGATCTCCTCCGCCCAGATGCCCAGAAGATTGCGCAGCGGGCCCGGGAAGCCGCCGAGATAGCAGAGATCGGACTCGTTGACGATGCCGGTCCAGTAGGTGGTCACCAGATGGCCGCCGCTGGCGACGAACGCCTCCGCCCGCCCGGCAAAGCCGTCGCGCACCATGTATAACATCGGGGCGATCACCAGCCGATACGGCGTTAAATCAGCGTCGGCGTCAATCACATCGACGGCGATGCCCTGCTCCCAGAACGGACGGTAGTGCTCATTGACCGTCTTCTCATACTCCATACCCAGATTGCGCGGCCCCTGGGCGTCATCAAGCGCCCAGCGGTTCTGCTGGTCGAAGATAATCGCCACTTTCGCCTCGGTGCGACACCCCCTCACCGCCGGCAGCTTGCTGAGGATCTCGCCGAGCTGGCTGACTTCACGGCCAATGCGGGTATCAATATGCCCAACGTGGTCGACCACCGCGCCGTGGAATTTCTCAACCGAACCACGGCTCTTGCGCCACTGGAAATACTGCACCGAGTCGGCGCCATGCGCCACCGCCTGCAGCGAAGAGAGAATATGCATCCCCGGTTTCTTCAGTTTGCTGGTCGGCTGCCAGTTGGTGGCGCCCGGCGTGGACTCCATCAGCACAAACGGCTGGCCGCCCTTCAGGCTGCGCATCATGTCGTGATACATCGCGGTATAGCAGGCCAGCGCGGTTTCGTCTTTGTCGCGATGCCACATCGGATAGCTGTCCCAGGAGATAAAGTCCAGCACCTCCGCCAGCTGCCAGTAGTCGTAATCGTAAAAATACTCCATAAAGTTGGTGGTCACCGGCAGGGCGGCATTCGCCGCCTTCAGCGGGGCGATTTCATGGCGGCAGAAATCGGTCACCTGGGCGGTATTAAAGCGATGCCAGTCCAGATTCAGGCCGTGGATCGACACCTCGCCCTGCGGCGCAGGCGATTCAATCTGCGACCAGTCGCTGTAGGTATGGCTCCAGAAAGTGCTCCACCAGGCCTGGTTGAGATTCTCCAGGGTCTGGTACCGCGCCTTCAGCCAGTCGCGAAAGCGAGTCTGGCAACGCTCGCAATGACATTCGCCGCCATATTCATTGGAAATATGCCAGCCCAGCACCGCCGGATGCGCAGAATAGCGCTCTGCCAACAGGGTATTGATTTTAAGGGTCTTCTCACGATAAACCGGCGATGACATACAGTGGTTGTGACGGCCGCCGTGCAGGGCTGGCACCCGATCGCGCCCCACCCGCAGAACCTGCGGATAGCGCTGTGACATCCACGCCGGACGCGCTCCGCTCGGCGTGGCCAGAAAAACATGAATGCCGGCGGCATACAGTTTATCGAGGATGGTATCCAGCCAGGCGAAATCAAATACCCCTTCGCGCGGCTCAAGTTTCGCCCAGCTAAATATTCCCACCGACATCACATTACATTTTGCCTGCTGCATCATGGCAATGTCTTTATCAATAATATCGGGGTCATTCTCCCATTGTTCCGGGTTATAATCTGCGCCATGCAGCAGCGTATTAACCTTTGGATGTAAAGGTGCAAATTTATTCATAATAAACTTCCTGAAAAGAACGACAAAAAATTAATTAAATACTTTTACCGACGGCAATACTTTTCCCTGACAATCAAATAGCGCCTGATTTTCACGCGCATTGCCCTCTTTCCATTCGTCATGGATATATTTCATCCCCGCCGGGGTGGCCCAGGTATTTCCCGGAACGGCAATCCACGTGGGCTCCCAGTAAAAAATCCCTTTGCCGCGCTGGTCGGGAACATCAATGACCGCCTGCATCAGATCGTGGATATAGCGATATTGTCCCTGCACGCTGGCGGGATATCCCCCGTCCTTTTCCTCTTTGGCCTGGAAACTGTTTTCCGCGTTATCGCAATTGGCCAGGGTATAGGCATAAGCCGCCTCGACGACAATAACGTCTTTGTTATAGCGTTTGCTGATGTCATCCATATTGGCCTTCAGGGCGCTGATCGGCCCGTTCCAGTAGGTGTACATCGACAAACCGATCACGTCATACGGCACATGGCGTTTCTCTATTTCGTCAAACCACCAGCGGAAGGTATCGTTTTTGGTCCCTTCAGCCAGATGCAGCATGATTTTCACCTGCTCGCCGTTGTGCAGGTTCGCCTTCAGGCCATCAATGGCCGCGTTCAGCAGACCAGCCAGCCGGTCGAACTCTCCGCCCCCCTGCCCCCAGCTTTTCCCTTCCGGCCACAGCATACCGCCATTGATCTCATTGCCGATCTGCACCATATCCGGCAGGACGCCCGCCTGCTTAAAGCGGGCGATGGTATCCCGGGTATAGTCATGAATCGCCGTTTTCAGCTTTGGGTAATCCATCTTTTCCCAGGCCTTCGGTTTGAACTGCTTGCCGGGATCGGTCCAGAAATCGCTGTAATGAAAGTCGAGCAGCAGCTTCATTCCCTGGGCTTTCGCGCGTTTCGCCAGTGCCAGGGTCGTGGCCAGATCGTTATTCCCGCCGCCATAGCCCTCGCCGCTTGCCGATTGCGGATCCACCCACAGGCGGAGGCGAACATAGTTGACGCCGTTCTCTTTCAGAATGGCGATCGGATCCTTACGCTGGTTATTCTGGTCGTAGAAGGTCGCCCCGTGCTTTTCAGCATCCAGCAGCGTGGAGATATCCGCGCCTTTAATAAAGTCCGCCGGCATGCCCTGAAAGGCGCGGGTTTCAAGCGCGTCAGCCGCCAGCGAAGGGGGGGAAAAACTGCATGCCAGACAAACCGCAAGCCATGCGGGTGTAAATCTTTTCATGTGCTTATCCTTTAGTACTGCCCGAGGTCAGGCCGGAGACGAAGTATTTTTGTAACGCCAGATAGAGGATCGCGACCGGCACGGCAATCAGCACCGCCCCCGCCGCGTAGGTGGTGTAGCTGGCCCCCATTTTTTGCGCCACCAGGTTATACAGACCGATAGGCAGGGTGTATTTATCCGGGGTACGCAGGATGGTGCTGGAGAGGATGAAATCCCCCAGCGGGCCGGTGAAGGAGAACAGCGCCACCACCGCGAGGATCGGCCTCGACAACGGCATGATGATCTCGATAAAGATGCGAAAGCTGCTGGCGCCGTCCATGCGGGCGGACTCATCCAGATCTTTGGGGATCGCGTCGAGATACCCCTTCATCAGCCAGGTGTTCATCGGGATCATTCCCCCGACGTAGATCAGCACCAGCGCCAGATGGCTGTTAATCAGGCCAAGCAGTTGCGACAGCACAAAGATGGCAATCAGCGCGGAAAACTGCGGGATCATCTGCAGCAGCAGGAACAGCATCAGCCCGTTCTGCCGCCCTTTAAAGCGGAAGCGGGAGAAGGCGTAGGCGGTAAAGCTGACGCTAATCAGGGTCAGCACCATGGTCAGGAAGCTGATTTTCATCGAGTTCCAGTACCAGGTAAGGTAATTCACATTGCCATTGAACAGATCGGCATAGTGCTGGAACGACAGATTTTCCGGAATGATCGAGGTACTCAGCAGGCTATTGCCGGCGTTCAGCGACGCCCCGACGGTCCAGACCAGCGGATAGATAATCACCACCGAGACCAGGATAACCACCAGCCAGGTGAGAGAGAGTCGGATCCACTTTTCGCGTTTAATACTGGGTGATTGAGCCATGTTGCTTCCCTTACGCCATGTCGTCATTTTTGAAGGATTTGGTGGCGCGGAACTGCCACAGCGCCAGGCCGACGACGAAGATCGACAGCAGGATAGTGATGGTCGCCGCGATGGCGTACTGCGACGAGGACATCGTCAGCTTATAGATCCACGACACCAGAATATCCGTCCCGCCGGCGTTAGATCCCGCCACCGCAGGGCCGCCGTTGTTAAACAGATAAATGATGTTGAAATTATTAAAGTTGAAGGTGTACTGGGTGATGATGATCGGCGCGATCGCGTACAGCACCAGCGGCAGGGTGATGGTGCGCAGGCGGGTAAAGGCGCTGGCGCCGTCCATCGTCGCCGCTTCATACAGATCGTCCGGGATCGCCTGCAGCACGCCGGTGGTCATGGCAAAGACAAACGGGAAGCCAAGCCAGGTCTGCATCATGATCAGCGCGGTTTTGGTCCAGAACGGGTCGGTCAGCCATGCCTTTGGACTGATGCCGAAGAATGACAGGATCGCGTTGTTAATCACCCCGAAGGAGTCATTGAACATCCCGGCAAAGACGAGGATGGTGACAAACCCCGGCACCGCCCACGGCAAAATAAAGATAGTGCGGATCAGCGGCTTAAAGCGCAGATCTTTTTGGTTCACCAGAATCGCCAACAGCACGCCCACCGTACACTGCAGGGTGGTCGCCAGCAGCGTCCACACCACGGTCCACTGCAGCACATCCAGGAAGGTGGAGCGCCAGATGGAGAGGGTGAAAATATTGACGAAGTTTTTCAGGCCCACCCAGTCCACCAGCTTCGCCGGCGGCGTGTGGTAAAGGTTATAGTTGGTGAAGGCGATGGCGAAACCAAACAGAATGGGAAAGATCACCACAAAGACCAGCAGAATAAAGCCTGGCGTGATCATCAGGTACGGGAAGCCATCGCTCAGCAGCATCTGGTACTGCTTACGCACGCTGTTCAGCGCGACCCCCTCATCGCGTTTTTTGCCGTTCAGCCACGCGTCCCGCAGCGAGAGAAAATAGATCAGCACGCCAAAAGCGACGATCAGCACGCTGATAATCCCCTCCGCTAACAGGAAGATAGAGTTATCCCGGGGCACCTCTTCACCCAGGGTATAGAGCCCCCACAGCCCCTCGCGCAGGAAGTCATAAAAAATACCCAGAAAGCTGCTCAACAACACCAGGAAGACCAGCCCCTTCAGCCACTGGCGATGATAAAACTGACCGAAACCCGGCACGATTGCCAGCAGCAGGCCGCACCACGCATGGCGCCCGGGCCCGCGCGCGTCGCTATAATTTTCGCTGGAATGGATGCTCACACTCGACTCCTTCTACAAACGGGAGGTCCCCCTCCCGCTCGGTGACTTCACGTGACGGTAAATTACTGATTGCTGGCCTGCATCGCTTCGATCTGCATCTTGATCTGTTTCACCGCGTTATCGAGCGCGGCCTGCGGCGCCTGCTTGCCGGTGAGGCTCAGTTCAAGCGCGGCATTAGCCGGCCCCCACACTTCCCCCATCTCCGGAATGCCCGGCATGGCCATCGCCCGCGCCGACTGTACGGCGACGGCGCTGGCCTTTTCGTCATTTTTAATCACCGGGTCGTCAATCATCGCCTTCAGCGGCGGGATTTCGCCGGTGGCGACATAGCGGGCTTTTACATACTGCGGCTGGTTGATGAACTCGATAAACTGTTGCGCCAGCGCCTTGTCTTTACTCCAGGTCGATACCACGTAGCCCTTAACGCCGAGGAAGGAGCTCATCGGCTTGCCGTCCGGCAGGGTCGGCAGCGGCACCACGCCATAGTTGATACCGGCGGCTTCATACGGCTGGAAGGCCCAGGGGCCGTTGATCACCGCCGCCGCTTTTTTCTCGGTAAACAGCGAATCAATGGCGTTCAGCCCGTTATCGCCGAGGATCCCTGCAGGGAAGGCCTTCTCGGCATAGAACTTTTTCAGGAAGGTCACGGCTTCCACGGCGCCGGGAGTATTGAGCCCCACCTGCTGCGGGTTGAAACCGCCGCCGTCGTTCTTCGCGAAGATATAGCCGCCCATCGGGCCAATGGCTCCCCAGCTGTAGTAGATCTGATCAAACTTCGCCAGCAGGCCGTATTTGTTCTGCTCACGCTGGGTCTTCGAGTAGTCCAGCCATGCCTGCAGGCTGTCCAGCGGCTTGTCGATCAGGTCCTTGTTGTAGATAAGCACCAGGGTTTCCACCGCTTTCGGGATCCCGTACAGCGCGTTGTCCATGCGGAAGGCATTGATAGAGGCTGGCGTAAAGGCATCCTGTTTCGCCTGCTCGACGTTGAGCGGCGAGAGAAGCCCCTGAACGACGGCGCCGCCGAGCTGGTCATTCGGGATCACCAGCACGTCCGGCCCAATGCCCGCCGGGCCGTCGAGGCGCAGCTTTTCCAGCTGTTGGGCATAAGGCATCTCCTGCAGATTGACCTTCACGTTGTACTGCTTCTCAAAATCGCTGACCGCGGTTTTGATGCCAGTGGATTTTTTAATGTCTTCCCAAACGTTGAGCTGCCCGGCGGCATGCGCCTGCAGGCTGGTAAGTTGCCCCGCCGCGAGGGTGGTAAGGATCAGTGCAGCAAGCGTGTTCTTTTTCATTATCAACCTCATGTGAAGGTATAACAATTTAATGGTTTTTATTTGAATTACGTCTGACAGTTAGAAAAAAAATCATTTCAAACTGCGTTGTTACATAGAAAACAGACGCTGATTCGCTTTTGTTATACGCTACGCTTTGATTGGGGATAAAACTACCATAAGCTATCAGTTGTGTGATCATCTTTGCAGAAATGAAACGCCGCTGTATGGCGCAAAAACCGCGGAAGTTATAGTCAGGACATTATTTTAGCGCTGTTGAATATCGTCACGCTGTTTTGTTACACGTAATACAATTTCACTCAAATCAGCGACACGCCAACGGCAAACAACGGCTACTCACTTCGGGGAATGTGGATGTCCAATATACGACTGAGGAATGTCACCAAAAGGTTCGGCAGCACGGTGACGCTGCACCAGGTCAATCTCGATATTGAAGATGGCGAGTTTGCGGTCTTCGTCGGCCCTTCCGGCTGTGGAAAATCGACGCTGTTACGTATGATTGCCGGGCTGGAAGAGGTTAGCGACGGGGAAGTGCTGATCGGCGATGAGGTGATGAACGATGTGGTCCCCGCCCGCCGCGGCGTGGCGATGGTTTTTCAGTCCTATGCGCTCTACCCGCACATGACGGTGGCGGAGAATATGGGCTACGGGCTGAAGGTGAATAAAGTGCCGAAAGCGGAGATCCGTCGCCAGGTGGAAATGGTGGCCAAAACGCTGCAGCTCTCTCACCTGCTGGACCGTAAACCGAAGCAGCTCTCCGGCGGCCAGCGGCAGCGCGTGGCCATAGGCCGCGCTATCGTGCGTAATCCCCGGGTGTTTATGTTCGATGAGCCGCTTTCTAACCTCGACGCGGAACTGCGCGTCGATATGCGCCTGCATATTGCCCGCCTGCACCAGGAGCTGAAGACCACCATGGTGTATGTCACGCACGATCAGGTGGAGGCGATGACTCTCGCTGATAAAATCGTGGTTATGAACTACGGAAAGGTTGAACAAATGGGTTCGCCGATGGCGCTGTACTACAATCCGGTCAACAAATTCGTCGCCGGTTTTATCGGCTCGCCAAAGATGAACTTTTTACCCGCCACCGTCAGCGACTGGCAGCCAGAGCGTTTAACGGTCACCCTCGCCCAGGATCATCAGCTCACCCTGAACGTTGCCACCCAACCGCTTAACCCCGGCGCCGCGGTAACGCTGGGGATCCGGCCAGAGCATCTCACGCCTGAAGTCTCCACCGGTACCGTGGTGGAGTTTCAATGTGAAGTGGTGGAACGTCTGGGCAACAATACCTACTTGTTCGGCCAGTGCTATGGTCACGATAACGTCAAGGTTCTGCTGCCCGGCGACGTCCATTTCCGCCCGTGGCAGAAGATTAATCTGGCCTTCGATGACCGCTTCTGCATGGTGTTTGATGAGAACGATCTGCGCATCAGCGCCGATATCACGGCGCCAGACGCGCATTAAGCCAACATATTGCTGTCATCTGCGCAGCGTATGCTGCGACTGAATGCCGGAATACATCCTGCCCGGCATTCACACCCTCATTTTTATTCTGCTGCATCGGAATCATCCTTCTCTCCCGGCATCGCAGGCTATTGTGATGCCGGTTTTTTTCCCCGCACAGCGCGATTTCTCCCACTGCGCCCGGTTTATCTTTCGCATATACTGATGACACCCGGCGAACGATAAGGACACAGGCATGAGGACCCGGCATCTGATGGCGCTGTTTACAGGGGTGCTGATACTGGCCATCATCCTGCCCATCTCGCTCAGCATCTGGCAGGCGGCGCGGCAGGCCAAAATGCAGTTCTATCGTGAACTGGATGATTATTCCAACCGCATCGTCGCCCGCACGCTGCAGGTCGCCGATCAGGCCCGGGAAGCGCTGCGGGAGGCCGATGCACATACAGCCTCGTCCTGTAGCCCTGAACATCTGCTCATGCTCCGCCGGATCGCCTATACCCACCGCTACGTTCAGGAAGTGCTCTGGCTGCAGGATTCCGTGCCGCAATGCTCCTCGCTGGAAGACCATAGCGTCGCGGTGACCTTCCCGCCACCGGACCACATTGCCTCCGACGGCTATCGCACCTGGCTGACCTCGATTAACGATCTTGGCCTCAATCACCAGATGACGGCCATGGCCAGCCAGCAGCATATGGTAATGATCGATCCCATCTCCTTCATTGATGTGGCGCCCGTCAGCGAGGAGAAGATCCATAGCATGCTGTTTGGTTTGGACCATCTGAAAATGGTGATCAGCAGCCAGCCGCTGCCGGCGAAGGCCTGGCAACGGATTAAAGACCCGCACCTGAATATGCTTACCCTGGATAATACGGTCTACCGGATCCAGCGCATTCCCGAGCTGGGATCCGGCATTGTGACCTGGTCATCCACCCTGCCCCTGCAGCAGCACATACGGCAGCAGTTGATCTTCTGGCTCCCGGCCGGCATCTTCACCAGCCTGCTTGCCACCTGGCTGCTGCTGCGCCTGCTGAGACACCTGCGTTCACCGCGTAACAGTATGCTGGACGCCCTCCATTCCCAAGCGATTCAGGTTCACTATCAGCCGATTATTTCATTGCAGGACGGGAAAATCGCCGGAGCCGAAGCGCTGGCGCGCTGGCAGCAACCCGACGGTACCTATTTATCGCCGGATATCTTTATTCCCCTGGCCGAGCAGACCGGACTGATCACCCAGCTGACGGAAGATATCGTCAGGAAAATTTTCGCCGATCTGGGCCCCTGGCTGAGGCAGCGGCCGGAAGTGCATATCTCCATCAACCTGTCGGTGGATGACTTACGCTCTCCCACCCTGCCCACGCTGTTACACGATCAGCTGCAGCACTGGGGGATCGCCGCCGAACAGATCATCCTTGAGATCACCGAGCGCGGGTTTGTCGACCCGGAGACCACCATGCCGGTGATCGCTCACTACCGTCAGGCTGGCCATCGGATCTCGATTGACGATTTCGGTACCGGCTACTCCAGTCTGAGCTATCTGCAGAAACTGGACGTCGACACGCTGAAAATCGATAAATCCTTTGTCGATACCCTCGAGTACCGGCCGCTGACGCCGCACATTATTGAAATGGCCAAGGCGCTCAATCTGACCACCGTCGCCGAAGGGGTGGAAACCGAAAGCCAGCGCGACTGGCTGCGACAGCATGGCGTTCAGTACGCCCAGGGGTGGCTGTACAGCAAAGCGCTGCCAAAAGAGTCATTTATTCAGTGGGCGGAAGATAATCTCCATGCGCATTAAGCGGCAGGCAGCCTGCGCAGAAGGTCAGCGGGCGCGGCCTCTTCGCCGCCCTCTGCCGGAGGCTACTTCAGATAGGATTTAATCACCTGCATCACCGTCTCCAGATCCGCTTCACGCTGCGTCTCATCTGGCTCTTTCACCACATGGTCGGTCAGATGCCCCTGGATAACCTGCAGCATCATGCCATTGACCGCGCCGCGGATCGCCGCCAGCTGCTGTAGCACCTCAGCGCACTCATGCTCGCGATTAAGCATTTTCTCTAATGCGGTACTCTGCCCCTGAATTTTCTTCAGCCGGGTCAGTAACTTCTTTTTGTCTCTCACTGTGTGTGACATTGCGCGATCCACCGTTTTATTCTGCCGTCATTGCCCGACCTTCGACGCCGGCAACGCCTGCCAGCATAGCATGATCCCTTTTATCAGCCTCTTTTTCTACTGGGGGGTAGTATTTTGCTACTGGGGGGGAGTAGCATAGAGCCACTTTTGGCAAGGATCCCGATATGAACGATTTCACTTCCCTTCTGCAGCAGGGCAATGCCTGGCTGTTTATTCCCAGCGCGATACTGCTCGGCGCGCTGCACGGCCTTGAACCCGGCCACTCAAAAACGATGATGGCCGCCTTTATCGTGGCGGTACGGGGAACCTTAAAGCAGGCGGTTCTGTTGGGGCTGGCGGCGACGGTCTCGCATACCGCGGTGGTCTGGCTGATCGCCATGGCCGGCCTGTGGTTTGGCCGCGGCTGGAACGCCCAGACTTCTGAGCCCTGGTTTCAGCTGATCTCGGGGATTGTCATTGTGTTGATTGCCTGCTGGATGCTCTGGCGCACCTGGCGCGAATCGCGGCCCCACGCCCACCACCATCATCCTCAGCACGGGCACGACCATGACCATCACCATGACCATCATCATCATGAACATCATGATCACCATCATTCTCACTCCCCTGGCGCGCCGCTGGTGGCGGAGGAGTGGCAGGACGCGCATCAGCGGGCCCATGCTCAGGAGATTAACCGGCGCTTCGATGGCCGCCAGGTGACGACCGGGCAGATTGTGATGTTTGGCCTGACCGGCGGGCTGATCCCCTGCCCGGCGTCCATTACCGTGCTGCTTATCTGTTTACAGCTGAAGAAATTCTCGCTGGGCGCCACGCTGGTACTCGGCTTTAGCGTCGGTCTGGCGCTGACGCTGGTAGCTTCCGGGGCTATCGCCGCCCTGAGCATGAAACATGCCACCCGCCGCTGGCCGTGGCTTAACGACATCTCGCGCAAAGCGCCCTGGATCTCAGGCTTACTGATTATTGTGGTGGGGATCTACATGATGCTTCATGGCCTGAGCGGCCTGTAAACCACAATGCGCCCTCTTCTCGACGACGAGGGCGCGGGTTCCCTTCAGGAGACGCTCTCCCGGGGAGTGCTGACCGCCCGGCGGCGGACGGGCTGGCTGAACCACGGCAGGCACAGCTGGATCAGCGGCCCAATCGACAGCGCGTAAATGACGGTTCCGACGCCAAACTTGCCCCCCAGCAGACAACCAATCAGCAGCACGGAGAGCTCGATCGCCGTACGGATACCGCGCAATGACCAGCCGGTGCGAGCGTGCAGGCCGGTCATCAGGCCATCGCGCGGACCCGGGCCAAAGCCCGCGCCAATGTACATCCCGGTGGCGATAGCGTTCATCACAATCGCCACCACCAGCAGCGCACTGCGCGCCACCAGCGACTCCAGCGGAGGCAGGACGGCCAGCGTGGCGTCCGCCGCCAGCCCCAGCACGATAACATTACTCACCGTGCCGAGCCCCGGCATCTGCCGAATCGGGATCCATAGCAGCAGCACCGCGGCGCCGGTCAGGATAATCACGGTCCCGAAACTGATCCCCAGCTGTTTAGCCACCCCAAGATGAAAAACGTCCCACGGATCGGCGCCGAGATTAGCATGCACGAAGAGCGCCGTGGACACGCCGTAGAGCACCAGACCGATATATAACTGCAGCAGGCGACGAAGCATATTTTTTCCTCAACATCATTGCGAATGCCCTTATCATCAGCAAAAATGGACTGATAATTAATGGCCAGTTTTGGAAAAGTGGATCGCTATGTCAGCCCGACGCTTTGGAACACAGTCCCTGGTACGCCTGCTTGGCAACTGGCAGGAGTCCAGTCCCCGCACACCGCTATGGCGCCAGCTGGCGGAAGCGCTCCGCCTGCTGATCCTCGATGGCCGTCTGACGCTACAGACGCGCCTGCCCGGCGAGCGCGAGCTGGCGGCGGCCCTCAACGTCAGCCGGACGACCATCGCCAGCGCCCTCGGCCAGCTGCGGGAGGAGGGGTTTCTCCATAGCCGCCAGGGGAGCGGGTCGCGCATTGTCCTGCCGGAACGCCCTGCCGATCTGCCGCCGCCCTCTGCGACCCCCTCGACGATCAATCTCTCTACCGCTGCCCTCAGCGCCGGTCCGGAGCTCCATCAGGCCTTCCAGCACGCCATGACCCTGCTGCCGCCCTATCTCACCCAGACCGGCTACGATCAGCAGGGGCTCCCGGTGCTGCGGGAAGCGATTGCCCGGCGCTACAGCGAACGTGGCCTGCCGACGCGGCCCGATGAAGTGATGGTGGTCAACGGCGCGCTTAGCGCCTTCGCGCTGATCCTGCGTCTGTTCACCGGCCCCGGTGACCGGGTGGTCATTGACGCCCCGACCTACCCAATGGCCATCAGCGCCATTCAGGGCGCCTCCTGTCGGCCCGTTGGGGTCGCACTCCCCCAGCAGGGATGGGACTGCGATGGATTAGCGGCGACCATTGCGCAGACCGCGCCGCGTCTGGCATGGCTGATGCCGGATTTTCACAACCCTACCGGGCGCTGTATGGATGCCCCTACCCGCCAGCGGGTCGCGGACATCGCGGCCAGGACGCGAACAACGCTGGTGATCGATGAGACCATGGTCGACCTCTGGTATAACGCCCCGCCCCCGCCGCCGCTGGCCTGCTTTAATCCCGACGCCGCGGTGCTCACTATCGGTTCGGCCGGGAAAAGTTTCTGGGGGGGACTGCGCATCGGCTGGATCCGCGCCAGCGCGCGAACGATCGCCTCGCTTATTCAGGCCCGCGACTCTCTGGACCTGGGTACGCCGCTGCTGGAGCAGTTGGCCTGCAGCTGGCTGCTGGCAAACGCCGCCACGCTGCTGCCGCCGCGACGGGAGATGCTGCAGGCGCGCCGGGACATGTGCGAAGTGCTGATGAAAGAGTATTTTCCCCGCTGGCGCTTTACGCCACCGGAAGGCGGACTCTCTTTTTGGGTGGAACTCCCTGACATGCTGGCCACCCTGTTCTCTGCGCGGGCGGAAAGCCAGGGGATCCATATCGGCACCGGGACGCGGTTTGGTCTGGAGGGCGCGTTCGATCGCTATTTACGTCTGCCGTTTACCTTGCCGGACGAAGCATTGCGCCAGGCCTTCTCCACGCTACAACCATTGTGGCATAGCCTTGCAGAACAGCGGGAAAATACGCGTTTGCGGAAAATAATATAAGAAAATATCGACGGGCTGGCTTCAGCCCGTCAAAAGTCCGTCATCCATGAGGTATATGAGATGTTTTTATAAAATTGCCTGAGTATCCTGCCATCTGGTTATGGCAACCCGGTGACGGAAATAAGGCAATTTCATTAATGCTGGCGCGGAATAGGAAACCCTTTCAGGGAAATAATAAAGCCATCTTCATCTTTTTTAATTTTAGCGCCGGTGTCACACCAGTCGGATGCAATGCGAAAGAACTCATCACTACCGATATTCCAGTTCAGGCGAACGTGTTTTACGTATCCTGAGCGCAACATATCGCAGGCTTCGCTATAGTTGCTGGCTGTAGAGAATTGTTGTTTCATTTTTTCTTCTTCAGAAGTTTTCTTAATGCTTTGATTTCTTTAGGGGTTAATGGCGTCGCTTCCTCTTCGGTATGCTGGCTGTCAATGTCCTCTTCCGTCACCCCCGCCTCACCTGCTGATGCCTCCAGCTGAAAAGCCAGCTGCAGCAGCTTTTCCGTTGCCGTACCCAGGTTCTCGTTATTCACTTCCGCATAATGACGCAACTTTTCTTTTAACTCAGCGTCAATTTTTACATTCAAAACCACTGTGGTCATAGCTACGCTTCCCGTGCAATAAAATCATCATAATTAATACACGAAGTTAACATGCTGATCCAGAGATATATTTAATAGCATGGATCTGGCAACAAATTCCCAGCAATAAGATGCGCTTTATTTATGACACGAAAATGACATTAATATTGCAGTAGCATTTCAGATTTATGACAAGTCAATATTATGGAATAAAAACGGGTTGTTTTAGCAACAAAAAATAATATGTGATCTGTATCAGGTATTAAATATAGCAGGAATAAAGACCGGGAAAATATAAGGGATATATCATAAGGGCGAAATGGGTGGGGGCCCTGCCAGCTACATCCCGGCACACACGTCGTCTGCTCTGGCTGCTTCCTTCCGGACCTGACCTGGTAAACAGAGTAGCGTTGCGGGAGAACCAACAGAGCCCCCATTGAGAGCGTTGTTACCCAACGCGCTGGCGCATTATCCCTGCTGACCTGGTGAATTGCAAGCGCGCCCCGACTGCCTGCTGGTTTATTGCGCAATAACGCGAATAAAACCAGTCACTCACGCTCAATCTGTGAGAGTGAGAGCGTGCGCTCAGCACACCTCCGGGATATCCACCATACTTATCCACCTTATGTTCTCTTTTATCATCAGCGCATTGTCTCTACGGTAATCGAATGACTGACTCATCACCACAGACCATCACTCTGCCTTTACCCGCCATTGAAGGGATGACCATCGCCTTTCAGGGGGTGAATTATCTGCGCCCTGAAAAAATGCTCGACTTCGTGACTATCAGTCAGGCGCCGGTGCGGGCGGTCACGCCGCTGGCGCTGCTCTATTCCACCGTCGGCGTGCTGCGTCAGGTGGAACTGCGCAAGCTACCGGTCTACATCAGCGGTCGGGTGGTCTACCCCATCTCGTCGCTGACCATGCCGGGCCTGCGCGCGAAGCTGATCATCAACGCCACCTCGCAGCGGTTAAAATTCCTGGAGAGCCTCATCGCCAGTTCACCTTCCGACAATGTCCATGGCATGCAGATCCTCGGCCTGGCCCTGACGTTCACCGTCGAACAGCCCGCCTGATCTGCAGGCTGTACAGCCTGCAGATCAGCGCTTATGCTGGCGTTTTTCGGGTAACAGGACTGAATATGGATCCGCTCGATACATTTCCCCAACGTGTCTGGCACATTGTGGCGTCAATACCGGAAGGGTATGTCACGACCTATGGCGATGTCGCCAGGCTGGCCGGTTCTCCGCGCGCGGCGCGCCAGGTGGGCGGTGTGCTGAAGCGTCTGCCGGAAGGGTCCACTCTGCCCTGGCATCGGGTGGTCAATCGCCATGGCGATATCTCCCTCACCGGCCCCGATCTGCAGCGGCAGCGTCAGGCATTGCTGGCCGAAGGGGTACAGGTCTCCGGCAGCGGCCATATCGATCTCCAGCACTATCGCTGGGTTTACTGAAGACAAAAAAAAGCCCCCATCCGGGGGCTCATCGAGCTTACTGTGCGACAGGCACGGCGGTCTGCTGAACCGGAACCAGCGTCAGGTCGGCATGGGTGCCCCCCTGGTTGATCACCGTCTGCACGGTATCGGTAATGAACATCAGCTGGCCATTAACCGTAATCGCTGCGCTCAACAGAATGCGGGCGTTCGGTTGAATATCTGCCGGGTTGTAAGGCAGGGCAAAGTTAAATGGCGCCTGCTTGCCTTCGGTACGCACCGCTTTTTGCGACAATACGCGGGCTGGCGCATCTGCCAGAGAAGCATCCGACAGGGTCACCGTCAGCACCGCATCCGGCGGTAATGCGATTCTCTGGCGGATATTAATCGTCCCCGTGACGCTCGGCTGCTGCTGCGCCACGCTCAGCGTCGCAATACCGTAAGGGTCGGGTGCGGCTGCCTGAGCGGAAGAACTGGTGGAGTGGTGATTAGCACAGGCGGTCAGCGTCGCGGCGACGGCTAAGGCACTAAACATATAGGCAAATTTCATGATGTTCTCCTTATCATCCCTTTATACCCAGGAGGATGTTCCGCCGCTTCGCCGGCAGGAACTTTCGTGTCGTCAATAAGTGTGGCACAGATCTCAGATTTCTTCCTGTTGACCGGTTGTTATTCAGATTATTACACCCATCGGACCACTTGCGATTCCAGGTTATACTTTGCCACATTACGCGCACGGCGCCGCCATTGTTAATTGAGGATAAGTATGAGTCAGGCACTCTCTAACCTGCTGGCATTATTAGATCTGGAAAAAATTGAGGAAGGGTTGTTCCGTGGACAGAGCGAAGACCTGGGATTGCGCCAGGTTTTTGGCGGCCAGGTGGTGGGCCAGGCGCTGTATGCCGCAAAAGAGACCGTGCCCGTAGAACGTCTGGTGCATTCGTTTCACAGCTACTTTCTGCGCCCCGGCGACAGTCAAAAACCGATCGTCTACGATGTGGAGGTCCTGCGCGACGGCAACAGCTTTAGCGCCCGCCGGGTCGCCGCCATCCAGAACGGGAAGCCGATCTTCTATATGACCGCCTCCTTCCAGGCGCCAGAGCACGGCTATGAGCATCAGAAAGCGATGCCGGCCGCCCCCTCCCCTGACGGACTGCCTTCGGAAACCGACATCGCCCGCAAGCTGGCGCATCTCCTGCCGCCGCAGGTGAAAGACAAATTCCTCTGCGATAAGCCGCTGGAGATCCGCCCGGTGGAATTTCATAACCCGATGAAAGGCCATATCGCCGAGCCGGCGCGCCAGGTCTGGCTGCGCGCCAACGGCGCCGTTCCCGACGATCTGCGCATTCATCAGTATCTGCTGGGCTATGCCTCGGACTTTAACTTTCTGCCGGTGGCGCTGCAGCCGCACGGCGTTGGTTTCCTTGAGCCCGGCATGCAGGTCGCCACCATCGACCACTCAATGTGGTTCCATCGGCCGTTTAATATCAATGAATGGCTGCTGTACAGCGTTGAAAGCACCTCGGCCTCCAGCGCCCGCGGCTTCGTTCGCGGCGAGTTTTACACGCAGGATGGCACGCTGGTTGCCTCAACGGTCCAGGAAGGGGTGATGCGCAACCGCAATTCATAAAAAAAAGCCTCCCTGACGGGAGGCTTTTTGCTACATGGAGAAGGGGTTTCTGTCAGGCGTTGTAGGCGTTTTCGCCATGGCTGTTGACGTCCAGCCCTTCGCGCTCCTGCTCTTCCGGTACGCGCAGCCCTACGGTCATATCCGCCACTTTGTAGCCGATGAAAGCGACGACGCCGGACCAGACCACGGTAATGCCGATACTTTCCAGCTGCACCAGCAGCTGATGGCCCATGGTGACGCCTTCCGCATAACCGACGCCGCCCAGTGAAGTCGCCGCGAAGATACCGGTCAGGATACAGCCGACGATGCCGCAGACGCCGTGGACGCCGAAGACGTCGCAAGGGTCATCCACACGCAGCCAGCGTTTCAGCGCAGTCACGCCCCAGATACCCGCCAGGCCAGAGGCGATACCGACGATCAGCGCGCCGCCGACACCGATATAACCACACGCCGGCGTAACGCCAACCAGACCGGCAATTGCCCCGGAGCAGGCGCCCAGCAGTGAAGGTTTGCCGCGCAGAGCCCATTCGCCAAAGGTCCACGCCAGGATAGCCGCGGCGGTCGCCACGACGGTGTTAACGAACGCCAGGGCCGCGATTTCATTCGCTGCGCTGGCAGAGCCGGCGTTGAAGCCGAACCAGCCCACATAGAGGATAGCGGTGCCGGTGAACACCATCGGCAGGTTATGCGGTTTGAACGCTTCTTTGCCGAAGCCCACGCGTTTGCCCATCATATAGGCGCCCACCAGCCCGGCGACCGCGGCGTTGATGTGCACAACGGTGCCGCCGGCGAAATCCAGCGCGCCATGGGTCGCCAGCAGACCGCCGCCCCAGACCATATGCGCAATCGGCACGTAGGAGAGCGTCATCCACACCACCACGAAAATCAGCACCGCGGAGAAACGGATACGTTCAGCCAGCGCGCCGACGATCAGCCCGACGGTGATGCAGGCGAACGAGCCCTGGAAGGCGACGTGGATATACTGATAGAAGGTGCCCATCAGCGCTTTCAGTTCAATATTTTTCAGCATTACCCAGTCAAAGCTGCCGAAGAAGCTGCCGCCTGTGCCGAAGGCCAGGGTATAGCCATAAATGACCCACAGTACGCAGACGAGGCCAAAGGTGACAATCACCTGCGTCAACATGGAAAGAACGTTCTTACCGCGGATCAGCCCGCCGTAAAACAGCGCAATCCCCGGGATAGTCATAAACAGAACCAGCGCGGTGCAAATCATCATAAACGCATTATCGGCTTTGTCCGCCACCGCAGGCGCGGCCATCGCCAGCCCCGGAAGAAGGGCTAACGCCCCCAGACCCGATTTCATTGTTGCCATTTTCATTGTTTCGTTCCCCATCACTGTGTGGTCTGGAAATTACAGTGCCGCTTCGTCAGCTTCGCCGGTACGGATGCGAATGACGCGCTGCAATTCAGCGACAAAAATTTTGCCGTCGCCAATTTTTCCGGTGTAAGCCGCTTTGCTGATGACATCGATAACTTCATCCAGCTGATCGTCGGCGATCGCCACATCAATCTTCACTTTTGGCAGAAAGTTGACGCTATACTCGGCGCCGCGGTAGAGCTCCGCATGACCTTTCTGACGGCCAAATCCTTTGACTTCAGTGACCGTCAGGCCCTGAATGCCGATGGAAGACAAGGCTTCACGCACGTCTTCCAGTTTGAATGGTTTGATTACCACGGTAACCAGCTTCATAAGTCCCCTCCAGTCAGTATTCGGTAATGGCCGCAGCTAACACGATGGATATAAAGCAAGGGCTATGCCAGAAATGAAAAAAGGCCGCTGAGCGGCCCTTTGATGGCAAAAAACAGGCGAGAGGTCAGGCATTAGCCTGCGTAAAGGCGTTTAACGGGCAAAAATGCACCACGGCGGTGCATTTGATGTAACGTTTTTGCACCACGACAGGCCGACCCGCCTTCGCTGCCTGCTGGTGGTGCATCAGGCGCTGAGCGACTCTTCTCTGGCGCTGGCCGCCAGCTCTTCACCAGCCAGCTGTAGCTGATACATCTGCCAGTAGCGGCCTTTCGCCGCCAGCAGCTGCTGATGGTTGCCCCGCTCGACGGCCTGACCGCGATGCAGGACCAGAATGGTATCCGCCTCAACGATGGTCGACAGACGATGGGCGATAACCACCAGGGTGGTATGCTGGCGAACCTTCGCCAGCGCCTGCTGGATCGCCTGCTCGGTGCCGGAGTCGATGTTCGCCGTCGCCTCATCCAGAATCAGAACCTGCGGGGTCTCCACCAGCACGCGCGCCAGCGCCAGCAGCTGCTTCTGTCCGACGGAGAGATTATTGCCCTGCTCGCCCAGCTGGGTGTACAGGCCGTCGCGCATGCTGCGCGCCACCGCCGCCAGCTGCACCGCCTCCAGCGCTTCCCAGACCTGTGTTTCGCTGATGTCCCGGCCCAGCGCGACGTTGGCGTAGAAGGTATCCGCCAGCACCACCGGATCCTGTTGCACCATCGCGATGCCCCGACGCAACGCGCTGTGGCTGAGAGAAGAGAGCGGCCGGCCATCGATGCGGATCTCCCCGTGGGTTAACGGGTAATAGCCCATCATCAGACTGGCGAGGGTACTCTTCCCACTGCCGGTATGCCCGACCAGCGCCACAAAACTGCGGGAAGGTATATCCAGCGTGATATCCTGGAGGACCAGACGATCCCCGCGGTAGGCAAAGGAGAGATGGTCGATTTCCACCCGACCGCTGCTCAGCGGCGCGTCATCGGCGCCCCACGCCTGGCGCGGACGGTCCATCAGTTCGAAAACGCGTTCGCCGGCGACCACCGCCTGCTGCAGCATCGACTGCTGGGTGGTCAGCTCAATGAGCGGCTCGTTGAGGCGTCCGAGATAGCTGATAAACGCGTACAGCACCCCGACCTCAATCGTGCCCGCCGCGCTAAAGCCGAACAGCATCAGCAGCCCGCACAGCACCAGCGAGGAAAAGAGGCTCAGCAGCGGACGCAGCAGAAAACCGTCCAGGCGCAGCGTCTGCATCCGCGCCAGGTAGTGGGCGTAGCTGGCCTCGCGCATCCGTTCGCCAAAACGCGCCTGCTGGCGGAACTGCTGGATGACCCCCATGCCGTTGATCACTTCGTTAAAGCCATCGTTGATGTCGGCAAGCCAGGCGCGCACCCGGCGCACGATCGGCGTGCTATAGCGCTGATAAATGATCATCACGATCAGCACCGCCGGGAAAATCGCGATCGCCACCAGCGCCATCCGCCAGTCGAGGCTAAACATCGCCACCAGCATCGCGCCGATCAGCGCCGCGCTGCGGAGCACCGTCGCCACTACCGTCACATACAGGTCACGAATGACTTCGGTATCGTTGGTCACGCGTGAGATCAGCTGCCCGACCGGCTGAGTATCAAACTCGCTGAGCGGCTGATGCAGGGCGGCATCCATCACATCGCTGCGTAACTGCTGGACCACGCCGACCGCGGCGCGGTTAAACAGCAGCGACTGGTTATAATGCAGTAGCGCCGCCAGCAGCTGCAGACCGATATAGGCTGCCGCCAGGCCTGCCACCAGCTTCAGCGGCAGAGTCTGTTTCGCCACCATATTGTCAATGAAATAGCTGATAAGCAGCGGGCCGCTCACCTCCGCCGCCGCCGCGATCCACATCATCGCCACCGCGATGGCCAGCGGCTTACGCCACGGTGAACCATAGGCCAGCAGGCGTCTAAGCGTCGGCCAGAGTTCGGTAAAGCTACGCATCCAGGGCCTCCTCTTGCTCCTGGGGAACCTCGTCGAGCGCGGCTTCCAGCTGCTGATACCGATACATGTCGCGGTACCAGCCGGGCTGCACCGCCAGCGCCTCATGGCGGCCGCGCTGGGCGACATGCCCATGCTGCAGCACCAGGATTTCGCTGGCCTCAGTCAGCGCCGACAGGCGGTGGGCGCTGATGATCACCGTCCGCCCCTCTCCCCACTGGCGCAGGTTATGCAGGATCTGGTGTTCGGTGCGGCCATCCACCGCGGATAAAGCATCATCAAGGATCAGAATTTCGGCCTCCAGCAGCAGGGCGCGGGCAATCGAGATGCGCTGTTTCTGGCCGCCGGAGAGCATCACGCCGCGCTCGCCTACTTCGGTATCGTACCCCTGGGGCAGACGCAGAATGTCGTCATGCACGCTGGCCAGCCGCGCCACCCGCTCAATCTGTTCCGGCGTCGCGTCCGGTTTTCCCAGCGCGATATTATTGGCGACGGTATCGGAGAATAAAAACGGCGTCTGATTGACCACCGCCAGCCGTTCGCGCCAGCTGTCGAGCTGCAGACGCGGTAGCGGCAGATCGTGAAAGCGGATCTCGCCGCTGGTGACGTCAAAATGGCGCTGCAGCAGGGCCAGAATGGTGCTTTTGCCAGCGCCCGTCGGCCCGCAGATGCCCAGCATTTGCCCCGGCTGCAGGGTAAAATTAACCTGTTCCAGCGAAGGTTTGCTCGCCTGTGGATAGATGAAATCGCGGATAGCGACCTGCAGGACGCCGCGGCCAGCCGGTACCGTCTCGGTCCCGTCGTCCACCGCCGGCGCCTCTTCGAGCATGGTGCGAATACGACCATAGGCCGCGCTACCGCGCTCCACGATGTTAAACATCCACGCCAGCGCCAGCATCGGCCAGATCATCAGACCAAGGTACATCACAAAGCTGGTGAGCTGACCCAGCGTCAGGCTACCGTGGATCACCATCCAGCTGCCGCCGCCGATGGCCAGCAGATTCGCCGCCCCGATGGCGATATAGATAGTAGGGTCGAAGCGAGCGTCAATGCGCGCCACGCGCATATTTTTCGCTCCAGTATCGGCCGCATCTGCGGCAAACTGCGCCGACTGGCGATCCTCCAGCCCGAACGCCTTAATCATGCGGATGCTGGTCAGACTCTCCTGCGTGCGATCGTTGAGGCTGGAAAAGGCCGCCTGGGCAACGCGAAAACGTTCGTGAAGGGCATCGCCGTTGCGTTTAATCGCCAGGGCCATCAGCGGCATCGGCAGCAGCGCCAGCAGGGTGAGCTGCCAGCTAATCTGCGTCGACATCACAATCAACACCGCACAGCCCATCACCAGAGAATCCACCAGGGTTAACACCCCTTCACCGGCGGCAAACACCACCCGGTCCACGTCGTTGGTGGCGCGGGCGATCAGATCCCCGGTGCGATGGCGCAAATAGAACGCCTGATGCTGGCGGCTCAGCTGCCGGTAAAAGTCTTCCCGCAGTTCAACCGCCAGCTGGTAAGAGGCGCCGAACAGCAGCACGCGCCAGACATAGCGCAGCAGGTAAATCATCACCGCGATCAGCACCAGCGCGCCGATCCACATCCACACCTTCTCCGCGGTGTAATGTTGTTGCGTCACGCCGTCGACCACAATGCCCACCACCTTCGGCGGAACAAGCTGCAGGACGGCAATAATGGCCAGCAGGGCAATGGCGCCAAGATAGCGGCGCCACTCCCGGCGGAAATACCAGCTGAGTTGTGCAAATAATCGCAAGCAGTAAGATCCTGATTTTGTTATGGGTTACGGCGCAATACCGTTATTCGACAGGCAAGGCGGTGGTGTATTTTATCTGTTCCATGGCAAAACTCGAAGTGACATCCGACAGCCCCGGCACGCTGTTCACCAAACGTTTATAAAAGTCGTCATAGCGCTTCATATCGGCCACCTGCACCCGCAGCAGATAGTCATACTCCCCCGCCATCCGCCAGAAGCCGAGCACTTCAGCCATCTGCGTCACTTCGCTCACAAAATGGCAATACCAGTCGCTGCTGTGATGTTGGGTCTTGATCAGGACAAACGCCGTCAGCCCAAGCCCCACCTTTTCCGCATCCAGTAAGGCGACGCGCCCGCGGAGAATACCGTCATCCTCGAGTCGTTTCAGGCGTTTCCAGCAAGGGGTCGTGGTCAGATTAACGGCATCAGCCAGCGCCTGCAAAGAGAGGGTGCAATCTTCCTGCAGCAGCGCCAGCAGCTTACGGTCAATTTTATCTAACATAAGGCCACCAGAGAGAATAATTTACTCCTGCAATTGTAATTGAAAGGCTAAATAGCAACAATTTTTCCCGCACAATCCGCTAAGCTGGGCACAAAATGACAAACAGGAATCCGAGATGAATAGCGCCTGGGTAAAACACGCCATTAGTGAAATTAACGCCGACTATCAGCGTTCCGCCGATACACACCTGATTCGCCTGGCGCTGCCTGGTTTTCCCGGGATCCCGATTTATCTGAAGGATGAAAGTACGCATCCGACCGGTAGCCTCAAACACCGTCTGGCGCGGTCGCTGTTTCTCTATGGCCTGTGCAACGGCTGGATCAAAGAAGGCACCACGATTATCGAATCGTCTTCGGGTTCGACCGCGGTTTCTGAAGCCTATTTCGCCCGCCTGCTGGGGCTGCCGTTTATCGCCGTGATGCCCTCCTGCACCGCCAGACGTAAAATCGAACAGATCGAGTTCTACGGCGGACGCTGCCATTTTGTGCAGAACGCCTGCGAAATCTATGCGGCTTCCGAAACGCTGGCGCGCGAGCTGAACGGTCACTATATGGATCAGTTTACCTTCGCCGAGCGGGCCACCGACTGGCGCGGCAATAACAATATCGCCGACAGTATTTTCCGCCAGATGAGCCATGAGCCGCACCCGCAGCCATCGTGGATCGTGATGAGCGCCGGCACCGGCGGCACCTCAGCGACCATTGGCCGCTATATTCGCAGCCAGGGCTACGAGACGCAGCTGATGGTTGTCGACCCGCAAAATTCGGTGTTCCTCGATTACTGGCAGACACGCGACGCCAGCCTGCGCAGCCCGGTCGGCAGCAAAATTGAAGGCATCGGCCGCCCGCGGGTCGAACCATCGTTTATTCCCGACGTTGTAGATGAGATGCTGCGCGTGCCGGATGCGGCAAGCGTGGCCACTGCTTTGTGGCTGGAAACGCAGCTTGGACGGAAAGTCGGCGCCTCGACCGGAACCAATATGTGGGGGGTGCTGCAGCTGGCCGCGCGGATGCGCGAGGAAGGACGCACGGGTTCCCTCGTGACCCTGCTGTGCGACAGCGGCGAGCGTTATCTGGAAAGCTATTACAACCCACAGTGGGTGGCGGCCAACATCGGCGATATCGCCCCCTGGCAGGCGGAGCTAGCCCGGCTGGTCAGCAGAACATAAAAAAAGCCAGATAGAATGCTATCTGGCTTGCTGGAAGGGTCTCTCTATTCGGGGGAATAAGGAAGATCAGGATTATCCAGCCAATGCGTTAAAAAATGGGAGACCGCCTGATGCCGGCAGTCGCCGATAACCGGGAGATGCGGCAGCTCGGCTTTCAGCTGCGGCATCGCGTTGCCCATGATGAACCCCCGCCCGACGCTGCGAAGCATCTCGCGATCGTTCATCGCATCGCCGAAGGCCATGCACTCCTGTAGGGTGAGGCCCAGGTGCTGGCTCAGCCTCGCCAGCGCCGCGCCTTTATTGCAGCCAACCGGCAGCACTTCCAGACAGTCCAACGCCGAGAAGCAGAGAAACGCGCGCTGGCCCAGCGCCTCATTCAGTTGGATCCGCAGGCGGCGCAGATCGTCATGATCGCCGCAGAAGCAGATCTTGGTGACATGATGCGCCGACATACGTTTCGGATCACACAGTTGATAGCGAAACCCGCTAAAGACATGCGCCTTCAGCAGCTCAGGCCTTGCCTGGCCGGTGAACCAACCGCCGTCATTAAACACGTGCATGCTGGCCCGGGTATCCCATCGACTATGCAGCACTTCTTCCGCTACCTCGGGATTGAGATCCTGACGGTACAGCTCCTCCCCTTCCAGCGAGTGGATGCGCGTCCCGTTGCCCGTGATCAGAAAAGCGTCCAGGGAAAACTCACCCATCACATGGTGCATCTCCAGCGCATGGCGGCCGGTGGCGAACGTCAGGGTGATATCGCGTTCCCGCAGCCGTTTCAGCGCGGTGAGCGTCTTTTCTCCGAGACGATGGTCCGGCATCAGCAAGGTGCCGTCCATATCAAATGCTGCCAGTTTTGCCATGGTGTTTTCCCCAATGTGTGATGGGCTTCGCTTGTGTTGCAGTATCACCTGGGATATACGGAAGTAATAGTGAATAGATAATATAAATTGTTCCGGGTTTATTACGGCCCGGTGGACGACAGCGCTTATGCGACTCTTACACCGTTTAAATCAGTACCAGCGGCTGTGGCAACCCTCAGCCGGGGCGCCGCAGCAGGTCACCGTCGGCGAACTGGCGGAACGCTGTTTTTGCAGCGAACGCCATGTCCGTACCCTGCTGCGTCAGGCGCAAGAGGCCGGATGGTTAAGCTGGCAGGCCCGCTCCGGGCGCGGCAAGCGCGGACTGCTCTCTTTTTATAAAACGCCGGAACGTCTGCGCAATGAGATGATGGAGCTGGCGCTGCATAAAGGTCAGCAGCAAAACGCGCTGGAGCTGGCGCAGCTGGCCCCGGTGGAGCTGAAAGCCCTGCTCCACCCCTTTCTGGGCGGTCAGTGGCAAAACAATACCCCGACGCTGCGTATTCCATACTATCGCCCGCTGGAACCGCTACGCCCCGGCTTTCTGCCCGGACGCGCCGAGCAGCATCTGGCCGGGCAGATCTATGCCGGGCTGACACGCTTCGACGAAGGCGACACTATGCCAATCGGCGATCTGGCGCACCACTGGCAGGTCTCCCCTGACGGCCTGCGCTGGCAGTTTTATATCCGCTCCACACTGTGCTGGCACAACGGCGATGCAGTGGAAACCGCACAGCTGCGGCAGCGCTTACTGCTGCTGCTGGATCTGCCCGCCTTGCGGACCCTCTTCGCCAGCATCAGCCGCATCGACGTCACTCACGCCCAGTGCCTCACCATCACGCTGCATCGTCCTGACTACTGGCTGCCGTTCCGCCTCGCCAGCTATTGCAGCGTGCTGGCCCATCCTGACGATCCGGCCATCGGCTGCGGACCGTTCCGCCTGAAGCGGTTTAGTCCGGAACTCGTCCGCCTTGAGAACCACCCCCGCTACCATCTGCGGCATCCGCTGATCCAGGCGGTGGAGTACTGGATCACCCCCCAGCTCTTCGATCGCGATCTCGGGACCAGCTGTCGCCACCCGGTGCAGATCACGATTGGCGACCGCGAAGAGCTCCATAACCTGCGCCAGGTCAGCAACAGCATCAGTCTTGGCTTCTGCTATCTGACCCTGCGTCACAGCCCTCGGCTTAGCAAAGCGCAGGCCCAGCGGCTGGTATCGATAATTCACCGATCGTCGTTGCTGGAAACGCTGCCGCTCGACGAGGATCTGATTACGCCAAGCCATGAGGTGTTGCCGGGATGGTCCATCCCGCAGGGGCCGGAAAACAGCGCGGTGCCACTGCCGGCCAGGCTCACGCTGCTCTACCATCTGCCGGTCGAACTCCACGCCATGGCCGAACAGCTGAGACAGCGGCTGGCTGTGCTGGGCTGCGAGCTGACGCTTCTGTTTCATGACGCCAAAAACTGGGAGGGCTGCCAGCATCTGGGGCAGGCCGACCTGATGATGGGCGACCGCCTGATCGGCGAAGCGCCAGAGTATGCCCTGGAGCAGTGGCTGCGCTGCGATATGCTGTGGCCCAATTTGCTGACCGGGGCGCAATATGCCCATCTGCAGGCGACATTAGACGCGGTACAGGCGCAGCCGGAAGCCCGCAGCCGCAACGATGCGCTGCGCAACGTATTCAACAACCTGATGGAAGACGCCATCATGACGCCGCTGTTTAAATACAACTATCGGATCAGCGCCCCGCCGGGTGTCAATGGCTTGCGCCTCAACGCCCGCGGCTGGTTCGACTTCGCCAGCGCCTGGCTGCCGGCGTCGACGTGAGAGAGCTGGTGGTGGCGGGCGTCTGGCGCTACCATATCGCCTTTACTCATTAAGTCAGGAATTGCCATGAAACGCGCCGTAGTTGTCTTCAGCGGAGGACAAGATTCAACCACCTGTCTGGTGCAGGCTCTGCAACAGTATGATGAAGTGCATTGCGTCACTTTTGATTATGGCCAACGCCACCGCGCGGAAATCGACGTTGCGCGCGAACTCGCCCTGAAACTTGGCGCCGTCGCGCATAAAGTGCTGGACGTTACCCTGCTCAATGAACTGGCGGTCAGCAGCCTGACCCGCGATAACATTCCGGTACCGGACTATCAGCCTGATGCCGAGGGCATTCCCAATACTTTTGTCCCGGGGCGCAATATTCTGTTTTTAACCCTGACGGCAATCTACGCCTATCAGGTAAAAGCCGACGCTATCATCACCGGCGTGTGCGAGACCGATTTCTCCGGCTACCCGGACTGCCGCGATGAGTTTGTCAAAGCGCTGCACCACGCCGTCAGCCTTGGGATGGCGAAAGACATTCGCTTTGAAACCCCGCTGATGTGGCTGAACAAAGCCGAGACCTGGGCGCTGGCCGACTACTGGGGTCAGTTGGATCTGGTGCGCCGGGAAACCCTCACCTGCTACAACGGCATTAAGGGCGATGGTTGCGGCCAGTGCGCCGCCTGCAACCTGCGCGCTAACGGGCTCAACCAGTATCTGGCCGATAAGGTCGGGGTAATGGCGGTGATGAAGCAAAAAACCGGCTTGACACAGGCATAGCCTCCGAAGAGGTATCTGCCCGAAGCTTCAGTTCAAATTCCCCGGTGGCGCTACGCATACCGGGGCAAGGGGTTGATCACCTTCCGGAGGTCGAAGCGCGCCACCGCCCGGCACGCACGCGACGGTTGTCAGCGCAAGTTCATCTGGTCGAGTTTCTCACGTAGTTCCCCTTCCAGCGGCAGCGCCTTCTGGGTTTTCAAATCAATACAGACGAAGGTGATCAGCGCATCGGCCACCACCTCGCCATTGGGGTTGAGGGTGACCACTTGGCTGAGCGTGCCGCTTTTGCCGTTGAGTTGCTCCAGTTTGCTGCTCACCGTCAGCACATCGCCCAGGACCGCCGGACGGCGGTAGTTGATATTAATATTCACCACCACGAAGGCGATGTTTTTCTCGGTCATCCACTGAAACGCCGGGCTATTTTCCAGACCATCCCAGCGGGCCTCCTCAAGGAACTCCAGGTAGCGTGCGTTATTCACATGCTGGTAGACGTCCAGATGATAGCCGCGAACTTTAATTTGTGTTTGCATAGCATCAATGCCTTTCTGTTATTGTTGTTTGCGAGGTAAGAGGTCACACCACTTAATGCAACCTCTTTATCCTGGCAAAAAATTACTGCTGTGCAAGCGCTGGCATAAAATTTACAGCGTCAGATGGGCTAAATTCCGCTCCACCAGCGCACTGCCCATCCCCGGGACCTGCTTCAGGTCATCAAGGGTTTTGAATGGCCCATACTCCTCACGGTAGCTGACAATCGCCTGGGCTTTTTTCAACCCCACGCCATTCAGAGCCTGCGCCAGCTGCTCGGCGCTGGCGTGGTTAATGCTGACTTTGGTCGCCCCGTTGTCGGCCTCGCCGGGTTCCGCTTTCGCTTTCGCCGAAGAGGACGCCGGGACATGCTCTTTGGTTACCACCGCTTTGCCGCTGGCGGGGGCGGCCAGCGCGCCCTGTGCGCCTACCGCGAAAACCAGAACGCCCGCGGCCATCAGTGCTTTTATTCCATATTTCATGCTGATATCTCCTTGTGTGTAGACAGCAAGGCTACGATAGCGTCAGTGCGGATGGCCGACAAAAGGCAAATCACAGAAATGGAAAGGGCCGCGAAAGCGGCCCCTGAGGATTACATGGTGTTGCGTATTTTTGCGAAACGACGCGAAATTACTGCTGCTGGTCGATGCTGTCGCCCAGCTTAATTTTCGCCGCCTTGCGCAGGTTGCTCATCAGCGCTTCGAAAGCGATTTGGGCATTGTTCTGGGTAATCCCCTGAACCATAGCCTTCTTCTGCTCTTCCGGCATGCTGCCTGCTTTCACTTCATCCAGCGCCACCAGCACCACATCGCCTTGCATGTTGCTGCCAACGCCATAGACCGGTTTGCCCTGCTGCGGCAGCGGCAGAGTGAATGCCAGCTGGCTCAGCGGATCCTGGCCGGTACGGGACAGCGTCTGCGGCGCGCCAAAGCTCAGGCCAGCCGCCTTCATCGCCTCATCGCCTTTGCCGTCTTTCAGCGCCGCCAGCAGCTTATCGGCATCCAGCTTCGCCTGCTGTTCCGCTTTATTGTGCTTAACGATATCGCTGACCTGCGCCTTCACTTCGGCCAGCGGTTTCACCGCCTCGGCTTTGTGCTCGCTGATACGCAGAACAAAAGCGCGATCGCCATCAACGGTAATGATGTCAGAGTTGCTGCCCGGCGCGCCGTTCGCACCGACCAGACCGCCGTTGAAGATAGCGTCAGCGACCGGTTTAAAGTTCAGCTCTTCCGGCAGGTTATCGCGGCCAAACCAGCCGGTTTCCACCACCTGCACTCCGGCGACCTGCGCCGCGCCCGCCAGCGATTCATTATCGTTGCTGGCCGCATCGCTCACCTTCTGCTGCAGCGCATAGTAAGCATCCAGCGCTTTCTCCTGCTTCACTTTCGCCGCAATGTCATTGCGCACGTCAGCCAGCGGCTTGACCTGCGCCGGCTGGACGTCGTCCAGACGGGCCACCAGGAAGCCAACCGAGGATTTGATCACTCCGGAGAGCTGGCCTTTCTCTTTCAGGCCGGCCTCTTTCAGCTCAGGCACGGTAGAGGCATCTTCCATCCACCCCATATCGCCGCCGTTGCGGGCAGAAATAATATCGGTCGATTTTTCTTTTGCCAGCGTGGCGAAATCAGCGCCTTTTTGCAGCTCGGCCAGCACCGCTTTCGCGTCGGCTTCAGTTTTAGTCTGAATCACGCTGTAGCGATTACGCTGCGGCTGAGTGAACTGATCTTTATGCTGGTCATACCATGACTGGATTTCTTCGTCAGAGGCGTTTTCCTGCATGCTGGCGGCATCCATCTTGATGTAGCTCACGCGGAACTGCTCCGGCGCCATAAAACGGGCCTGATTCTGCTGCCAGAAAGCGTTGATTTCCTCATCGCTGGCGGTCTGTTTTGTCGCCAGGGCGTTGACGTTGATGGTCGCTTCGCGGACGACACGCTGCTGAGACACCAGCGCCGCCAGCTGATCGGACTCACCCGGCAGCATGAAATCGGTACCCGCAATGGCGTTAATCAGCTGCTGCGTGGTCAGCTGGTTACGCAGCGCCTGGGCGTACTGATCGGTGGTCATTCCCATCTGGGCGACAATACCGCTGAAACGCTGGTTGTCGAACTTACCGTTCGTCTGGAACGCCTGGGTCTGGAAGATCGCCTGCTTCACCTGCTCATCGCTGATGCTGAGGCCCAGCTCGCGGGCATACTGATCCAGAAGCGACTCATCGATCAGGCGGTTCAGCACCTGCTGGCGCATGGTTTTCATGTAGTTTTCGTTCGCCGCCAGCTCGGAGAACTGGTCGCCAAGCTGCTGCTGCATACGGTTACGTTCGCTGGCGACGGCGTTTTCAAACTGCCCACGGCCAATCTCCTGGCCATTCACTTTTGCGGCATAGTTTTTGCCACCGCCAATCAGGTAACCACTCACCCCGGTCAAAATGAACGAGACGATAATGATACCGAAAATAATCTTGAGCACGACGCTGTTGGCGGCCGTGCGTAGGTTGTCCATCATGGTGTAACAACGCTCCGCTGTAGATGACTTTAGCTCGCGCAGCATAGCACGTGATGGCCGCCGCGCGTGAGGACGTATTTTGACAAGAAAACAGGGTGATTGTCAGCCCACAAGTGGCGATAAACACACATAAAGTGGTCTGAAAAGGCAATAAAAAAGGCACATCTCACGATGCGCCCTTGTACTTCGTCACATTCCCTGACGGGAAAGCCGATCAGTTCACCGCGTCTTTCAGCGCTTTACCAGCACGGAAGCCCGGCACTTTTGCGGCAGCGATAGTAATTTCTTTACCTGTTTGTGGGTTGCGACCAGTACGGGCGGCACGTTCTTTAACAGCAAAGGTACCGAAACCTACCAGCGCAACGTCATCCCCAGCCTGCAGAGATTCAGTAACAGAAGCGATTAAAGCATCTAACGCACGTCCAGCTGCAGCTTTAGAAATGTCCGCACCCGCAGCAATTTTGTCAATCAGTTGAGATTTATTCACTGTTCTCTTCCTCTCTTTATAATTTATATCGCACCAGAGTCCTTCATAGTGCGACCGCGCAGCAGTTATATCAGGACTGTCATGCCCTTACAACAGCAGTTGTCGATGACCCCCCTGCCAGCGATCTAAGTTAGCTACACAAAAAAAGGCTGGCAAGTCCGAAATGACTTACCAGCCCTATTTTTATTAGCGCAATTTGCGCAGAATCACTATTTCGCGGTCACAACCTGCATGCCGAACGGTTCGTTCTGCAGCGCAAGTGTCAGAACTTCCTCGATTCGTTTCACCGGATGGATATCCAAATCGGCGATAACGTTATCCGGAATTTCTTCTAGGTCGCGTTTGTTCTCATCAGGAATCAGAACAGTCTTAATACCGCCGCGATGCGCCGCCAGCAGTTTTTCCTTCAAACCGCCGATCGGCAGCACCTGACCACGCAGCGTAATCTCCCCGGTCATCGCCACATCGGCGCGTACCGGGTTGCCGGTCAGGCAGGAGACCAGCGCCGTACACATGGCGATACCCGCGCTCGGGCCATCCTTCGGCGTCGCCCCTTCCGGTACGTGGACGTGAATATCACGCTTCTCGTAGAAGTCGGCGTTAATGCCCAGCTTGTCCGCCCGCGAACGTACCACGGTCAGCGCAGCCTGAATCGACTCCTGCATCACCTCGCCCAGCGAGCCGGTGTAGGTCAGTTTGCCTTTACCCGGTACGCAGGCGGTTTCGATGGTCAGCAGATCGCCGCCCACTTCCGTCCACGCCAGACCGGTCACCTGACCGACGCGGTTCTCACTATCGGCGCGACCATAGTCGAAGCGCTGTACGCCGAGATAATCATGCAGATTCTCACCGTTAATTTCGATGTGTTTCAGCGTTTTATCCAGCAACAGCTGCTTAACGGCCTTACGGCACAGCTTGGAGATTTCACGCTCCAGGCTACGAACGCCCGCTTCACGGGTGTAGTAACGAATAATGCCGATAATGGCGCTATCGTCGACGGTCAGTTCGCCTTTCTTCAGCGCGTTGCGTTCGATCTGCTTCGGCAGCAGGTGACGCTTGGCGATGTTCAGTTTTTCATCTTCGGTGTAACCCGAGAGGCGAATCACTTCCATACGGTCCAGCAGCGGCGCCGGAATGTTCATGGAGTTGGACGTCGCCACGAACATCACGTCGCTGAGATCGTAATCCACTTCCAGATAGTGGTCGTTAAAGGCCACGTTCTGTTCCGGATCCAGCACCTCAAGCAACGCGGAAGCCGGGTCGCCGCGCATGTCGGAAGACATTTTGTCGATCTCATCCAGCAGGAACAGCGGGTTTTTCACCCCCACTTTCGCCATTTTCTGGATCAGTTTGCCCGGCATCGAGCCAATATAGGTCCGACGATGACCGCGAATTTCCGCTTCATCGCGCACGCCGCCCAGCGCCATGCGGACGTATTTCCGGCCGGTCGCTTTGGCGATAGATTGACCCAATGAGGTTTTACCTACCCCCGGCGGTCCCACCAGGCAGAGGATCGGCCCCTTGATTTTGTTGACCCGGCTCTGCACCGCGAGATACTCAAGGATGCGGTCCTTCACGCGCTCCAGACCATAGTGATCGGTATCGAGGATCTCCTGGGCCTGACGCAGGTCTTTCTTGACCTTACTGCGCGCATTCCACGGCACCTGCACCATCCAGTCGATGTAGCCACGCACGACGGTCGCTTCCGCAGACATCGGCGACATCATCTTCAGCTTCTGCAGTTCCGCTTCGGTTTTCTCTTTCGCCTCTTTCGGCATTTTCGCCGCGTCGATCTTGCGCTTCAGCGCTTCGTTTTCGTCCGGGGCGTCGTCCATCTCGCCGAGTTCTTTCTGAATCGCTTTCATTTGCTCGTTCAGATAGTACTCGCGCTGGGATTTCTCCATCTGCTTTTTGACGCGGTTGCGAATGCGCTTCTCAACCTGCAGCAGATCGATTTCCGATTCCATCATCGCCATCAGATATTCCAGACGTTCGTTGACGTCGGACATCTCCAGCACGGACTGCTTGTCCGCCAGCTTCAGCGGCATATGCGCCGCGATGGTATCCGCCAGGCGCGCCGGATCGTCGATGCTGTTCAGCGACGTCAGCACTTCCGGTGGGATCTTTTTATTCAGCTTGATATAGCCTTCAAACTGGCTGATAGCGGTACGAACCAGCACTTCCTGCTCACGTTCGTCAATCGCCGGCGAGTCGAGATACTCCGCTTTCGCCGAGAAATGTTCGCCATTATCAGACAGCGCAGAAATGCGTGCACGCTGTAGCCCTTCGACCAGCACCTTCACGGTGCCGTCCGGCAGCTTCAGCATCTGCAAAATAGACGCCACGGTTCCAACGGTGAAAAGATCGTTTACACCCGGCTCATCCGTCGACGCTTCTTTCTGCGCAACCAGCATGATTTTTTTATCATGGTCCATGGCCGCTTCGAGGCAACGGATAGATTTTTCCCGCCCTACGAACAGGGGTATGACCATGTGCGGATAAACCACCACATCGCGCAACGGCAATACGGGGATTTCAATGCGTTCAGAACGCTCAGGATTCATAGAGCTCTCTCTTAGTTTAAAGTCCGCCAGGTAGCCGACGACGCCACACTCCACTGCATCGTCGTTAATATGTAATCCAGTATATGGGGATGTATTCCACACATTCAACGGCGGGAATGCAGGAAAAATAAAAGGGGAGATAAAATCCCCCCTTTTTGTTAACTGCTTGAGTGAAATGGCTAATTATTCGCCAGATGCCTGCTGAGCTTCCGGTTTGCCGTAGATCAGCAACGGTTTGCTCTGCCCGGCGATAACCGACTCATCAATGACCACTTTTTCGACATCTTCCATCGAAGGCAGGTCATACATGGTGTCCAGCAGCGCCGCTTCCACAATGGAACGCAGGCCACGGGCGCCGGTTTTACGCGCCATCGCTTTCTTGGCGATGGCATCCAGCGCTTCGTCGCGGAATTCAAGCTCTGCGCCTTCCAGGCTAAACAGCGCCTGATACTGCTTGGTCAGGGCGTTTTTCGGCTCTTTCAGGATCTGGATCAGCGCTTCTTCGCTCAGCTCGTTCAGGGTCGCCACTACCGGCAGACGGCCAATGAATTCCGGAATCAAACCAAACTTGATCAGATCTTCCGGCTCGACCTGGGCCAGCAGTTCGCCTTCGCTCGCTTTGTCGGACTTCGCTTTAACCGTCGCGCCAAAACCAATGCCGGAGCCGGTTTCCACACGGTGGGAAATCACTTTATCCAGACCGGCAAACGCGCCGCCGCAGATAAACAGGATCTTGGAGGTATCAACCTGCAGGAACTCCTGCTGCGGGTGTTTACGCCCGCCCTGCGGCGGAACGGCGGCGACGGTGCCTTCGATAAGCTTCAGCAGCGCCTGCTGCACGCCTTCGCCGGAGACGTCGCGGGTAATCGACGGGTTGTCGGATTTACGCGAAATTTTGTCGATTTCGTCGATATAGACGATGCCGCGCTGCGCTTTCTGCACGTCGTAGTCGCACTTCTGCAGCAGTTTCTGAATGATATTTTCGACGTCCTCACCCACATAACCGGCTTCGGTCAGGGTGGTGGCGTCCGCCATGGTAAACGGCACATCCAGCAGGCGCGCCAGCGTTTCCGCCAGCAGCGTTTTACCGGAGCCGGTCGGCCCGATCAGCAGAATGTTACTTTTACCCAGCTCTACGCCATTGCTGGTATCGCCATTGCGCAGACGTTTGTAGTGGTTGTATACCGCGACCGCCAACACTTTTTTCGCCTGTTCCTGACCGATGACGTAGTCATCAAGGTGGTGGCGAATCTCGTGCGGCGTCGGCAGCGCGCTGCGCTCGCGGTGCGGCGCAACTTCTTTAATCTCTTCGCGAATGATGTCGTTACATAAATCAACGCATTCGTCGCAGATATACACGGATGGCCCGGCGATCAGCTTACGCACTTCATGCTGGCTTTTGCCGCAAAAAGAGCAATACAACAATTTGCCCGATCCATCTTTGCGTTTATCTGTCATGAGTCCAAACCTCTTTTTAAGTTCTTTGTGCCGCACACGACGACGCAAATGCCATTCTCAGGCGCAAGCCGCCATATAGCGTTGTGCCGCCCTTCATTAGTATATACACAAAATCCTTCGCGCTACATCGAGGCGGTAGCGAAGCTACCGGCCGCCTGCCTGCCCGGCAAGCCTCCGGAAAAATGCCAACCGCTTAGCAGACGTGGCGAGAAGGATGCAGCGTAAAGCGGCACCCTTGCGCCTCGGGCATCAATTACGATGGGTCAAAATAGAGTCGACCAGTCCGTACTCCACGGCTTCCGCAGCAGAGAGGAAGCGGTCACGCTCGGTGTCACGCTCAATCTGCTCAAGAGACTGGCCGGTATGATGCGCCATCAGCTCATTCATCCGTCCTTTCACCTTCAGGATTTCACGGGCGTGGATCTCAATATCCGTCGCCTGCCCCTGATAGCCGCCCAGCGGCTGGTGGATCATCACGCGGGAGTTCGGCAGGCAGAAACGCTTGCCCTTCGCCCCGGCGGTCAACAGGAACGCGCCCATGGACGCGGCCTGTCCCATACAGATGGTGCTGACGTCCGGCTTGATGAACTGCATGGTGTCATAGATCGACATCCCGGCGGTGATCACCCCGCCCGGAGAGTTAATGTACAGGTAAATGTCTTTTTCCGGGTTTTCCGCTTCCAGAAACAGCATCTGCGCCACGATCAGGTTTGCCATGTGGTCTTCGACCTGGCCGGTCAGAAAAATGACGCGTTCCTTAAGCAGACGGGAGTAGATATCAAAAGAACGTTCACCGCGTGAGGTCTGTTCAATGACCATCGGCACCAGGGCCATATGGGGTGCAAAGTTGTCTCGTTCGCCACTGTATGACATTTCCGTCTCCTGGAGTAATTTTAAAATACCTGCTGCACTGATTGTAACCTTACGGACGGATTATCAGCCACAGTTTCTATCCGCTGAACGCGTCACCGCCTCTTCAACACGCGTGCAATTGCGGATGCAGTTGCCTCCCCCGGTAATGGGGATGGCGTTGCCATATTTCAAGCATAACAAGCTTTTGCTGTAACGCTATCATGGTAAATGCGTTTTAGCACCGTGCCTGAGGCTGGCATTATCCTAAAAAAAAACCCGCCGCCTTTCGGCAACGGGTTTTTGCCCGAACCTTACACCATCGCGGCGAAATTACGCCTGCTGGTTCATCAGTTCGTTGAAGGAAGTGGCTTTTTCAGACACTTTGGCTTTCGCCAGCACGGCTTCAACAGCCTGCTCTTCCAGCGCCACGTTGCGCATGTTGTCCATCAGCTCTTTGTTCTTGCTGTAGAACTCAACCACTTCTGACGGATCTTCGTAAGCAGAAGCCATCTCTTCGATCAGGCCTTTCACGCGCTCTTCGTCAGCTTTCAGCTCGTTGGTGCGAATCACTTCGCCCAGCAGCAGGCCAACCACTACGCGGCGTTTAGCCTGCTCTTCGAACAGCTCACGCGGCAGTTCCAGAGCCTGTTTCTCGTTGCCACCGAAACGCTGAGCAGCCTGGCGACGCAGCACGTCGATTTCGCTGTCGATCAGGGCCGCCGGAACGTCGATTTCGTTAGCTTTAACCAGACCTTCGATAGCCTGAGACTTCACGCGGTTACGCACAGCGCCTTTCAGCTCGCGTTCCATGTTTTTACGCACTTCAGCGCGCAGGCCAGCGACGGAACCATCTTCCACGCCGAAACGTTTGATGAATTCTTCGGTCAGCTCCGGCAGTTCACGTTCTTCAACTTTCTTCAGGTTGATAACGAACTTAGCCGCTTTACCTTTCAGGTTTTCAGCGTGGTACTCTTCCGGGAAGGTCACGTCGATGGTGAACTCGTCACCCGCTTTGTGGCCTTTGATACCGTCTTCGAAGCCCGGGATCATACGACCCTGACCCATCGCCAGTACGAAGTCAGACGCTTTGCCGCCTTCGAACTCTTCGCCGTCTACGGAACCGGTGAAGTCGATGGTTACGCGATCTTCAGCGTCAACTGCGCCTTCTTTGTCTTTCCAGGTGGCCTGCTGCTTGCGCAGGGTTTCCAGCATGGTGTCAACGTCAGCGTCGGTCACTTCAACAACCGGTTTTTCTACTTCGATCGCTTCCAGACCCTGCAGTTCAACTTCCGGGTACACTTCGAACTCTACCGCGTAGGTGAAGTCTTCGCCCAGTTTGTATTCGCCCGGAACGTAGTTCGGCGCGCCGGCCGGATTGATTTTTTCTTTGATGATCGCGTCAACGAAATGACGGCTCATCAGGTCGCCCAGCACGTCCTGGCGAACGGATGCGCCATAACGCTGAGCAACAACATTCATCGGCACTTTGCCTTTACGGAAGCCGTCAATGCGAACTTTTTTCGCTACGTTGACCAGCTCGCTTTTGACAGCATTCTCGATGCTGTCAGCGGCGATAGTAATCGTTACACGGCGCCCAAGGCCCTGAGTGGTTTCAACTGAAACTTGCATCTTGTTACCTCAAAAAAATCACAGTGCTCGGTCAACTCTGGAAGCGCGTGTAGGTGGCTTCGCAGAACCGGGATGCCCTCTTCAAATCAGAAACACATTCCCTGTCGTCAGAATCATCCCGAAGACATTCATATATAAGACGCGGCATTATAGCGGCATCACTTTTGTGAGTCGAGAACGGTTGTCGCCTGGTGCTGCGGCATTTTTCACATTTCCCGCTCAATTTTGTCCGCAAAAGCGCTGACTTTGCGCATTTTCCAGGCAAAACAAAACGGCCCGTAGGCCGTTTTTGCTAAATCTGCAAGCAACATACTGGAAAAGCGCCAGCGGTTGCAAATAGGATTTCTAGGCGATGCTCCCCGCGCCGCGGCATGGCGGCGAGGCGAAAACCGTATCCTGTAGCGCTTCCCATTCTTTAATCGTGTAGGTGTGCAACGCCAGGGCGTGCACCGTATTCGACAGCTCCTCGGTTAGCGTGCCGTAGATCATACGGTGGCGATTAAGGAAACGCTCGCCAGTGAAGCGATCGCTCACTAACACCACTTTAAAATGACTTTCAGAGCCCGCAGGGACGTTGTGACGATAACTTTCATCCACGACTTCGAGATACATCGGGTCGAACGCTGCTCTAAGTTTTGCTTCGATCTGTTCACGTATCATCATGAATTTTCTCCTCCGACAACGCTGAGATGCCGCCACTCCTTTTAAATGTTAGCCGCTTTTACCGCTTCCATTAGGAGAAAACAACAAAAAATTAGCATTGTTCTGATATTTTCATTCAAAAGTATCACGTTTACTGGCTCTGGTCGCCAGATCCGCCGGGGAAAGAGCGATTAAACGTAGCGGGGCGCTCAGAAAACCGCCAGGGCGATGGATTTACACGCGTTGCCACTTCCCCTTGCCGTTGGCAATGCTATGATGGCGGTAATTTTCCTTATAACAACACCATGCGTTGAGACCTGAACATGCTTAAGAAGATCCTTTTCCCGTTGGTCGCCATGTTTATGCTGGCAGGATGCGCCACGCCGCCGACCACCATTGAAGTATCGCCGAAAATCACGCTGCCGCAGCAGGATCCGAGCCTGATGGGCGTGACCGTCAGCATCAACGGCGCCGACCAGCGTCCGGACCAGGCGCTGGCGAAAGTGACGCGCGACAACCAACAGGTCACCCTTACCGCCTCCCGCGATCTGCGCTTCCTGCTGCAGGAAGTGCTGGAGAAACAAATGACCGCGCGCGGCTACATGATTGGCCCGAACGGCGCAGTCGATCTGCAGATCATCGTCAACAAACTCTACGCTGACGTCTCCCAGGGCAACGTGCGCTACAACATCGCCACCAAAGCCGATATCGCCATCATCGCCACCGCGGCAAACGGCACGAAGATGACCAAAAACTACCGCGCCAGCTACTCGGTTGAAGGTGCCTTCCAGGCCTCGAACAAAAACATCGCTGATGCCGTCAACAGCGTCCTGACCGATACCATCGCCGATATGGCGCAGGACACCAGCATTCACGATTTCATCAAGCAAAACGCGCGTTAATGCCACCACGAACCCGGCCTCCGCCGGGTTCGTGCTTTATGCTATGTCCAGTCACTACTTACGCATTTTTCAGCAGCCTAAATCAGCGATTTTGCTGATCCTCGGCTTCGCCTCCGGTCTGCCGCTGGCCCTCACCTCCGGTACCCTGCAGGCCTGGATGACGGTGGAAAACATCGATCTGAAAACGATCGGTTTTTTCTCGCTTGTCGGCCAGGCCTATGTCTTTAAATTCCTCTGGTCCCCGCTGATGGACCGCTACACGCCGCCGTTTCTCGGGCGCCGTCGCGGCTGGCTGGTCACCACCCAGATCCTGCTCCTGTTGGCCATCGCGGCGATGGGCTTTCTTGAACCCGTCTCCCAGCTGCGCTGGATGGCGGCGCTGGCGGTGGTGATCGCCTTCTGTTCAGCGTCGCAGGATATTGTCTTTGACGCCTGGAAAACCGACGTTCTGCCGGCGGAAGAGCGCGGCGCCGGCGCCGCGATCAGCGTGCTGGGCTATCGCCTCGGGATGCTGGTCTCCGGCGGTCTGGCCCTGTGGCTCGCCGACCGCTATCTCGGCTGGCAGGGCATGTACTGGCTGATGGCGGCGCTGCTGGTGCCCTGCATCATCGCCACGCTGCTGGCGCCCGAGCCGAGCGACGTCATCCCGGTTCCCCGATCGCTGGAGCAGGCGGTGGTTGCGCCGCTGCGTGATTTTTTCGGCCGTAACAACGCCTGGCTTATTCTGTTGCTCATCGTTCTTTATAAGCTTGGCGATGCGTTTGCCATGAGCCTGACCACCACCTTTCTCATCCGCGGCGTCGGTTTTGACGCCGGTGAAGTGGGGATGGTGAACAAAACCTTAGGCCTGTTCGCCACCATTCTCGGCGCCCTGTACGGCGGCGTCCTGATGCAGCGGTTGACGCTGTTCCGGGCGCTGCTGATCTTCGGTCTGCTGCAGGGGGTCTCCAACGCCGGCTACTGGCTGCTGTCGATTACCGATAAGCACCTCTATTCCATGGCGACCGCGGTATTCTTTGAGAACCTGTGCGGGGGAATGGGCACGGCGGCGTTTGTGTCGCTGCTGATGACGCTGTGCAACAAGTCGTTCTCCGCCACCCAGTTCGCGCTGCTCTCGGCGCTGTCCGCGGTTGGCCGCGTGTACGTCGGGCCGATCGCCGGCTGGTTCGTCGAGGCCCACGGCTGGTCCACCTTCTATCTCTTCTCTGTGGTCGCGGCGGTGCCGGGGATCGCGCTGCTGCTGCTGTGCCGGCAAACGCTCGAGCATACCCAACGCACGGCAAGCTTTATACCGCGTCGCGAATACCCGCAGGCCTATGCGCTGGCGCTGGGGATCCTGACGCTGGGCTGCCTGCTGCTGGCGGTATGGCTGGGTCTGCTGATCCTCAACGCGCTGGATTATACGTCGTTCAGCTTCCTGTCCGGCCTGCTGGAGGTTGCCGCGCTGACGGCCGTTGGCGGTATTTTGCTCGGCGGCCTGCTCGACTACCTGGCGCTGCGTAAAACCCACCTGATTTAAGGACGCTGCATCATTATTAGCCGTTGTAATTACGAAACGTAATTATAACGGCTTATTAACGCTTTTATATTGCCCGCCGCGCTATTTGTTGTTTTGTGCGTTTTTGTTTTCTGGAAATTATTGACAGTTTTTATTCGATTCTTTAAATAATTTAACCGATTCAGCTAAGCCGATTTTATTTTACGTTTCCACAATGTCTTTTATTTGATAATTAAATGTTAAACAATTGTTCTAATTTTTGGGTGGTTATGCCCATTCGCCGCTAAGCACTCCTTTTCTTATCCCTTTCGTTATCGATCCCACGAAAATCAGGCTTTGCAAGCGATTACGTAACACTACGTAACATATGTGACAAAGCAAGCAGAAGCCGCTAACACAGAACTGACAGAGATCCAATCATGTTTACAGTAATGCAACCTTACCGTAAAATGCCCGTACACTTTAAACGCCACCAGATCCCGTGGAATTGAGGTCGTTCAATGAGACTCAGGAAATACAATAAAAGTTTGGGATGGATGTCATTAATCGCAGGTACTGTATTACTCAGTGGTTGTGATTCTGCACTCCTTGACCCAAAAGGACAGATTGGACTGGAGCAACGCTCTTTGATTCTGACGGCCTTCGGCCTGATGATGATTGTCGTTATTCCCGCCGTCTTGATGGCAGTAGGATTTGCCTGGAAGTATCGCGCGAGCAATAAAGATGCGAAGTATAGCCCGAACTGGTCACACTCCAATAAAGTGGAAGCTGTGGTCTGGACGGTACCTATTCTGATCATCCTGTTCCTGGCCGTTCTGACCTGGAAAACCACTCACGCACTGGAGCCAAGCAAACCGCTTGTCCATGACGAGAAACCAATCACCATCGAAGTCGTATCGATGGACTGGAAATGGTTCTTTATCTATCCGGAACAGGGTATTGCTACCGTTAACGAAATCGCCTTCCCGGCGAACGTACCGGTACACTTCAAAGTGACCTCTAACTCGGTGATGAACTCGTTCTTTATTCCGCGCTTAGGCAGCCAGATCTACGCAATGGCCGGGATGCAGACTCAGCTGCACCTCATTGCTGACGAAGCTGGTACTTATGACGGTATCTCCGCTAGCTACAGTGGCCCGGGCTTCTCTGGTATGAAGTTCAAAGCGATTGCTACCCCGGATCGTGCAACTTTCGATCAGTGGGTTGAAAAAGCGAAACAGTCTCCGAACGCTATGGACTCTATGGCCGCGTTCGAGAAAGTGGCTGTGCCTAGCGAATATAACAAAGTGGAATACTTCTCTAACGTGAAGCCGGATCTGTTCAAAGATGTTGTGAACAAATTCATGTCTCACGAGAGCATGAACATGTCCAAACCTGAAGGCGAGCATGCCGCTCACGACGGGATGGAAGGCATGGACATGAGCCACGCGGAAACCGCTCACTAAGGGGCCGAGGAAGAAAACGATGTTCGGAAAACTTACACTGGATGCAGTGCCCTACCACGAACCTATTATCGTGGTAACGGTGGCTGCGATTATCATTGGGGGACTGGCGCTTCTGGCGGCCATCACTTACTTCGGTAAGTGGTCCTACCTATGGAACGAGTGGCTGACCTCTGTCGACCACAAACGTCTCGGTATCATGTACGTTATCGTGGCAATCGTCATGCTGCTGCGTGGCTTTGCTGACGCCATCATGATGCGTAGCCAGCAGGTGCTGGCCTCGGCCGGGGAAGCAGGCTTCCTGCCGCCTCATCACTACGATCAGATCTTTACCGCCCACGGCGTTATCATGATCTTCTTCGTGGCGATGCCGTTCGTTATCGGTCTGATGAACCTGGTGGTTCCGCTTCAGCTCGGCGCACGCGACGTAGCCTTCCCGTTCCTCAACAACCTGAGCTTCTGGTTCACCGTTGTGGGCGTGATTCTGGTTAACCTGTCTCTGGGCGTCGGTGAGTTCGCGCAGACCGGTTGGCTGGCCTATCCGCCGCTGTCGGGAATTGAGTACAGTCCTGGCGTAGGGGTCGACTACTGGATTTGGGCGCTGCAGCTCTCCGGTATCGGTACTACCCTGACCGGTATTAACTTCTTCGTGACCATTATCAAGATGCGCGCCCCGGGCATGACCATGTTCAAGATGCCGGTATTCTCCTGGGCATCTCTGTGCGCTAACATCCTGATTATCGCCTCTTTCCCAATTCTGACCGTCACCATCGCGCTGCTGACCCTGGATCGTTACCTGGGCACCCATTTCTTTACCAACGATATGGGTGGCAACATGATGATGTACATCAACCTGATTTGGGCCTGGGGTCACCCGGAAGTGTACATCCTGGTTCTGCCGGTGTTCGGGGTCTTCTCCGAAATCGCCGCGACCTTCTCGCGTAAGCGTCTGTTCGGTTACACCTCTCTGGTGTGGGCAACCGTCTGTATTACCGTTCTGTCGTTCATCGTTTGGCTGCACCACTTCTTCACCATGGGTGCCGGCGCAAACGTAAACGCCTTCTTCGGTATTACCACCATGATTATCGCGATCCCGACCGGGGTTAAGATCTTCAACTGGCTGTTCACCATGTATCAGGGTCGCATCGTCTTCAACTCAGCGATGATGTGGACTATCGGCTTTATCGTGACCTTCTCCGTAGGTGGGATGACCGGCGTGCTGCTGGCGGTACCGGGCGCGGACTTCGTTCTGCACAACAGCCTGTTCCTGATCGCGCACTTCCATAACGTTATCATCGGCGGCGTGGTATTCGGTTGCTTCGCAGGTCTGACCTACTGGTGGCCGAAAGCCTTTGGCTTCACCCTGAACGAAACCTGGGGCAAACGCGCTTTCTGGTTCTGGATCATCGGCTTCTTCGTGGCGTTTATGCCGCTGTACGTGCTGGGCTTCATGGGGATGACCCGTCGTCTGAGCCAGCAGATCGATCCGCAGTTCCACCCGATGCTGGTTGTTGCAGCTTGCGGTGCGGCGCTGATCGCCTGCGGTATCCTGTGCCAGCTGATTCAGTTCTACGTCTCTATTCGCGACCGCGATCAGAACCGTGACCTGACCGGTGACCCGTGGGGTGGCCGTACGCTGGAGTGGGCAACCTCTTCTCCACCGCCGTTCTACAACTTCGCTATCGTTCCTCAGGTTCACGAGCGTGACGCCTTCTGGGAAATGAAAGAGAAAGGTGAAGCGTACAAACAGCCTGCTCACTATGAAGAAATTCATATGCCGAAAAACAGCGGCGCCGGCATCGTCATTGCCGCCTTCGCGACGGTATTTGGTTTCGCCATGATCTGGCATATCTGGTGGATGGCGATCGCCAGCTTCATCGGCATCGTAGCGACCTGGATTATTAAGAGCTTTGACGAGGACGTGGATTACTACGTACCGGTTGCAGAAGTCGAAAAACTGGAAAAACAGCATTTCGATGAGATTAACAAAGCAGGGCTGAAAAATGGCAACTGATACTCTTGCGCATACTGCCCACGCGCATGAACACGGGCACCATGATACAGGACCGATGAAGGTATTCGGTTTCTGGATCTACCTGATGAGCGACTGCATTATCTTCGCTACGCTGTTTGCTACCTATGCCGTTCTGGTGAACGGCACGGCCGGCGGACCGACTGGCAAAGATATTTTCGAACTGCCGTTCGTTCTGGTTGAAACCGCACTGCTGCTGTTCAGCTCCATCACCTACGGCATGGCGGCTATCGCCATGTACAAAAACAACAAGAGCCAGGTGGTTTCCTGGCTGGCGTTGACCTGGCTGTTTGGCGCCGGATTTATCGGGATGGAAATCTATGAATTCCATCACCTGATCATGGAAGGCTTTGGTCCGGATCGTAGTGGCTTCCTGTCCGCGTTCTTCGCGCTGGTCGGCACCCACGGTCTGCACGTGACCTCTGGCCTTATCTGGATGGCGGTGCTGATGTTCCAGGTTTCACGTCGTGGCCTGACCAGCACTAACCGCACGCGTATCCTGTGCCTGAGCCTGTTCTGGCACTTCCTGGACGTCGTGTGGATCTGCGTGTTCTCGGTTGTCTATCTGATGGGGGCGATGTAATGAGTCATTCTACCGATCATAGCGGCGCTTCTCACGGCAGCGTGAAGAGCTACATGACAGGATTTATCCTGTCCATCATCCTGACGGTCATTCCGTTCGCCATGGTGATGAGTGGCTCCGCCTCGCATGCGGTTATCCTTGGCACCATTCTGGTGACCGCTGTGGTGCAGATCGTGGTACACCTCGTGTACTTCCTGCATATGAACAGCAAGTCCGATGAAGGCTGGAACCTGACCGCATTTATCTTCACCGTAATCATCATTGCGATCGTGGTTGTCGGCTCCATCTGGATTATGTGGAACCTGAACTACAACATGATGATGCACTAAGAGCGGCGAGTATGTTTAAGCAATACCTGCAAGTTACGAAACCAGGCATTATTTTTGGCAACCTGATCTCCGTGATCGGCGGTTTCCTGCTGGCCTCCAAAGGCCACATCGACTATCCGCTGTTCGTCTGGACGCTCCTTGGAGTATCCCTGGTGGTCGCCTCGGGTTGTGTATTCAACAACTACATCGACCGGGACATCGATCGTAAGATGGAACGGACGAAAAACCGGGTGCTGGTCAAAGGGCTGATCTCGCCAGAAGCTTCGCTGGTGTACGCCACCTTGCTGGGTATTGCTGGCTTTATGCTGCTGTGGTTCGGCGCAAATCCGCTGGCCTGCTGGCTGGGGGTGATGGGGTTCGTGGTTTATGTCGGCGTCTACAGCCTGTACATGAAACGCCACTCTGTCTACGGCACGCTGATTGGCTCACTCTCCGGCGCAGCGCCGCCGGTGATTGGCTACTGCGCGGTCACCGGTGATTTCGACAGCGGTGCGGCGATCCTGCTGGCTATCTTTAGCCTGTGGCAGATGCCTCACTCCTACGCCATCGCGATTTTCCGCTTCAAGGATTATCAGGCGGCGAATATTCCGGTGCTGCCGGTGGTGAAAGGCATTTCGGTCGCCAAAAACCATATTACGCTGTACATCGTCGCCTTTGCCGTTGCGACCCTGATGCTCTCGCTGGGCGGCTACGCCGGGTATAAATACCTGGTCGTGGCGGCAGCGGTCAGCGTCTGGTGGCTGGGCATGGCGCTGCGTGGCTACAAAGTGGCAGATGACAAAGTCTGGGCGCGCAAGCTGTTCGTCTTTTCCATCGTCGCCATCACTGCGCTGTCCGTGATGATGTCCGTTGACTTTATGGTGCCGGATTCACATAGCCTGCTGGCTTACGTGAGATAATCTCGCTCTCCAGTACGATATAAAGCCCCGTTTTGTCGGGGCTTTTTCTTTTCTGTTACAAATTGGTTCCTTTCTCATTTCATACTTCCCCTCCCCTCCCCCGCATCGGTTTCGCTATCTCACGCCCAAAAAATGAGGAAAAAATGAGCTTGTGCTAACCGGGTATCGCTCGCGCCGCACGCGCCCGCGATGCTACTTTTCGCCTCGGGTTTACCCCCGTTTGGGAAATATTCACTACAAGGAATCGCAATGAAAGAATTAACACTGAACGAAATGGCGTACATCTCCGGCGGCTTTAACCTGTTCGGTGCGGCCAACGGCTTCGCCAGCTTTGTCGCCAACTCTGCCGTCGGCTTCACCTCGTTTGTCCTCACCTCCGGTACCGCCTTCGCCTCATTCGTTGGCGACAGCGCGATGGCGTTTGGTTCCTTCCTGACCGGTCAGACAAACTGGGAAACCTTTGTGACCACCGGTAAGGAAAACTGGGGTAGCTTCGTCAATACCGCCGGCACCAGCTGGAACACCTTTGTCGATAACGCCGCCAGCGACTGGAGCAGCTTCCTCAACAAAGCGTCAGCCTAAGCGACGTCTCGCCGAGGGCAGCGCATCGGCTGCCCTGTTTAACCCACCAGCATCGCCTGCGCGCTATAGAGCAGATCAAGGTGGTCGCGGCATAACGCGTCCAGCGAAGTCCGCGATTGATGACTGGTCAGACTTAACGCTCCCCACCAGGTCCCTTCCCTGTCGGTTAACGGTACCGCCAGCACCAGCATACCAATCTCAAACTCCTGCTCGATAGTGGCATACCCCTGACGCCGCACCTGGGCAATCTTCTCCATCAACGACGCGACGTCGGTCACCGTATAAGGCGTGCGTTGTTCCCGGGTAATGCGCTGTAGAACCGCTTCACACTCTGCTTCCGGCAGCGAAGCCAGCCATAACCGCCCCCCGGCGGTACAAAAGATGGGCACCCGCTCCCCAAGCCGAACCGACGTGGAGTTAAATGGCGTGTGACGGCTGCGGGCGATATAGACCAGCTCATCTTCATCCACCACCCCCACCGAGGCGTGCTCCTCGGTCCGGCTGGCGATGTATTCGACAATCGGCCGCACCATGCGGGGAAACTGCGCCGAATCGACGTAGGCCTGACCAAGCCGCAGCGTCTTCGGGGTAAGCCAGTAATAGCGCCCATCGGTTTGCAAATAGCGCTCATGCAGCAGCGTCAACAGAAAACGTCGTGCCGCGCTTTGCGTCAGGCCGCTCATTTTCGCCGCCTGAGCGACGGTGAGCTTTGGGCAGGTTTTAGAAAAAAGCTGGATGAGCGCCAACCCTTTTTGTAAACCGACGATCAGATCGCGAGGATGAATGGTGTTTTGCATATTCGCTCACATTTTTGCAACATCATTATCGATTTCCTGCGATTATCGCAGCAATCGTGCGATTAACAACCGACATGTCCGAATTCTGCGTTGTCGCTCCCAGCTTCCACTGAAATACTTTCACAACATTCATTTAACAAATGAGGTTTGCAATGGTCAGTGGAACTACCCAGGTTGTCGCCGTGATTGGTCATCCGATCGCCCAGGTGAAATCACCGGATAACTTCAACCGCTACTTTGCCGAACAGCACATGGACAGCGTCATGATCCCGGTGGATATCGCCCCGGACGCGGTGGCCGCCTACCTCAACGCCCTGCGCGGCTGGCAGAACATGAGCGGCGTGCTGGTGACGGTGCCGCATAAACAACGCGCCGCCGCGCTGGTCGACGAGCTTACGCCGCGCGCCCGCCGACTCAACGCCATCAATGTGATCCGCAAGCTGGCGGATGGCCGGTTACAGGGCGATATGCTGGACGGCGTCGGCTTTCTGCTCGCCGCCGAGGCACAGGGTTTTCAGCCGGCAGGTAAGCAGGCGCTGCTCTCCGGTTGCGGCGGCGTCGGCAGCGCCATCGCCTGGGGATTGTGCGAGGCGGGGCTCCGTCAGCTGGCTCTGCACGATCAAAACCCCGCCACCCGGCAACGCCTGCACGACCTTCTGGCTGAAGCCTTTCCGGCGGTGCGACTGAGCGCGCTGCCGGACACCCTGCACGGCGTCGATCTGCTGGTCAACGGCTCGCCGGCCGGCATGGCCGGATTTGATGCGCTGCCCCTGCCGCAGGCGCTGCTGGAGACGCTCGACAGCGCCACCCACGTGGCTGACGTTGTCACCGCCCCGGTGATGACGCCGTTGCTCACCTTCGCCGCCGCCCGCGGCTGCCGGGTACAGACCGGGCCGGAAATGGCGCTGGCGCAGATGACGCTGATGGGCCAGTTTATCGGCGCCATCCCGCCGGCGCAGGGAGCGGCGGCATGAAGAGCTGGGATGTGATCGTCATCGGCAGCGGCGCCGCTGGCTTTGCCGCCGCGGTCACCGCCTGCTGCAAAGGGCTGTCGGTGCTGATGCTGGAGAAAGCCGGTCAGTTCGGCGGCACCTCGGCCATCTCTGGCGGCGCCGTGTGGCTGCACGATACTGACCAGGCGCGCGCCGCGGGCAAAAGCGGTAGCGCCGAAGCGATCAAAACCTATCTGCGAACCATTATCGGCGAGGCCCACTACCGCGAAGATATCGCCGAGGCGTTTATCAGCGCCGGGCGAGAGGCCCTCGCCTTTCTGGAGCGCGAGGGGGCGGTGAAATATAGCCTGCGCCCACTCTCACCTGATTACTATCCGGATGAGCCCGGCGCCGTCGACGTCGGTCGGGCGCTGGAGGTGGTGGAGTATGACGGCCGTGAACTGGGGGACGCGTTTCGCGACCTGCGCTCGCCGCCGCCGGGGATGCTGCTGTTTGGCGGAATGATGGTCAACCGCGTCGACATTCAACATTTTCTCGATATGCGTCGCTCGCTGCGCTCCCTGGCCCATTGCACCCGACTGCTGCTGCGCTACGCCCGCGACCGGGTGACATACCCTCGCGGCACCCGCCTGGCGATGGGCAATGCGCTGATTGCCCGCATGGCGACCACGGCGCTGCGTAAAGGCATGAGCCTGCGGCTGAATGTCAATGTTCTGGCGCTGCGCGAAGCGCAAGGCGCGGTCACCGGGGTAGAGATCGAGTGTCAGGGGCAAAGAGAGACGCTGCACGCCCGGCGAGGAGTGGTGCTGGCCGCTGGCGGTTTTGCCGCTGGCGCGCTGGCGGCGCGCTATCGGCCTGACACCCGAGAGCACTTCACCATGTCGCCGCCGGCCAATGATGGCGCCGCGCTGCTTCTCGCGGCGGCGCTTAACGCTCGCGAGGGAGCCGATCGGGCATCCAACTTTTTCTGGGCGCCGGTATCGGTGCTGACCCGGGCCGACGGCAGCGAGGAGCGCTTCCCCCACCTGGTGACCGACCGGGCCAAGCCGGGCGTGATTGCCGTCAATCAGCGGGCGGTACGCTTCGTTAATGAGTCCAGCTCCTATCACCATTTTGCCAGCGCGATGCAGCGTGCCGCGGAGAATGCCCCCTGCTTTTTACTGTGCGACGCTCAGGCGATGAAGCGTTACGGCCTCGGGCTGGCGCGCCCGGCGCCGGTGAACAATGACGCCCTGATCGCCGCCGGCTATCTGCACAAAGCCGACACCCTGGCCGCGCTGGCGCAGCAGCTTGGGCTGGATGCCCACACCCTGAGCGAGACGGTCGCCCGCTACAATCGTGACGCCGCGCAGGGCGTGGACCGTGAGTTTGCCAAAGGCGGCAACAGCTATAACCGGGCGATGGGCGATCCGGGCCATCACCCTGACGCCTGCAACGCTCCCCTGCTCAGCGCGCCGTTCTATGCCATCAAACTCTATACCGGCGATCTGGGGACTTCCCGGGGTCTGGTCACCACCGCCGATGCCCAGGTCGTCAACGCCGAAGGAAAGCCTATCGCGGGGCTGTACGCGGTGGGAAACGACATGGATTCGCTGATGGCCGGCACCTACCCGGGTCCCGGCATCACCCTTGGCCCGGGGCTGACGTTTGGCTACCTCGCCGCCTGCCATCTGGCGCAACCCGCCACCCACTAATCAGGAAAACATCATGATCTACGAAAAACGCACCTACACCATCAATCCGCTGAAAATGGCCGACTGGCTGGCGCTGTACCAAAGCGATGCCCTGGCGGTGCAAACTGACCATCTCGGCAAACTGATCGGCTTCTTTTTTACCGAGATCGGCGTGGTCAATCAGGTAGTGCACATCTGGGCTTACGAAAGCCTGGACGATCGCCTGGTACGCCGCGCGCGGATGGCCCAGGACGAGCGCTGGCAGACCTTCTCGCGGAAAAATCGCGAACTGGCCGCCGTGGAGCGCCTCGAGTCGGTGCTGATGCGCCCCACTGCTTTTTCACCATTGCAGTAAGGAGTCCATCATGAGCGGGCCTGTGAAGGTAGATGTGCTGGTGGTCGGCTCCGGCGCGGCGGGACTCTCTGCCGCGGTCACCGCGGCAATGCACGGCGCCAGCGTCATGGTGGCGGAGAAGGCGTCAGTGCTCGGCGGAACCAGCGCCTGGTCCGGCGGCTGGCTGTGGATCCCCCGCAACCCGCTGGCGCGGGCGGAGGGAATCGACGAAGCGGCCGATGCTCCGCTGACCTATCTGCAGCATGAGATGGGGGGCGAAGCCGCCGACGAACGGCTGCAGACCTTCCTGCGTCACGGGCCGGAAATGGTGGATTTTTTTCATCAGCGGACGGCGGTGAAGTTTCTGTCGGGCAGCGCTATGCCGGACTTTCACGCGTCGCCGGGCGCGGCGAACGGTGGGCGGTCGGTGACCGCTCAGCCCTACGATGGCCGCCTGCTCGGCGACTGGCTCCACCGACTGCGCCCGCCGCTGGAAACCATCAGCCTGGCCGGGATGGGCATCGCCGGCGGCGCGGACATGGCGCATTTTTTTAACGCCACCCGCTCGCCGCGCTCCGCGCTGTATGCCGCCCGCCGCCTGCTGCGCCACGGCTGGCAGCGGCTGCGCGCCGGACGGGGGCAGCATCTGGTCAATGGCAATGCGCTGGTCGCCCGTCTGCTGCGATCCGCCCTCGACGCCGGAGTGCGCTTTCAACTCAATGCGCCTGCGGTTCGGCTGCTGCAGGGGCCGCAGGGCGTGTCCGGCGCGGTGCTGCGCAGCGATGACGGGGAGATGCACGTCGAAGCGGGCGCCGTGGTGCTGGCCTGCGGCGGTTTTCCTCACGATCGGCAGCGCCTGGCGCAGGTGGTGCCTCACGCCGCGGAGGGCTACGGCCATTTCTCCGCCGCGCCGCCTGACAATCAGGGCGAGGGGATCCGCCTTGGCGAATCCGTCGGCGGCCAGTTCGATACCCGCCTGCGCCACCCGCTGGCCTGGGCGCCGGTGTCCCGCGTCACCCTCGCCAGCGGCCAGCAGCTGATGTTTCCCCATCTGGTGGAGCGAGCCAAGCCCGGGGTGATCGCCGTCCTGCCTAACGGCAAACGCTTTGTTAACGAGGCCGACTCCTATCACGACTTTATCGCCGCCCTGCTGGCGGCGACGCCCACGGGCGACACGCCGCAGGCCTGGCTGCTGGCCGATCGGCGCGCGCTGCGTCGCTATGGCCTGGGCCACGCCAGGCCCTTCCCGTTCACCCCTACCGCCTGGCTGCGAACCGGCTATCTGCTGCGAGGAAACACCCTGGCCGAGCTGGCGAAACTTTGCGCCATCGATACCGATGCGCTGGTGGAAACCGTTGAACGCTTTAATCACTTCGCCAGCACCGGTGAAGACGTCGATTTTCACCGCGGCGCATCGGCCTATAACCGCGCGCAGGGTGACCATCAGGTGACGCTCGGACCGCTGCGCGAAGGGCCGTTCTACGCGGTGCGCATTCTGCCCGGCTCGCTGGGCACCTTCAGCGGATTGCAAACCGACGAACACGCTCGGGTGCTGGACGGGCAGCAGCAGCCGATACCGGGCCTGTTCGCCATCGGCAACGACATGTCGAGCGTGATGCGCGGCTATTACCCCAGCGGAGGGATCACCCTCGGGCCGGCGATGACCTTCGGCTACCTGGTGGGCAAAAAACTGGCAGAAAACACAATAAAAACAAAGCAATAAAAACCAGGGACGGCAATACCCCTGGCTAACTTCACCTGCAACTGAACCGGAGCCATTTATGAACATGCGTACCCTATCGCTCGCCGCGCTGAGCCTGCTCGATGTCTCTCCCCCCGAACAGGTGCGGATAGCGGCCAGAACCGGTTTTACCCACGTGGGTCTGCGGCTGCTGCCCGCCACCCCCGCCGACCCGGACTACGATATGCTGGGCGATACCCCCGCCGTCCGCGCGACCCTGGCCGCGCTGATGGAAACCGGCATCCGCGTCTCGGACGTGGAGATCGTCCGCCTGAGCCCGGGGTTTACCCTCGACGATCGGCTGCAGCGCTTTATGGAGACCGCCGCGCGGCTTGGCGCCGGGCAGGTGTTAGTCGCCGGGAATGACGACAACCTGCAGCGCAGCGCCGACAACCTGGCCACTCTCGCCGCGGCCGGTCGCCCGTTTGGCCTGACCATGAACCTTGAGCCAATGCCCTGGACCCAGTTGCGCACGATCGCCGATGCGCAGGCGCTGATCGCCGCCAGCGGGCGGGATGATATCGGCATCCTGGTGGACGCCCTTCATTTCTGGCGCGCGGGAGAATCGCTCGCCGCCCTCTCCAGCCTGCCCGCGCATCATCTGAACTATATGCAGCTCTGCGATGGCGCGGCGCAGCGGCCGGAAAGCGAGCAGGAGCTCATCCGCCAGGCCCGCTCAGCGCGCAACGTGCCGGGGGAAGGCGGTTTGGATCTGCACGGTCTGATGTCGGCTCTGCCGGCGACGCTGCCGGTCTCCCTCGAGGTGCCGCTCGACGGCGAGCAGGGCGCCCTGCCGCCCCTCCAGCGGGCGCAATTACTGTTCAATGCCGCGCAGCCCTACCTGCGCTCCTGCGCATAAGGAATCCGCTATGACACAGACTCAACGCCTGGATGTCAGAGAGTTAATTAACCGTAACCCGCTGAGCCGCTTTCAAAAGCAGATTATTTTTCTCGGCTTTTGCGTTATCGCTCTCGATGGGTTTGATATCGCGATCATGGGCTTTATCGCCCCGACGCTGAAGCTGGAGTGGGGGGTAAGCAACCACCAGCTGGGCCTGGTGATCAGCGCCGCGCTGATCGGCCTCGCGCTGGGCGCTATTTTCTCTGGCCCGCTCGCCGACTGGCTGGGACGCAAAATGATCATCATCAACAGCGTCTTCTTCTTCGGTTTCTGGACCATCGCCACCGCCTTCTCGCACAACATTGAGCAGATGATTTTCTTCCGCTTTATGACCGGCCTTGGACTGGGCGCCGCGATGCCGAACATCGGGACGCTGGTTTCGGAATACGCCCCGGAACGCCAGCGCTCATTTATTATTACCGTCATCTTCTGCGGCTTCACCTTCGGCGCGGCGGCCGGAGGATTCACCGCATCATGGCTGATCCCGCAGTTTGGCTGGCACTCGCTGATGGCGCTCGGCGGCATTCTGCCGCTGCTGTTTGCCCCCCTGCTTATCTGGCGGTTGCCGGAATCGGTTCGTTTTCTGGTGATCAAACAAGCGCCAGCGGCGCGCATTCGCGCCATCCTTAATCGTCTTTATCCCGGACAAATCAGCGACAACGTGACGTTTATCCTGCCGGCGCAGCCGGCGGCCGGCAACGCGATGCGCATTGTGCTCTCCCGCCAGTACGGCTTTGGCTCGTTGATGCTATGGCTGGTCTATTTTATGGGGCTGTTCCTGGTCTATATTCTCGGCAGCTGGCTGCCAACGCTGGTTAAGGAGGTCGGGCTTACCGTCAGCCAGGCGGCCATTATGACGGCGATCTACCAGGCGGGAGGCACACTCGGCTCGCTGTTTGCCGGCTGGCTGATGGACCGCATCAATCCCCATCGCGCGCTGGGAATGATCTACGCCGTCGGCGGTCTGTTTACCATGGCGATGGGCTACGCCGCGGGCAGCTTTGCCTTGCTCTGTATGCTGGCGTTTATCAGCGGCGCCTGCCTGAACGGCGCCAATACGGGCATGAACGCCCTCTCCGCCCGTTACTACCCCACGCAGGCGCGGGCGACCGGCTCCAGCTGGATGCACGGCGTCGGGCGGATCGGCGCGATCCTCAGCGCCTTTGCCGGCGCTGAGATGATGGCGCTCAACCTGCCCTTCGAAAGCGTCTTTTTGATCCTCGGCATCCCGGCTGCCCTCACCGTCGCAGGCCTGGCGGCGAAGGGCATCTTCGCCGCGGGTAATCCTCCCGCTGCTTCGCCAGCCCCCGCGTCTGTGCGCGGAGCGTAATACGGTATTCTTCCTCCGGTGCAATCTGCGGATTGCACCGCGCACTGCGGCTAAAAAGAACATTTATTTCATCTTTCTGTGTAACGAAAAGCGCTGCGCAACCGTCCGGCCTGCTCCCATTGCCGTTGTTTCCCCTCCCCTCTCTTCAAGCCAGCAGAAAATAAACTTCTCCTTATTCGATCCCCTTCGCATATATGAAAAATAAATTCCACATAACAATTGAAACAGAACAAACATTTCCTTAAGTTTAGGTCAGTTTATCCGGATGCGCGTTGCCGCAGGCGTCGGCATTGAGCGCCTCAGAGTGCGAATGATTTCAAAAAGGAGAGCACCATGTTAAACGGTCTGAAACCCTTATCCCGTTCCCTGCGTTGGGGCATGGTCGGCGGCGGGGGAACCAGCCAGATCGGCTACAGCCACCGCTGTGCGGCGCTGCGTGACAATGTTTACACCCTGCTGGCCGGCGCGCTTGACGTCGATGCCGAGCGCGGGCGCGCGTTCGGTGAGCAGCTGGGCATCGCCCCGGAGCGCTGCTACGCCGACTACCAGACCCTGTTTCGTGAAGAAGCCCGCCGTCCTGACGGGATCGAGGTCGTCTCGGTCACCACCCCGAATAATACCCATTTCGCCATCACCAAAGCGGCGCTGGAAGCGGGCCTCCACGTCATCTGTGAAAAGCCCCTCTGCTTTACCGCCGAAGAGGCGCGCGAGCTGGTGGACCTGAGCAAAAAACAGAACAAAATCGTCGGCGTCACCTACGGCTACGCCGGCTATCAGATGATCCAGCAGGCGCGGCAGATGATTGCCGATGGGCTGCTCGGCGAGATCCGCATCGTCAATATGCAGTTCGCCCACGGCTTTCATAACCAGGCCGTCGAGCTGCAGGCAGAATCCACCCGCTGGCGCGTAACGCCGAAGTTCGCCGGGCCCAGCTATGTGCTGGGGGATCTGGCCACCCATCCGCTGTTTGTCGCCGAAACCATGGCGCCGCAGCTCAATATCAAACGGCTGATGTGCTCCCGCCAGAGCTTTGTCCCCTCCCGCGCGCCGCTGGAAGATAACGCCTTTGTCCTGATGGAGTATGACAACGGCGCGGTTGGCTCGATGTGGACCAGCGCGGTGAACAGCGGCGCCATGCACTCGCAAAAAGTGCGCATCGTCGGCGAAAAGGCGAGTATCGAATGGTGGGATGAGCATCCTAACCAGCTCAGCTATGAGGTGCAGGGCGAGCCAGCGCGCATTCTGGAACGCGGGATGCCCTACCTGAGCGCAAACGCGCTGGCGGACGATCGCATCGGCGGCGGCCACCCGGAAGGGCTGTTTGAAGCCTGGGCCAACCTGTATCGCCGCTATGCGCAGGCGATTGACGCCACGGACCGTGACGATCGCGCCTTCCTGCAAGACTTCTGGTATCCGGACGTCGAAGCCGGGCTGCACGGCGTCTACTGGGTCGAGCAGTGCGTCAAATCGGCTGATGCCGGCAGCCAGTGGGTTGACTTTACTTTACCTTAATTTTCCCCCTCGCCAGTGGAGTCCCCCTCCACTGGTTTATTGATTTTTACCAACTTGTCGCATCGCGCAACAGCCCCGTAATATCTGTTAAACAAACATTTATTTACGCTTCTTACCCCCCGCCGCTACACTAGGCGCAGTTTTTATATTGAGGTGGTAATGAACGATAACAAAATGACGCCAGGGGAACTGCGCGCGACCTGGGGTTTGGGGACGGTATTCTCCCTGCGCATGCTTGGCATGTTTATGGTCCTGCCGGTTCTGACCACGTATGGCATGGCATTGCAGGGCGCCAGTGAAGCGCTGATTGGCCTGGCGATCGGCATCTACGGTCTGGCGCAGGCGGTGTTCCAGATCCCCTTCGGACTGTTATCTGACCGTATTGGCCGTAAGCCGTTGATCGTCGGCGGCCTGCTTATCTTCGTGCTCGGCAGCGTCATCGCCGCGCTCACCGACTCCATTTGGGGCATCATTCTTGGCCGCGCCCTGCAGGGTTCCGGCGCCATCGCCGCCGCGGTCATGGCCCTGCTCTCCGATCTCACCCGCGAACAGAACCGCACCAAAGCGATGGCGTTTATTGGCGTCAGCTTCGGCGTCACTTTCGCTATCGCCATGGTGCTGGGGCCGATTATTACCCATCAGCTGGGCCTGCACGCCCTGTTCTGGATGATCGCCATCCTGGCGACCGTCGGCATCCTGCTCACCCTGTGGGTGGTTCCCAACAGCCAGAATCATGTGCTTAACCGCGAATCCGGGATGGTGAAGGGCTGCTTTAGCAAGGTGCTGGCGGAGCCGCGCCTGCTGAAGCTCAACTTTGGCATCATGTGCCTGCACATCATGCTGATGTCCACGTTTGTCGCGCTGCCCGGACAGCTGGAGGCCGCCGGCTTCCCGGCCGCCGAGCACTGGAAGATTTACCTGGTCACCATGGTTATCTCCTTCATCTCGGTGGTGCCGTTTATTATCTACGCCGAAGTGAAGCGCAAGATGAAGCGCGTCTTTTTGCTCTGCGTGGCCATCCTGCTGATTGCGGAAATTGTCCTCTGGGGCGCCGGAGGCTACTTCTGGGAGCTGGTAGCGGGCGTTCAGCTCTTCTTCCTGGCGTTTAACCTGCTGGAAGCGCTACTGCCGTCATTGATTAGCAAAGAGTCGCCGGCGGGCTATAAAGGCACCGCGATGGGCGTCTACTCCACCAGCCAGTTCCTCGGGGTGGCGATTGGCGGCGCCCTTGGCGGCTGGGTAGATGGTTTCTTTGATTCACAGACCGTGTTTCTGCTGGGCGCGCTGCTGGCGATGCTGTGGCTGCTGGTGGCCAGCACCATGAGCGAGCCGCCCTACGTCAGCAGTCTGCGGGTGGAGGTACCGGACGGCGTGGTGGTCGACAGCGCGCTGCAGGCGCGTCTGCTCAGCGCCAGCGGGGTTCATCAGGCGCTGGTGGTGCCCGAGGAGCGTTCGGTGTATATCAAAATCGACAGCAAGGTCACCAACCGCTTCGAGATAGAGCAGCTCATCAAAGGGGTATAAAAAAAGCGGGGAATTCCCCGCTTTTTGCTGTCAGTCTGCCGCCTTAGTCGCGGAAGTTTTTGAACTGGAACGGTTGTCCCAGATCGCCACCGCGCACCAGCGCCATCACCGACTGCAGATCGTCGCGGGACTTACCGGTCACGCGGATCTCTTCGCCCTGAATCTGGGCCTGCACTTTCAGCTTGCTGTCTTTGATCAGTTTAACGATCTTCTTCTGCACCGCGCTTTCAATGCCCTGTTTCAGCTTCGCTTCAACAAACCAGGTTTTACCGCTGTGTACGATATCTTCCGGCACGTCGAGGGAGGTGCCTTCAATGCCGCGCTTGAGCAGCTTGGCGCGCAGGATATCCAGCAGCTGATTCACCTGGAAGTCAGACTCGCTCAGCACTTTAATGGTCTTGTTGGCGTCGTTTAATTCAAACGTGGCTTCAACGCCACGAAAATCAAAACGCGACTCGACTTCGCGGCTCGCGTTGTCCACCGCGTTACGGGCTTCCTGAAGATCAACTTCAGAGACAATATCGAAAGATGGCATCTTTTCCTCTCCTTCCGTTTCTTTTGCGTTGCATAATACCTGCAACGCGGCATAACTCAACTTGTTATCCCGGAAGCTTAGCTGATTACGCAACGCTCGCGCTATTTTCCCCATGCTGCCCGACGACGCCGAAACCCCCTTTCCGTCCGACGATGCGAAAAGCGACGAGATATACTTTAGCCATCAGCGCCTGGGGTAGCGGCAGATGAGGAGGAACAATGAAAGTAACCGTACTGGGATGCGGTGCACTGGGACAACTATGGCTGACCGCGTTGTGCAAACAGGGACATGAAGTCCAGGGCTGGCTACGCGTACCGCAGCCATTCTGTAGCGTCAACGTCATTGAAACCGACGGCTCGGTGTTCAACGAGTCGCTGACGGCCAACGACCCCGATTTTCTTGCCAGCAGCGAGCTGCTGATTGTCACCTTAAAAGCCTGGCAGGTTTCAAACGCGGTGAAGCACCTGGCCGCGATCCTGCCGGACACCACGCCGATTGTGCTGGTGCATAACGGCATGGGAACCGTCGAGGAGCTGCGCAGCGTGAAACAGCCGTTGCTGCTGGCCTCCACCACCCAGGCGGCTCGCCGGGACGGGAATGTCATCATCCACGTCGCCCAGGGCACCACGCATATCGGGCCGGCGAAAAGCTACGAACAGGACTACAGCTACCTCGCTGAAGTGCTGCAGAACGTGCTGCCGGATGTCGCCTGGCACAACAATATTTTCTCGGCCACCTGGCGCAAACTCGCGGTTAACTGCGTGATTAACCCCCTGACCGCGATAAAAGGGTGTAAAAATGGCGATCTGCGCGACTATCCGCAGGAAGTTGCGGCCATTTGTCGCGAGGTGGCGGCAGTGATGGAGCGCGAAGGTATTCATACCTCGGCGGAAAACCTGCTATTTTATGTCGAACAGGTGATTGAAAGTACGGCAGAAAATATCTCATCCATGCTGCAGGACGTTCGCGCCCAGCGGCACACGGAGATCGACTATATCACCGGGTTTCTGCTCAACCGCGCCCGCGCCCACGGCGTTGCCGTACCGGAAAACGCCCGCTTATTTGAACTGGTCAAGCGTAAGGAGAATGAATATGAGCGCGTCGGCACTGATTTGCCTCGCCCCTGGTAGCGAAGAGACCGAAGCGGTCACCACCATCGACCTGCTGGTCCGCGGCGGAGTCAAAGTGACCACCGCCAGCGTCGCCAGCGACGGCAACCTGACCATCGTCTGCTCGCGCGGCGTCAAACTGCTGGCGGATGCCCCGCTGGTCGAGGTGGCCGATGGCGATTTCGATATCATCGTCCTCCCGGGCGGTATCAAGGGCGCAGAGTGCTTCCGCGACAGCCCGTTGCTGGTGGAAACCGTCCGACAGTTCCATCTCTCCGGGCGCATTGTGGCCGCCATCTGTGCCGCCCCGGCGACCGTGCTGGTGCCCCATCAGCTGTTCCCGATCGGCAACATGACCGGTTTTCCGGCGCTGAAGGATCATATCCCCGCCGATCAGTGGCAGGATAAACGGGTGGTCTGGGATCCACGGGTGAATCTGTTAACCAGCCAGGCGCCGGGAACATCGATTGATTTCGCCCTGAAAATGATCGATCTGCTGGTGGGGCGCGAGAAAGCGTATGAGGTCGCCTCGCAGCTGGTGATGGCCGCCGGCATCTATAATTACTACGAAGCCTGATAGCCGGTCCGCGCCGCGGGCTGGCTCCCCCTTTTCCTGAGGAGTCGTAGCATGTCCCGTAGCGCAACCGATTCTCGCGATCTTGTTATCAGCCGCCTGCTCAGCGCGCCCGTCCCTGCCCTGTGGCGCGCGTGGGCCGACCCGGCATTACTCAAAACCTGGTGGTGCCCGAAGCCCTGGCAAACCGAGGTGCTGGCCTTTAATTTTCGCGCCGGCGGGGCCTTTCACACCGTGATGCACGGCCCTGACGGTGAACGCAGCGATAACCCCGGCTGTTTTCTTGAGGTTATCCCGCAACAAAAAATCGTCATGACCTCGATGCTGACGGCGGATTATCGTCCCGCCGTTTCACCCTTCGCGATGACGGCCATCATCACCTTTGCCGATGAACAGGGCGGGTGTCGCTATACGGCCACGGTGCTGCATGCCGACGATGAAACCCGCGAGCAGCATGAGCAGATGGGATTTTTCGCGGGCTGGAATATTGTCATCGATCAGCTGAATGACCTGGCGCTGACCCTGCGCTAATACACGCCCCTGCCAATAGTAAAAAGGCCTTCCATCAGGGAAGGCCTTTTGCATCCTATTAACCTGTTACGGGCGATAAACTTTTACGTTGCTGAAGCCCTGCTCGCGCAGATAAAGCGCCTGCAGACGGCTCATCACCCCGCGTTCGCACCACAGCAGCCAGGTTTTGCTCTGATCGAGATCGCCAAATTTGGTGCTCAGCTTGTAGAACGGCAGGGAAACGACCTCAACCCCCTCGACCTTCAGCGGCTTGTCTTCCTGCTCGTCGATGGAGCGAATATCGAGGATCGCATCGTTGGCGCCAAAGCCGGTCACGGTTTCCACTTCCACCACCGTCTCTTCCGTCTGCTGGGCGATTTCGCGAATATCGATATTGCTCGCCTCTTCCACCACTTTATCGAGGATGCTGAAATCGAAGTGTTCTTCTTCCGCTTCAATCTTCGCCTTCACCGCCTTCACGGTCGGGCTTTTGGAGATCACGCCGCAGTACTCCGGCATGGTGCGGGCGAAATCTTCCGTGCCGATCTCGCGGGCCAGGTCGATGATGTGCTCTTTATCGTGCGAAATCAGCGGACGCAGGATCAGGGTATCGGAGACGTTGTCGATCAGGCGCAGGTTGGTGAGAGTCTGACTGGAGACCTGGCCCAGCGCTTCGCCGGTGACCAGCGCCTGCACGCCGTAGCGTTCCGCGACCTTTGACGCGGCGCGGACCATCATGCGCTTGAGCACCACGCCCATCTGACCGTCATCCACTTTTTCGAGGATTTCGCCGACCACCGGCTCAAAGTTAATCGCCACAAAGCGAACGCGGTGCGAGCTGCCGAAGCGGTTCCACAGATAATGCGCGACCTGGCGGACGCCAATCTCATGGGCGGCGCCGCCAAGGTTAAAGAAGCAGTAGTGCACACGGCAGCCGCGGCGCATCAGCATGTAGCTGGAGACGCCGGAGTCAAAGCCGCCGGAAATCAGCGACAGCACATCTTCCTGCGTGCCGATCGGGAAGCCGCCGATACCTTCATAGCGGCCTTTCACCAGCAGCAGGCGATCGTTTTCAATCTCAAGATTGACGGTGACGTCCGGGTCGGTCAGCTTCACGCGCGCCGTTTCAATATGCTGATTCAGGCCGCCGCCGACGTAGCGCTCCACCTCAATTGAGGTGAATTCATGTTTGCCGCGACGCTTCACCCGCACGCAGAAGGTTTTGCCTTCCAGCGCCTCGCGCCACAGCGGCAGCGTCTGCTCAAAAATATCGTGCAGCGAGGTGAACGGTACGTCTTCGACTTCCAGAATATGGTGGATGCCGGGAATACGGGTCAGCGCATCGCGAATAGCCGGGCGCTGATTTTCATCTTTCGCGCGAACTTCGATATGATCCCAATGACGAACGACGGCCAGCGTCTCGTCATAGTTTTTGAGAACGTTACGAATGTTCCCGGTTAAGATTTTAATGAAGCGCAACCGCACAGATTGGCTTTTGATGGTGATTTCCGGGAACAATTTAATGATAAACTTCATGGCGACAATAGTTCGTTGGCAAGCCCGACGGGGCTTTAAGCAAAAGTTGTAAAGCAGCGCACACCGGTGCCTGCATCCTGGGCGCGGAGTATATCACCATTGCGCGTTATTTGCTTACACGCGTGACTTCGTTACCATACCCGGTATTGCCGTCGCGACATAACAAGAGTCTACATTCACTATGCCAAAGAAAAATGAGGCCCCGGCCAGCTTTGAAACTGCGCTGGGCGAACTGGAGCAGATCGTTAATCGTCTGGAAAGCGGCGATTTACCGTTAGAAGAAGCGCTCAGCGAATTTGAGCGCGGGGTCCAGCTGGCCCGCCAGGGGCAAAGCCAGCTACAGCAGGCCGAACAGCGCGTGCAGATCCTGCTGGCGGATAGTGAAGATTCCCCGACCACGCCTTTTACGCCGGACGCTGAATAAATGGATTTCCCGCAACAATTGCAGGCCTGTGTGGAACAGGCTAACGAGGCGCTGCGCCGTTTTATCGCGCCGCAGCCCTTTCAGAACACTCCGCTGGTGGAAGCGATGCATTATGGCGCACTCTTAGGCGGTAAACGCCTGCGTCCCTTCCTTGTCTACGCTACCGGCGAGATGTTCGGCGTGAGCCGCACCACGCTGGACGCCCCTGCCGCCGCGGTCGAATGCATTCATGCTTATTCCCTGATGCATGATGATTTGCCGGCGATGGATGATGACGATCTGCGTCGCGGACTGCCGACCTGCCATATTAAATTTGGCGAAGCCAACGCAATTCTTGCGGGAGATGCCCTGCAAACGCTGGCGTTTTCTATACTCAGTGATGCGCCGATGACGGACGTCCCTGACCGGGATCGTCTGGCGATGGTTTCTGAACTGGCGCAGGCCAGCGGCGTGGCGGGCATGTGCGGCGGCCAGGCGCTGGATCTGCAGGCGGAAGGACAGCAGGTGAATCTGCAGGCGCTGGAGCGTATCCACCGCCACAAAACGGGCGCGCTGATCCGCGCCGCCGTCCGCATGGGGGCGCTGAGCGCCGGCGAACGTGGGCGCGCCGCCCTTCCCGCGCTGGATCGCTATGCGGAAAATATCGGCCTGGCCTTCCAGGTCCAGGATGACATTCTCGACGTGGTAGGGGATACTGCGACCCTTGGCAAACGTCAGGGTGCCGACCAGCAATTGGGTAAAAGCACCTATCCCGCCCTCCTGGGCCTTGAGCAAGCCCGGAAGAAAGCGCACGACCTGATCGCTGATGCCCGCCGGTCGTTAGATGAACTGGCCGCACAATCTCTGGATACTTCGGCACTGGAAGCGCTCGCGAATTACATTATTCAGCGCGATAAATAAACAATAAATGAGTCTCTGATGAGTTTTGATATTGCCAAATACCCGACCCTGGCGCTGGTAGATTCCACCCAGGAGTTGCGCCTGTTGCCAAAAGAGAGCCTGCCGAAGCTGTGTGATGAGCTGCGGCGCTACCTGCTGGACAGCGTCAGCCGCTCCAGCGGTCACTTTGCCTCTGGCCTCGGCACCGTGGAACTGACCGTGGCGCTGCACTACGTCTATAACACGCCCTTCGATCGCCTGATCTGGGACGTCGGCCACCAGGCCTACCCGCATAAAATTCTGACCGGCCGCCGCGACAAAATCGGCACCATTCGCCAGAAAGGCGGCCTGCACCCCTTCCCGTGGCGCGGTGAGAGCGAGTACGACGTACTGAGCGTCGGTCACTCCTCCACCTCCATTTCCGCTGGCATCGGGGTGGCTATCGCCGCCGCGAAAGAGGATAAGCAGCGGCGCGCGGTGTGCGTGATTGGCGACGGGGCGATCACCGCCGGCATGGCGTTTGAGGCGATGAACCACGCCGGAGATATCAAACCCGATCTGCTGGTGGTGCTGAATGACAATGAAATGTCGATCTCTGAGAACGTCGGCGCGCTGAACAATCATCTGGCGCAGCTGCTCTCCGGTAAGCTCTACTCCACCCTGCGCGAAGGCGGCAAAAAGGTCTTCTCCGGCGTACCGCCGATTAAAGAGCTGCTTAAGCGGACCGAAGAGCATATCAAAGGCATGGTGGTGCCTGGGACGCTGTTTGAAGAGCTGGGCTTTAACTACATCGGCCCGGTGGATGGCCACGATGTGCTCGGTCTGGTCAGCACGCTGAAGAACATGCGCGACCTGAAGGGCCCGCAGTTCCTGCATATTATGACCAAAAAAGGCCGCGGCTATGAGCCCGCCGAGAAAGACCCGATCACTTTCCACGCGGTGCCGAAGTTCGACCATACCAGCGGCGTGCTGCCCAAAAGCAGCGGCGGTCTCCCCTCCTACTCGAAAATCTTCGGCGACTGGCTGTGCGAAACGGCGGCCAAAGACAGCAAGCTGATGGCCATCACCCCGGCGATGCGCGAAGGTTCAGGGATGGTGGAATTTTCGAAGAAATTCCCCGATCAGTACTTTGACGTCGCCATCGCCGAGCAGCATGCGGTCACTTTCGCCGCCGGACTGGCGATTGGCGACTACAAGCCCGTCGTCGCCATCTACTCCACGTTCCTGCAACGAGCCTACGATCAGGTGATCCACGATGTGGCTATTCAGAAGCTGCCGGTGCTGTTTGCCATCGACCGCGCCGGGATTGTCGGCGCAGACGGCCAGACGCATCAGGGGGCGTTCGATCTCTCCTTCCTGCGCTGTATTCCGGATATGGTGGTGATGACGCCGAGCGATGAAAATGAATGCCGCCAGATGCTGCACACCGGCTACCACTACAGCGACGGACCCTGCGCGGTGCGCTATCCGCGCGGCAGCGGCACCGGCGCGACGCTGGAGCCGCTGGCATCGCTGCCGATCGGCAAAGGGGTCGTGAAGCGCCAGGGCGAGAAGGTAGCGATCCTTAACTTCGGCACCCTGCTGCCGGAAGCCGCGGCGGTGGCGGACAAACTCAACGCCACCCTGGTGGATATGCGCTTTGTGAAGCCGCTGGATACCGCGCTGATCCTGCAGCTGGCAGGCGAGCACGACGTTCTGGTGACGCTGGAAGAGAACGCCATTATGGGCGGCGCCGGCAGCGGCGTGAATGAAGTGCTGATGGCCCATCGCCGGGCGGTACCGGTACTCAATATTGGCCTGCCGGATGTCTTTATTCCGCAGGGCACTCAGGAAGAGATCCGCGCCGACCTCGGCCTTGATGCCGCCGGCATTGAAGCCAAAATCCTCGACTGGCTGGCATAATCGCCCCTCCCGCTCCTGCTATGCTTAAGGGATACCCTTGATGAATAGCAGGAGCGCACTATGCACTATATCCCCCTCGGCGATACTGCCTTACGTGTTTCCCGACTCTGCCTCGGCTGCATGACCTTCGGCGAGCCGGACCGCGGCAGGCACGCCTGGACGCTTCCGGAAGAGAGCAGTCGCCCGCTCATTCAGCACGCCATTGAAGGCGGCATCAACTTCTTCGATACCGCAAACAGCTACTCCGACGGCAGTAGCGAAGAGATCGTCGGCCGCGCCCTGCGCGACTTTGCCCGCCGCGATGAGGTGATTGTCGCCACCAAGGTCTATCACCAGGTCGGCGATCTGGCGGAAGGGCTTTCCCGGGCGCAGATCCTGCGCTCCATCGACGACAGCCTGCGCCGTCTCGGGATGGACTATGTCGACCTGTTGCAGATCCACCGCTGGGACTACAGCACCCCGATTGAAGAGACGCTCGAAGCGCTGGACGAGGTGGTGAAAGCCGGCAAAGCGCGCTATATCGGCGCCTCGTCCATGCATGCCCGGCAGTTTGCCCAGGCGCTGGCGCTTCAGCAGCAGAACGGCTGGGCGCGCTTCGTCACCATGCAGGATCACTACAACCTGATTTACCGGGAAGAAGAGAATGAGATGCTGCCCCTGTGCCAGTGTAACGGCGTGGCGGTGATCCCGTGGAGCCCGCTGGCGCGCGGCAGGCTGACCCGCCCATGGGGTGAGACCACCGCCCGGCTGGTATCGGATGAGTTCGGCAAATCGCTTTACAGCACCAGCGAAGAGAACGACGCGCAAATTGCCGGGAATCTTGCGGACGTGGCGGAAGAGCTCGACGCCAGTCGCGCGCAGGTCGCCCTCGCCTGGCTGTTAAGCAAGCCCGGCGTCGCCGCGCCGATTATCGGTCCGTCGCGTCAGGAGCAGCTCGATGACCTGCTGCTGGCGGTGGATTTGACGCTATCTTCGGAACAGATCGAAAAACTGGAGGCGCCCTATCAGCCGCATCCGGTGGTGGGATTTAAGTGACGGGCGTGATTTCCCCGACAGCATGGCGCTGCCGGGGAGAAGCGGTCAAAGCAGACCGATCGGCCAGTGATGGCCAATAACATACAGCACGCCGGCGGAGATCACGCCGGCGACGATATCGTCCACCATGATCCCCATTCCGCCGTGAATATTGCGGTCAAACCAGCGAATCGGCCACGGTTTCCACATATCGAAGATACGGAAAATGACGAAGCCGGCGGCCACCCACTGCCAGTCGAGGGTCGGCAGCGCCATCAGGGTGATCCACATCCCGACGAACTCGTCCCAGACGATGCTGCCGTGGTCATGGGTGCCCATATCTTTGGCCGTACGATGGCACAGATAGACTCCGATACAGATGCTCATCATCACCACCAGCGAGTAGAGCTGCCAGGGGAGAAAAGTCATCAGATACCAGAACGGGATCGCCGCCAGCGAGCCCATCGTCCCCGGCACCACCGGGCTTAAGCCGCTGCCAAAGCCGGTCGCCAGCAGATGCCACGGATTACGCATACTCAGGCGGCTAAGCGCCTCGTCTCGACTACGCAAAGTGATCGTATCCCTTTAAATCAAGCGTGACCGGCTTACCGTCGCGGATAAACTGCAGACCTTCGCTCTCCGGCGCAATCTGTCCGATACAGGTAAAACGCGCGCCTAGATGGCCAAGGGCCACGTCCAGCGCCCCGCGGTTCAGTTCCGGTACGGTAAAGCACAGTTCGTAATCTTCTCCACCGGCGAGCGCCCAGCGCAGCGCCTGCTCGGGCTCAACCTGGCGCAGCATGGCGTCGGAGTACGGCATGGCATCAAGATCGATGCGCGCGCCGCAGTCGCTGGCTTTGAGAATATGACCCAGATCGGAGATCAGGCCGTCGGAGAGATCGATGGCCGACGTCGCCAGGTCGCGCAGCGCCTGGCCCTGCAGCACGCGGGGCATCGGACGCAGGTGACGGGCCAGCAGGTAATCGGCATCCGTCGGCGCATCCACCGTCAGACGGTTCTGCAACAGCGCCAGGCCGGCGGCGCTGTCCCCCGGGGTGCCGGTGACATAGATCCAGTCTCCCGGCTTCGCGCCTGAACGTTTCATGGCGCGCCCTGGCGGCACAAAGCCGTGGATACCCAGGGTCATGGCGAGCGGGCCGCGGGTGGTATCGCCGCCAATCAGCTGCATATCGTAGTAGTCAAGCTGGACAAACAGGCTGTCGCTGAAGGCTTCCAGCCAGGCTTCATCCACCTCCGGCAAGGTCAGCGCCAGGGTGAGCCACGCCGGCTCCGCGCCCATCGCCGCGAGGTCGCTCAGGTTTACCGCCAGCGCTTTATAGGCGAGGTCGGCCGGGTCGATATCGGGTAAGAAGTGATTGCCCGCCACCAGAGTGTCGGTGCTGATTGCCAGCGTTTTTTTCTCGGGAATATTCAGGAGAGCGCAGTCGTCGCCGATACCGGTTTCGACATCAAGACGAGCGCTTTTAACGCGATCAAAATAACGGGCAATCAGGGAGAATTCGCCACATGCCATACGTTATGCCTCAGCAAAATAATAAATAAGGCCGGGTTGCGAGGCGACCCTCGCAAAACCCGGCCTGCAGTTTACTTCTTGTGGGGACGAATTACCGGAGCCGCTTTGTCCAGCACGCCGTTGACGAACTTGTGGCTATCTTCAGCGCCGAAGGTTTTCGCCAGTTCGATAGCTTCATTGATGGCCACTTTATACGGTACGTCATCACGTTTGGATAGCTCAAACAGCGCGATACGCAGCACCGCTTTTTCCACCTGACCCAGCTCTTCCAGCTGACGGGACAGGTAGGGCTTCATCAGGCCGTCGAGGTACGCGCTGTTAGTCGCCACTCCGGACAGCAGTTCGCGGAAATACAGAACATCAACATCTTTTACGTCCTGTTCCGCCAGGAACTGGTATTCGACATCAGCGATGTCGTTGTGGGACAACTGCCAGGAGTAGAGCGCCTGAACGGCACACTCACGGGCGCGGCGACGAGCAGCAGGTTTCACGGAATTCCCCTTACAAAAATCAGGCCTTGATGGCTTTCAATACGTTAATCATTTCCAGCGCGGTCAGCGCAGCTTCAGCGCCTTTGTTACCGGCTTTGGTGCCAGCGCGCTCGATGGCTTGTTCAATACTTTCAGTGGTCAGAACACCAAAGGCTACCGGGATTTCGCTGTCCTGAGCGACGTGCGCCAGGCCATTGCTGGCACCGCCAGCCACATATTCAAAGTGGGCGGTACCGCCGCGAATCACCGTACCCAGCGCAATCACCGCGTCATATTTACCGGTTTTCGCCAGTGCGCCAGCCGCCAGCGGCAGCTCGTACGCGCCTGGAACCCAAACAACGGTGATGTTTTCATCTTTTACCTGACCAATGCGTTTCAGGGCGTCAATCGCACCTTCCAGCAGGCTGTCATTGATAAAGTTGTTGAAACGCGCAATGGTGATGGCGACGCGAGCGTCCGGGGTAGCAACGTTAGCTTCAATAATGTTCATACTCTTCCTTCGGGTTCATGTGCCCCGCAAGGGGGGCGGATTTTATCATATTATTCTGAGCGCTGCTTCCTAATAATCAGGAAAGCCTCACGCAGTGGTTAAATGCAGGCAGACATCCGGGCCAACCTGACGTATCTCATTGAATTTGAAATGGGGCGCCTGGCTCAGTTCTTCAAGCCCCGGCAGCGCGCATAATCCACGCGCCGCATTGCCTAACAGTTTAGGCGCAATATAGACGATAAGCTCGTCGACCAGGCCCGCCTGCAGCAGCGCCCCGGCAAGCGTGGCCCCCGCCTCCACCCAGATGCTGTTGATCTGCTGTTTGCCAAGCAGCATCATCAGCAGCACCAGATCGAGATGGCCGTTATGTTCCGGAACCAGCAGCGTGCGCACGCTGTCCGGCCACTGGCGCTCATCGGCGCCCAGGCGGGCAAACAGCATTTCCCCCGCCTGCTGCACCATACGATGCTCAGGCGTGACGCGGTTCTGGCTGTCGATAACGACGCGCAGCGGCTGGCGCAAATTCTCTTCGGGATACAGCGCCTGGGTATCGGCGCTCAGCTCCTGCCAGCGCACGGTCAGCGCCGGATCGTCCGCCAGCACGGTGGCGCTGCTGGTCAGGATAGCATGGCTCTGGGCGCGCAAACGCTGCACGTCGCGTCGCGCCTGCGGGGAGGTGATCCACTGGCTTTCGCCGCTGGCCATCGCCGTGCGGCCGTCCAGCGAGGCGCCCAGCTTGAGCTGGACCCAGGGAAAACCGGTGCGCATCCGCTTCAGGAAGCCCTTATTCAGCGCTTCCGCCTCGTTCATCATCAGCCCGTGGCTGACGTCAATACCGGCCTGCTGCAGACGGTACAGGCCGCGCCCCGCCACCTGCGGGTTAGGATCCTGCATCGCGGCGACCACGCGGCTGACGCCGGCGGCAATCAGGGCGTCGCAGCACGGCGGCGTACGACCGTGGTGGCTGCAGGGCTCGAGGGTGACGTAGGCGGTGGCGCCTCGCGCCTTTTCCCCGGCCATCCGCAGGGCGTGCACTTCGGCATGCGGCTCGCCGGCGCGATAGTGGAACCCTTCGCCGACGATCTCGCCGTCTTTAACAATGACGCAGCCAACGTTAGGGTTAGGATGGGTGGTAAAGCGACCGCGGGCGGCGAGCTTGAGCGCACGCGCCATGTACATTTCGTCCTGCATGGCTTAGTCCTGTAAGCGGGCGATCTCTTCGCCGAATTCTTTGATATCTTCGAAGCTGCGATAGACCGACGCAAAGCGAATATAGGCGACTTTATCCAGTTTTTTCAGCTGCTCCATCACCAGGTTGCCGATCATTTTGCTGGCCACTTCGCGCTCGCCGGTGCCGCGCAGATGGGTTTTGATATGGTTGACCGCCATTTCGACGTCATCGGCGCTGACCGGACGTTTCTCCAGCGCTTTCAGCATCCCACTGCGCAGCTTGTCTTCGTTGAAGGGTTCACGCACATCGTTACTCTTCACCACCCGCGGCATGACCAGCTCCGCCACTTCGAAGGTAGTAAAGCGCTCATTACAGACCAGACACTGCCGACGGCGACGCACGGAAGAGCCTTCCCCTACCAGACGAGAGTCGATCACTTTGGTATCCACGGCGAAACAGAAAGGGCAATGCATAGCGCGTCCTGACAGGTAGTTAAACTGAAGGGTAGTTTACCGCGAAGTGACCTGACTACAAAGAAAGAGCTTTTGAGACAAAGGATCTATGGGAGAGTCAGGCGGTTTGGCTACCATTAAGCATCCTCTGCAAACGGAATCCTGACCATGACAAGACGTTACCTGAAACTCGCCATCGCGGGCAGCCTGTTTACCCTGACCGCCTGCGCCCAGCAAAGCGAAATCCGCCAGATGCACCAGAGCGTGAGTACGCTGAGCCAGGAGATGACCCAGCTAAATCAGCAAACGATCAAAATTACCCAGCAAAACGCGCTGAACGCGAAATCCACCCGCGGCGTCTATCTGCTGCCGGAGGCGAAAACCCCGGCGCGGCTGGAGAGCCAGATCGGCACCCTGCGCATGTCGGTGGCGAGCATTACGCCGGATGGCGACGGGTCACGCCTGACCTTACGTATTCAGGGCGAATCCAACGATCCGCTGCCGGCCTTTACCGCCACCGTCGCCTCCGGACAGATCACCGGTACTACCCACAGCTACCAGGAAGTGAATGTTCAGGATCAATTGATCAGCGCCCCGGCCAGCATTCTCGCCCCCAGCGATGTCGATATCCCGCTGCGCCTGAACGTGACGCCGGACAAAGTCGGTTTTATTCGCGTCCACGATATCCAGCCCGCCGCCGCGCAGTAAGCCTTGCCGCCGGGCTTCCCCCTGCCCGGCGACGCCCTGTCCCGTTATTCTTATCCACTTACAACTTTTCGCAAGAGTTCATTAGAAATCGTTCTGCATCGCGATTTTCAGTAGCATTTTGTCAAGAAATGCATAGAATCGTGAACGCAATCGATTACGCATGTTCTGGTTATGTGAAACAACACGTATTTTTGTGAGCAATGATTCCTATAATAGACCCCCACAGAAACACGAAATATTTAGAAACGCTTCGGCACTTCTTTTAACGCCTTCAGGCTCAATTTAAACAGTGGCATTCCTATGAAAAAAACATTACTGGCAGCGGGTGCGGTTGTGGCGCTCTCCACTTCTTTTACCGCGGGCGCGGCAGAAAACGATAAACCGCAGTATCTGTCTGACTGGTGGCACCAGAGTGTTAACGTGGTGGGTAGCTACCACACCCGTTTTGGACCGCAGATCCGTAACGATACCTACCTGGAATACGAAGCGTTCGCCAAAAAAGACTGGTTTGATTTCTACGGCTATATCGATGCCCCGGTATTCTTCGGCGGCAACAGCACGGCAAAAGGTATCTGGAACAACGGCTCCCCGCTGTTTATGGAGATCGAACCGCGCTTCTCTATCGATAAGCTGACCAACACCGACCTGAGCTTCGGGCCGTTCAAAGAGTGGTATTTCGCGAACAACTATATCTACGATATGGGCCGCAATGACTCCCAGGAGCAGAGCACCTGGTATATGGGTCTGGGTACCGATATCGACACCGGCCTGCCGATGAGCCTGTCGCTGAACGTCTACGCCAAATACCAGTGGCAGAACTACGGCGCGTCCAACGAAAACGAGTGGGACGGCTACCGCTTCAAAGTGAAATACTTTGTGCCGCTGACCGACCTGTGGGGCGGTTCGCTGAGCTACATCGGCTTCACCAACTTCGACTGGGGCTCTGACCTCGGCGATGACAACTTCTACGATCTGAACGGGAAGCACGCGCGCACCAGCAACTCCATCGCCTCCAGCCATATCCTGGCGCTGAACTATGCGCACTGGCACTACTCGGTGGTGGCCCGTTACTTCCATAACGGCGGCCAGTGGGCTGACGATGCCAAGCTGAACTTCGGCGATGGCGATTTCAGCGTCCGCTCAACCGGTTGGGGTGGTTACTTCGTGGTTGGTTACAACTTCTGATTGCTGAAACGGCAGGACAGCGCCCGGGCCACCCGGGCGTTTTTATTTCTCCCACACGTCGCAGCGGACCTTGCGCAGAAAATCGCTTAACGAGCGGTCGGCGCACTCGCTGAATCGACGCTCGGTCGCCCTGACCGCCAGACAGCGGTCGAGGCGAAAGTTGCGATAATCATTGCGCAGCTCGCACCAGGCCACCAGCAGCCAGCGCTCCCCCCAGAAAAACAGCCCCAGCGGCAGCACGTCGCGCTCGGTCACCCGACCGGACTCATCCTGATAGCGCAGCGCCAGCACCTGCTGGCTGGAGACCGCCTGATGAATGACGTCAAAGAAGGTTTTGGCATAGCGATGGGCGCCGAGATCGGGGGCAAACAGGCGGGTCTGCTCCGCCTGGCGCCGGCGCGCCTCCGGCAGGATCGCCAGCATCTTCTCCTGGGCAGACTCCAGCGATTGCGACAGCGCCTCGCCGCCCCAGGTTTTCAGCAGCCGGATCGCGGCGATCAGCGCTTCGGATTCTTTGGTGGTCAGCATCAGCGGCGGCAGATCGTAGCCCGCCAGCAGGCGATAACCACTCCCCGCCTCGCCCTCCACCGGCACGCCGGAGAGGGAGAGATCGCGAATATCGCGATACACGGTGCGCTCCGACACGCCCAGCCGCTCCGCCAGCAGCGCGGCGGTAGTGAGCCGCCTGCCGCGCAGGATCTGCACAATCTGAAATAAACGGTCGGCGCGTCGGGTCATGTCTCACTTCACAAAAAGTTCAGGTTAAGCCGGTTGGTGCAGGCCGACGCGGTTGCCCTCGCTGTCAGTAAACAGCGCGATGGTGCCAATATCATTCGGCAGCGTCAGCGGCCCGAAAACACATGCCCCACCCGCCGAGGCAACGCGGTCGAGGGTGGCGGCAAGATGGTCTGTATGCAGGTAAATAATAGCGCCCTGCGCAGAGGGCGCGATACCCTCAAATTTGGCCAGCGCGCCGCCGGGGGCCGGATCCTGATGCGGGAACACCGCCAGCTCGGCGCAGTCCATGGTTTCGCGACGCAGTGTCACCTGCATCACCGGCTCATAAAACGCGACGGCGCGATCCATATCGGCGACCGGAATTTCAAACCAGTTAATCACGTTATTCATACTTCCTCCTGCTCGTTAGTGAGTTCAGAAGGAGTGTATGGGAGGGCTCCTGACAGCATACTGTCAGCAGGTTTTGTCGCGGGCAAAAAAAATCCCGGCCGCCTGGCCGGGATTGCGTTATTTCTACTGAACCGTATTACGGCAGAATAGACGGCTGGTCCGCCCCTTCTTTTTCGACCTTCTGCTGCAGCAGATGCTCGCGCTTCATGCCCAGCTTCAACGCCAGCGCGGAGGCGACGTAGATAGAAGAAGCCGTACCGATGGAGACACCGATCAGCATGGTCAGCGAGAAGCCTTCCAGAATCGGGCCGCCGAACAGGAACAGCATCAGGATCACCATCAGGGTGGTCCCGGAGGTGATCAAGGTACGGTGCAGCGTCTGGGTCAACGACACGTTGAAGATCTCGTACGGCGTACCGCGGCGGATCTTACGGAAGTTTTCACGGATACGGTCCGATACCACGATACTGTCGTTCAGCGAGTAGCCGATAACCGACATCAACGAGGCCACAATGGTCAGGTCGATCTCGATATGGAACAGCGACAGCACCCCCATGGTGATCACCACGTCGTGCGCCAGGGCGATAACCACCCCCGCCGCCAGACGCCATTCGAAGCGGAAGCCGACGTAGATCAGGATACAGACCAGCGCGGCAATCAGCGCCAGGGCGCCGGTTTGCGCAAGGTCCGCGCCGACGCTCGGGCCGACAAACTCAATACGCTTCACCGCCGCGTTCTGGCTGGTCGATTCGTTAATCACCGTCACGACCTTGCTGCCCAGCTCCTGGCTGACGTTGGCGTCATGCACCGGCGGCATACGTACCATGATGTCGCGGCTGCTGCCAAAGTTCTGCACCTGCGGCTCTTCAAAGCCCGCTTTCTGCAGGGAATCGCGCATCTGGTCCAGATCGACCGGCTTCTCAAGGGTAATTTCGATCACCGTACCGCCGGTGAAATCGAGACCCCAGTTAAAGCCGCGGACGCCGATGATGGCGATCGACACAATCAGCAGAAAGCCTGAAATGCCGAAGGCCCAGTAATCCCAGCGCATAAAGTCCCAGACTTTACGGCCGTGGTTCAATTGTTCAACAGTATATTCCTGTGCCACAACGCACTCCTCAGATAGACAGCTTTTTAACGCGCTTGCCGCCGTACAGCAGGTTCACGATGGCACGGGTGCCGACGATAGCGGTAAACATTGAGGTCGCGATACCGATACCGGTGGTAATCGCAAACCCTTTAATGGCACCGGTACCGACCGCGTACAGGATGATCACTTTGATAAGCGTCGTCACGTTGGCGTCGAAGATCGAGCTGAACGCGCCGCGATAACCTTCGTCAATCGCCTGCTGAACGGTACGCCCGTTGCTCAGCTCTTCTTTGATACGCTCGTTGATCAGAACGTTAGCATCGACCGCCACCGCAAGGGTTAACACGATACCCGCGATGCCCGGCATGGTCAGCGTCGCCCCCGGGATCAGGGACATAATGCCGACAATCAGCACCAGGTTGGCAATCAGCGCCGAGGTCGCAATCAGACCGAACTTCTTATAGAAGAGGATCATGAACAGGATAGAGACCACCAGACCGGCCAGACAGGCTTCCAGACCCTGCTTGATGTTCTGCATGCCAAGGGTTGGGCCGATAGTCCGCTCTTCGACGATCTGAATCGGCGCAATCAACGCGCCGGCACGCAGCAGCAGCGACAGCTGGCGAGCTTCGTTCGGGTTGCTGATACCGGTAATACGGAAGCTGTTGCCCAAGCGCGACTGGATGTTGGCGATGTTAATCACCTCTTCCTCTTTCGCCAGGATAGCGCGACCGTTGGCGTCTTTCTTACCGCTGTCTTTATACTCCACGAACAGGGTCGCCATCGGCTTGCCGATGTTGTCCTTGGTGAAGTTGGACATGATGTTGCCGCCCGCGCTGTCCAGCGAGATGTTGACCTGCGGCTGGTTGTACTCATCCATGCTGGAGGTCGAGTCGGTGATATGGTCACCGGTCAGGATCACCCGCTTGTACAGCACCACCGGCTGGCCTTCACGCGTCTCTTTCACTTCCGAGTCGCCTGGCACGCGGCCTGAGGCGGCAGCGGACTGGTCCACGTTGGTATTGACCAGACGGAACTCGAGGGTCGCGGTCGCGCCAAGGATCTCCTTCGCCCGCGCGGTATCCTGGATACCCGGCAGCTCAACCACGATGCGGTCAGCGCCCTGACGCTGAACCAGCGGTTCGGCGACGCCCAGCTGGTTCACACGGTTACGCAGAATGTTAATGTTCTGCTGAACCGCATACTCACGAGCTTCTTTCAGGCGCTCATCGGTCATCACCGCTTTCAGGCTGTTGTCACCCTGAGAGGAGATCACCAGATCGCGATGGCGAGGGCTGAGATAAGAGATAGCCTGGTCGCGCGCCGCGCTGTCGCGGAAGACGATGCTCAGACCATAGTTGTCTTCCTTACGCACGGTCGCGTAAGGAATGCCTTTGTCGCGCAGCTCGCTGCGCAGGCTATCGATGTTCTGTTCCTGCAGTTTGCCTAACGCGGTGTCCATGTCGACTTCCATCAGGAAGTGCACGCCGCCGCGCAGATCAAGACCCAGCTTCATCGGCTCGGCATAGAGTGCCGCCAGCCAGCGTGGGGTTGCCGGAGCAAGGTTTAGCGCCACGACGTATTTGTCACCCAACACGGTAAGCAGCGCTTCACGCGCACGCAGCTGGGTATCAGTGGTGTCGAAGCGCGCAAGAATAGCGCCCTCTTCCAGTGCCACAGACTTCGCGGTAATTTTTTCTTCTTGTAAAGTTTTCTGGACCTGGATCAGCGTTTGCTCACTGGCGGCGACGCCGCGCGCGCCAGTGATTTGAACAGCCGGATCCTCACCATACAGGTTGGGAAGCGCATAGATCAGGCCGACGACAATGACGACGACCAGCATGACATACTTCCACAAAGGATAACGGTTTAACACGGCAGTTCCCTTTGGGAAAAGTTAGATTACAGCGCCTTCATGGTGCCTTTCGGCAGAACGGCAGCAACGAAGTCACGTTTGATAACCACTTCAGTGGTATCGTTCAGCGCGATAGCAATGTAGCCAGTTTCCGCTACTTTGGTCACGCGACCGACCAGACCGCCGTTGGTCAGCACTTCATCACCTTTGGCGATGGAGTTCATCAGGTTCTTATGTTCCTTGGTGCGCTTCTGCTGTGGACGCAGGATCATGAAGTAAAAAATCAGACCGAACACCACCAGCATCAGAATCAGAGACATCGGGCTGCCCTGCGCCGGTGCACCCGTTGCCGCTACCGCATCAGAAATAAAAAAGCTCATTGAAATTCCCTCATTATTAAAATTAATCAACGTTCAAAGGAGGCACGGTGCGCCCCTGACGTTGGTAAAAATCGGTCACGAAGCTCTCTAATTTACCCTCTTCGATAGCCTTGCGTAAACCAGCCATTAAACGCTGATAGTAGCGCAGGTTATGAATGGTATTGAGACGCGCGCCCAATATTTCGTTGCAACGGTCAAGGTGATGCAAGTAAGCGCGTGAATAATTGCGACATGTATAGCAATCACACTCGGCGTCCAGCGGCGCGGTATCGCTTTTGTGCTTCGCGTTGCGGATTTTCACCACGCCGTCGGTGACGAACAGGTGGCCGTTACGCGCGTTGCGCGTCGGCATGACGCAGTCGAACATATCGATACCGCGACGTACCCCTTCCACCAGATCTTCCGGCTTCCCGACGCCCATCAGGTATCGTGGTTTATCGGCCGGGATCTGCGGGCAGACGTGCTCCAGAATACGGTGCATGTCTTCCTTCGGCTCGCCGACCGCCAAACCGCCGACAGCGTAGCCATCAAAGCCAATCTCTACCAGACCTTTCACCGAGATATCACGTAAATCTTCGTAAACGCTGCCCTGAATGATGCCGAACAGCGCATTTTTATTGCCAAGGCTATCGAAACGGTCGCGGCTGCGCTTCGCCCAGCGCAGAGACATTTCCATCGAGCGCTTGGCGTAATCCCAGTCCGCCGGGTACGGCGTACATTCGTCGAAGATCATCACGATATCGGAACCGAGATCGTACTGAATCTCCATGGATTTTTCCGGATCGAGGAAAATCGGATCGCCGTTGATCGGGTTACGGAAGTGGACGCCCTGCTCGGTGATCTTACGGATATCGCCAAGGCTGAACACCTGGAAGCCGCCGGAGTCGGTCAGGATCGGTCCTTTCCACTGCATAAAATCGTGCAGATCGCCGTGCAGCTTCATGATCTCCTGACCCGGGCGCAGCCACAGGTGGAAGGTGTTGCCGAGAATAATCTGCGCGCCGGTGGCTTCCACCTCTTCCGGCGTCATCCCTTTGACGGTGCCGTAGGTGCCAACGGGCATAAAGGCCGGTGTTTCCACCACGCCGCGCTCAAACACCAGGCGACCGCGGCGGGCGCGACCGTCGGTGGTATCCAGTTCAAATTTCATGCTTGCTCCTGCGTCAGAAAAACAGTCCGACGTTTTGATACTCGCCACGGAATGATTCCGTGGCTAAAAATGCGTCATGGCGTGCCAAAAGCCGGCGGGCCGGCCTTTTCAGGGACGCTCAGAAATAGCCTGCGGATTGTACGTGATAAACATCGCATCCCCGTAGCTAAAAAAGCGATATTTCTGCTCCACCGCTACCTTATAGGCGTTCATGGTGTGCTGATAACCCGCAAACGCCGACACCAGCATAATCAGTGTGGATTCAGGGAGATGGAAGTTGGTCACCAGCGCATCGATCACCTGGTACTGATAACCCGGATAGATGAAAATCTGCGTATCGTCGAAGAAAGGCGCGATCAGGGCGTCTTTCGCCGCCTGCGCCGCGCTCTCCAGCGAGCGTACCGAGGTGGTGCCCACCGCGATCACGCGATTGCCGCGCGCTTTCGCCGCCAGCACCGCATCAACCACCTCCTGCGGCACTTCCGCATATTCTGAGTGCATCGTGTGCTCTTCAATGCTGTCGACGCGCACCGGCTGGAAGGTACCCGCGCCCACGTGCAGGGTGACAAACGCCATCTCAACGCCTTTAGCGCGCAGTTTATCCAGCAGCGGTTCGTCGAAGTGCAGACCCGCGGTCGGGGCGGCTACCGCGCCCGGCCGGGTACCGTAGACGGTTTGATAGAGCTCGCGGTCAGCGTCTTCGTCCGGGCGATCAATGTAGGGCGGCAGCGGCATATGGCCGATCCCGTTTAGGATCTCCAGCACCGGGCGCTCGTCGTTAAATTCCACTTCAAACAGCGCGCCGTGACGCGCCAGCATGGTGGCCTGAATGCTCTCGTCGTCGCCCAGCAGCAGCTCGGCGCCCGGCTTCGGCGCTTTCGAGGCGCGAATATGGGCGAGGATGCGCTTATCATCCAGCATCCGCTCCACCAGCACTTCAATCTTGCCGCCGCTGGCCTTGCGGCCGAACAGACGCGCCGGGATCACCCGGGTGTTGTTAAACACCAGCAGATCGCCGGGATTGAGCTTATCGAGGATGTCGGTGAAGGTGCCATGCGTCAGCGCGCCCGTCGGCCCGTCCAGGGAGAGTAAGCGGCAGCTACTGCGCTCAGGCATCGGATAGTGGGCGATCAGGGATTCGGGTAGTTCAAAAGCAAAATCGGTAACGCGCATGACGATAACTCAGACTGAATAAAGAGGCGGGTAGTCTAGTGCCGGGGCGGTCTGCCTGCAACCTTTACCCCTCCGGATGAATGACATAATCTATATTCCAAATCATTCCGAATGCCGCCATGCGGCAGCCGAATGCATCATCGGTGGCAGAGGGCCCCGCGCGGCCAGACAGCACGCCATCCGGGCACCGGGGCTGCCGTTCAGGGCGACGCGCAGCGCTACACCGCTCACTCTGCCCGCCAGAAAGTATTTGAAGGATGTCGTCACTATGAATTTTCTCGCCCACCTGCACCTGGCCCATCTCGCCGACAGTTCGCTGCCCGGCAATCTGATGGCCGACTTTGTGCGCGGCAACCCGCAGGGCGACTATCCGGCGGAGATTGTTGACGGCATCTATATGCATCGGCGGATTGACGTGCTGACTGACAACCTGGCGGAAGTCAAAGAGGCGCGGGAGTGGTTTCGCCCGCAGACCCGCCGCGTCGCCCCGATCACCCTCGACGTCATGTGGGATCATTTCCTGTCGCAGCACTGGGCGCAGCTCTCCCCTGACCTGCCGCTGGAGGAGTTCGTGCGCTACGCCGAGCGGCAGATCGTCCCCATCCTGCCCGACTCGCCGCCCCGCTTCGTCAATCTCAACCAATATCTCTGGTCGGAGCGCTGGCTGGAGCGCTATCAGGAGATGGATTTTATTCAGCGCGTGCTCAACGGCATGGCCAGCCGCCGCCCGCGTCTCGAGGCGCTGCGCGACTCCTGGCAGGATCTGGATACCCATTACGACCGGCTGGAGGGGCAGTTCTGGCGCTTTTATCCGCAGATGATGCGTCAGGCGAAAAACAAACAGCTGTAATCGCTGCGACATTGATAGGTAAAAGCTGGCTGAACGATTGTCGGTGCCTCTTTGTGTTATTGGCGGACAGGCTCTATACTTGCCGGCGTTGCGTTTTAAATAACCTTAGTAATTACAGGAGAATCAAATGGTTCTGGTCACTCGTCAAGCGCCGGATTTTACTGCAGCCGCTGTGCTGGGTAATGGTGAGATCGTTGAGAAATTCAATTTCAAACAGCACACCAACGGTAAACCTACCGTTCTGTTCTTCTGGCCAATGGACTTCACCTTCGTTTGCCCGTCTGAGCTGATCGCGTTCGACAAACGTTACGAAGAATTCCAGAAACGCGGCGTAGAAGTCGTTGGCGTTTCCTTCGACTCCGAGTTCGTGCACAACGCATGGCGTAACACCCCGGTAGACCAGGGCGGCATCGGCCCGGTTAAATACGCGATGGTTGCTGACATCAAACGTGAAATCCAGAAAGCTTACGGTATCGAGCATCCGGACGAAGGCGTTGCCCTGCGCGGTTCCTTCCTGATCGACGCTAACGGCGTGGTTCGCCACCAGGTGGTTAACGACCTGCCGCTGGGCCGTAACATCGACGAAATGCTGCGCATGGTTGACGCGCTGCAGTTCCACGAAGAGCACGGCGAAGTTTGCCCGGCGCAGTGGGAAAAAGGAAAAGAAGGTATGGCTGCCTCTCCGGAAGGCGTTGCAAAATACCTGACCGAAAACGTCTCCAGCCTGTAATCGGCACACGTTTTTATAAAAGGCTCGCTCAGGCGGGCCTTTTTTGTTAGCGACGTCAAAATTTAGGAAAATGACCCGGCGATATTTGTGACCAGGAATACACTTCTGCCGAAAAATTTCGCTCTTCCTCTCATTTTTTCTCTGTCAAATTTCAGCGCCAAATCTCGACCACTCCGTAACCCACTGAAAATAATATAAATTATTTATATGGTTTTCTGCCGGCACTTTGCCGTCGATGTGATCGCCATCAATATTTAAAACCGCGGATGTGATCTCATCCATCATTTTTATCAATGTATTTGGTCATGATTTTACTCAGGAACAGGAATACGTTCAGGAGAAGAGAATGGATATTATTTTTGACCCGACGTTAATCGCCCTGAAGCAGAATATTTCCCATGCGGAAGAGGCCATCGAACTGGCGGGTTCATTACTCGCCAGGCGTCAGATTTGCAGCGCCGAATATGTCAGCAAGATGCTGACGGTATACGAAGATTTTGGCGCCGCCATCGTGATAGATGACGGGATTGCCATGCCGCACGCCCGCCCGGAAAAAGGGGCATTGCAGACCGGATTTTCGCTTGTCACCACCGCCACGCCAGTGACCTTCGGCCACGATGAGTTCGATCCGGTTACCGTCGTCATCGCCATCGCCGGCGCCGATGCTGACAGTCATATCAAAATGATCCAACTGATAGCCTCGCTGATCGAGTCAGATATCGTGACCTTTCTTCAGCAGGAAACTGACGTGAATTCAGTCTTACATTTCATCCAAAAACAAATGGAGTAGTCATTATGTTAGTTATCAGAACGGTTTGTGGTAACGGTATTGGCAGTTCATTGATGGCTGCGAATAATGTGAAGAAGATCTGTGAAGAATTAGGTATCAAAGCGGACGTCGCCTCGGTCGATTTTGCTAACGCCGTCGGGGAAAAAGCCGACCTTTATGTCACGATCAAAGAACTGGCAAATCAATTTCCGGCCCACTGTCATGTCGCCATTATTCGCAGCTATGTCCATAAAGCAAAAATCGCCGAGGATATTACCGACGCGCTGATGAAAATTGCTGCGACTCACTCTTAATCAGCATAGAGGGAACGACCATGCAGGCTATTCTTAGTTTCTTAACGGAAATATTCAGTCAACCCGCTTTTTTAATGGGGCTTATCGCCTTCGTTGGCTTAGTGGCGCTGCGCTCCCCCGGCAACAAACTCCTTACCGGCACATTAAAGCCGATTTTAGGCTATTTGATGTTGAGCGCTGGCGCAGGCGTTATCGTTGCCAATCTCAACCCGTTGGGCGGCATTATCGAAGCGGGATTTAATATCCGCGGCGTTATTCCGAACAATGAAGCCATTGTCTCCGTCGCCCAGAAGATGCTGGGCGTGGAAACCATGAGTATTTTGCTGTTGGGCTTTATTTTCAATCTGATCATTGCCCGCTGCACAAAATATAAATATATCTTTCTCACCGGTCATCACTCATTCTTTCTCGCCTGCCTGTTCTCCGCCGTCCTGCAGGCGGCGGAGTTCCAGGGCTGGATGTTGATCCTGATCGGCGGATTCCTGCTGGGCTCATGGTCGGCCATCTCCCCCGCCATTGGCCAGCGTTACACCAGGCAGGTGACCGAGGACGGCGGGATCGCCATGGGCCATTTCGGCTCACTGGGCTACTACCTCTCGGCGTGGATCGCCAGCCGGACCGGTAATCCGGCAAACTCCTTCGCCGATACCGAAATCTCAGAGAAATGGGGTTTTCTGCGCGATACCACCGTCACCACCGGTATCGTGATGTTTGTCATCTACTTTGTCTGCAGCGCTGTCGCCGGGTCGGCGTACCTGAGCACCATCACCGACCAGAACATGCTGATCTTCTCCGTGCTGACCGGTCTGCAGTTCGCCGTTGGCGTAGCCATTGTCTACAACGGCGTGCGCTTGATCCTGGGCGATCTGGTGCCGGCATTCCAGGGCATCAGCCAGAAACTGATCCCGGACTCCATCCCGGCCGTTGACTGCGCGGTGTTCTTCACCTTTAGCCCCACCGCAGTGGTGGTGGGATTCATCAGCTCCTTTGTGGGCGGGCTGGTCGGGATGCTCATGCTCGGCGGACTGGGCATGGCGCTGATTATTCCCGGCATGGTGCCGCACTTCTTCTGCGGCGGTACCTCCGGGGTCTTTGCCGACAAGCTGGGCGGTAAGCGCGGTTGTATCATCGCCGCCTTTATCGGCGGGATCTTCCTGGCCTTCCTGCCGGCGATGCTGCTGCCGGCGCTCGGCAACCTCGGGTTTGAAAACAGCACCTTCGCCGATTTCGACTTCGCGGTGTGGGGCATCATTATCGGTAACGCGTTTACCCAGTTTGGCCAGGTCACTATCTACCTGATTTGTCTGGCGCTGCTCGTCGCGCTGCTGGCGCCTTTCTGCTTCCGTCAGGTACGAGTGGTGGGCAACACGCTCAGCTATGAGGAGCTTATCGCCAAGCAGAAAAATGAATAAGCGAGGTCATTTTTCCCGGCGGGACGGTCAAGCTTCCCGCCGCTGACAAATAATCAGGAGTGGTTATGGCTATTTTGTCCATTGGATTTGCTTGTTTCGATCAGTTTTTCTTTCTCAATGAATGGCCCCAGGAGAATACTAAAAACTTTTGTCATGATTTTATCGAAAGCGGCGGCGGCCCGGCGGCCAATGCGGCCTGGCTGCTGGGATTATGGGGGGAGGAGGTCTATTACATCGGCCATCTGCATCAGGATCTTTACGGTCAGCGCATTATCGATGAGTTTGCCGAAGCGGGCGTGGATACCAGCCAGGTGGTTTTCTCCGATGACATGATCACCCCGCTGGCCTCGGTGCTCGTCAATCGCTTAACGGGTTCGCGGACGATTATTACCCGCAAGATGCAAACACCGCCTTCCCTGACCTACGATCAAAAGCTCAAACTGGACGACCTCGCCGAGCGACTGATTGCCGCCGAGGAGCCAGTCACTATTTTAATTGACGGCCATGAGGCGGAAATCAGTGAATATTTAATTAAGAAACTACCCAACGCCAGAGTCGTGATGGACGGCGGGTCACTGCGTGCCAGCAATATTAAACTGGCGGCCTGGACCGACTATTTTGTGGTGAGCGAACATTTTGCCCGCGACTATATGAGCTATCGCTCTCTGAGCACCGAAGCAGAAATTAAAGCGGCGCTGATTGAGCTGAATAAAATTTGCCGCGGCGAGGCATTTATTACCCTTGGCGAAAAAGGCTGCGCTTTTTTAAAAAGCGGTATGCTGCAGATCGTTCCTTCCTGGCTGTGCAATGCCGTGGATACCACCGGAGCCGGGGATGTATTTCACGGCGCCTTCACCTATGGCGTCCACTACTCATGGCACATAGATAATATTATTTTATTTGCCAGCCTCACCGCCGCCATTTCTATTGAGAAAAAAGGGGTACGGGAATCTATGCCGGACCTGGCGGTCGTCCACCACTCGTTAAATAGCTACGAGAGAAACTTAAAGCAATATTTTGAAGAATAACTGTATTTAATAAATATCAAGAGGTGAATATGTTAGTGTCGATGAAGGACATGCTTCAGCATGCCCTGAGGGACGGCTACGCCGTCGGTCAGTTCAACATTAATAATCTGGAATGGGTTGGCGCCGTATTAAGCACCGCCCAGCAGTGCCGCTCACCGGTTATTTTGGGCGTGTCCGGCGGCACGGTTAAGCATATGCTCGGGTTAAAATGTATTCATGACATCGTGGTTAACGCCATGGAGTATTTACATATTGATGTTCCGGTGGCGCTGCATCTGGATCATGGCACCACCCGGGAGGCCTGCGAAGCGGCGATCGCCGCCGGCTTCAGTTCCATTATGTTTGATGGCTCGCATCTGCCGTTCAGGGAAAACCTGGCCATTACCCGCCACCTGGTGACGCTGGCGCACAGCAAAGGTATCTCCGTGGAGGCCGAACTGGGGACTATCGCTGGTAGCGAAGACGGCATTGTCAATTCCGAAGTCATCTATGCCGATCCGCAGGAGTGCTACACCCTAGTGACAGAAACCCAGGTGGACTGCCTCGCCGCCGCGCTGGGCTCCACCCATGGCCTGTATAAAGGCAAAGCCAGGCTGGGATTTAGCGAGATGAAAGCCATTGCCGAGCGGGTGAAGGTTCCGCTGGTACTGCATGGCGGCACCGGTATTGCCGATGAGGATATGCGCCGGGCGATTGCCTGCGGCACCGCCAAGATTAACGTTAATACCGAAAATATGTACGCCTGGTGCCAGCAGGTGAAGGCGATCTTCGCTGCCGACACCGGGCACGATGTGAACGATCCGCGGAAAGTGATCGCCCAGGGACTGCAGCCGGTACGCGAGATGATTGCCCGCCGCATGGCGCTATTTGGCTCACAGCAGCGCTATTGATGCGTGAAAGGTGGCTGAGACCTCCGCCCCTGAGCTACCGGGGCGGAGGCGTCAGGCATCAGAAGGCAAAGCAGGAGCAGCCCAGCACGCCCCAGAAGGCCTGCTCGTCGGAGACCGGGATCGACGATTTCCGCGCGATATCATGCTGATGGCCGTGAACGCCGCAGCTACCGCAGCACTGGTGCATCTGTACCATGGCGCCAATTTTAGCCGCCGCCGGCGGAGCGGAACGGTAATGGCCCGGGACCTTCGCCACCGGCGACCACTCCGGCAGCACTGGAATCGGCGGCGGCGCCAGCGGCGAGAAGTGACCGGCGGCATACACCACTTTGCCGTCAACCACCGTCAGCACCGACTCAATGCCTTTGATCTCCTCTTCCGCGACGCTGAAATAGTCCTTCGACAGCACCACCAGATCGGCAAGCTGACCGGCGGCCAGACGGCCCTTTTTCCCCTGCTCGCTGGAGAACCAGGCGCTGCCCGCCGTCCACAGCTCCAGCGCGACATCGCGCGGCAGCCGGTTGTTGTCGTCATACATCGCCATCCCGCCGACGGTGCGCCCGGATACCAGCCAGTACAGCGCGGTCCACGGGTTATAGCTGGCGACGCGGGTGGCATCGGTCCCCAACCCTACCGGTACGTCCAGCTCCAGCATTTTCGCCACCGGCGGCGTATGTTTCACCGCCTCTTTGCCGTAGCGATCGACAAAATATTCGCCCTGGAAAGCCATCCGGTGCTGCACCGCAATGCCGCCCCCCAGCGCCTTCACCCGCTCAATGTTGCGCTCGGTAATGGTCTCGGCATGGTCGAAGAACCAGTGCAGGCCGTTAAACGGAATGTCGCGGTTCACCTTCTCAAACACGTCCAGCATCCGGCTGATGGACTCGTCGTAGGTGGCATGCAGGCGGAACGGCCAGCGATGTTCCACCAGGTGGCGCACCACCCGCTCCAGCTCATCCTCCATGCCTTGCGGCAGATCCGGCCGCGGCTGCAGGAAATCTTCAAAATCCGCCGCCGAAAACACCAGCATCTCGCCGGCGCCGTTGGCGCGATAGAAGTCGGTCCCCTGCCCCGGCTTCAGCATGTCGGTCCAGCGTTCGAAGTCCTCCAGCTCCTGCTTCGGCCGCTGGGTAAACAGGTTGTAGGCGATGCGCACGGTCATTTGCTCTTTCGCATGCAGCTGTTCGATAATTTCGTAATCTTCCGGGTAGTTCTGGAAACCGCCCCCGGCGTCGATGGCGCTGGTCAGCCCCAGCCGGTTCAGCTCGCGCATAAACTGGCGGGTGGAGTTCACCTGCAGATCCAGCGGCAGCTTCGGCCCTTTGGCCAGGGTGGCGTAGAGGATCATGGCGTTTGGTTTGGCGATCAGCATCCCGGTCGGGTTGCCGTGGCTATCGCGGACGATCTCGCCGCCCGCCGGATCCGGCGTCTCTTTGGTATATCCCACAGCTTTCAGCGCCGCGCGGTTCAGCAGCGCGCGATCGTAGAGATGCAGCACAAACACCGGCGTATCGGGCGCCGCGTCGTTTAGCTCTTCCAGGGTCGGCATCCGTCGTTCGGCGAACTGGAATTCGCTCCAGCCGCCGACCACCCGCACCCACTGCGGGGAGGGTGTGCGATCCGCCTGCTCCTTGAGCATTCGCAGCGCATCGGCCAGCGAGGGCACCCCCTCCCAGCGGAGCTCAAGGTTGTAGTTCAATCCACCGCGGATCAGGTGCAGGTGAGAATCGTTGAGGCCCGGGATCACCGTATGCCCTTTGAGATCGACGATCTGCGTCCCCTCGGCGGCAAAGCTCATGATCCGATCGTGGCTTCCGGTGGCAACAATTTTTCCGTCGGCGATGGCCACGGCTTCCGCCAGCGGATTCGCGCGATCGAGGGTATGAATCTGGCCGTGGGTCAGAATCAGTGTGGCAGTTTGCGACATAACGCACTCCTTGGGGAGGCTGACTCAGTTTTTCTTCAACCAGCCAGCAAACAGGCGGGTCACGATGGGCATCCAGAACCAGACCACCAGCGCAACCACGCAGGCATCATTGATCAGGTGCAGCAGCAGGCTCCCCTTAAGCGACGGCAACAGCATGCCGGTCACCGCCGGCACCAGGTTGGTGCTGGGGAAAATCACCAGCAGGGTGATCAGAAACTGTTTCCAGCGCCGCGGCTGGCGCACATTCGCCACCGGCGGGGTAAACCAGAAGGCCGGTTCGGTCCGCACCTCCGTCCGATCGCCCTCCGTCAGCAGCGGGGCAATCTCCGCCACCAGCTGACGACGGGTTTCCGACTGCGTCCAGGCGTAGAGATGCTCCAGGGTGTCGAAGCGGATAATCACGCTCCACAGATTCTGCCCTGCGGCGGGCCGGATCACATTTGCCCCGAGATGGCCGGGAAATTCAGCCGCGATGGGCATAATTTTGCCGAGCCACTCTTCGTAGCGCTGGCCGTGTTGCGGATCGAGCAGATGGCTGATGACCAGGGTCACCGATTTTTGCTGCGCCATAAAGAGTTCCTTGCTTCAGGGGAATGGCAGGATTGCTCCTGCCATTAGCGATAAATGGCTCTGCACAACATCATTCATGCTGCGTCGGGGCGGACAAACGCAGCCAACAAAGAGGCAGCTTGAAGGATGAAGTGAGTTACGCTTTACGCTCTGGCGCGCCGTGCACCATGGTATAAGCGTAATCCACGCCCATCCCGTAGGCGCCGCTGTGTTCGCGCACCAGGTCCATGACCGCATCGTAAGTCGCTTTGCGCGACCAGTCGCGCTGGTACTCCAGCAACACCTGCTGCCAGGTCACCGGCACCGCACCCGCCTGCACCATCCGGTCAATAGAACGCTCATGGGCGTCGACAGAAGTACCGCCGGAGGTATCGGTGACCACATACACTTCGTAGCCCGCTTCCAGGGCCATCAGCGCCGGAAACGTCAGGCAGACTTCGGTCCACAGAGCGGAGATCACCAGCTTTTTACGGCCGGTCGCTTTCACCGCCGCGACGAAGGCATCGTCTTCCCAGGAGTTCATTGAAGTACGCTCAATCGGCTTGACGTCAGGATGCACGGCCAATAATTCCGGCCAGATATAACCGCTGAAGCTTTTGGTCTCTACGGAAGTGTAAATCACCGGTACATTAAAAATTTTGCCGGCTTTGGCCAGCGCCACGGTGTTATTTTTGAGGGTCTGGCGATCGATATTCGCCACGCCAAATGACATTTGTGGTTGATGATCAATAAAGATAAGGGCGGAATTAGTGGGATCGAGCAGTTCACGAATAGACATTAAATACCTTCTTAATCAATTAGTTAAAAAGATGACATGATGGTTAATGCGTCGTGTAGATCCTGACTGATAAAGCATGGTGAGTATAGCCAGTTATTTCTAACAAGTTATTAAAGTTTTTTTGTGATTTATATTTTGTCAGCGGTTAGTATTGACTCACGCCAGCTTTCATCAAATTTTTACGTCAAACTGTTCTGATTTATTCACTGGCATTGATTATTGCGCTTAGGTACAACAAGGGAAAATAAATTAATGGAAACCCCTGATGCGCGTAAACTTTGATGTTCTGATGATCCTTGATGCGCTGGACCGACACGGATCCTTCGCCACCGCCGCGGAGTCGCTGTATAAAACCCCCGCCGCGCTGAGCTATATGATCCAGAAGCTGGAGAACGATCTGGACATTGTCTTATTGGATCGCTCCGGTCACCGGGCGAAGTTTACCGATACCGGGCGATTGATGCTCGAGAAAGGACGCCAGCTGTTGAGCGCCGCCAGAGATCTGGAAAAGCAGGCCCAGCAGCTAAGCGCCGGCTGGGAGCGAGAGCTGGCGATCGCCCTCGACGCCTCGTTTCCCTTTTCAGCCCTGCTGCCGCTGATCGCCGAGTTCTACGCGCAAAACCCGCAGACGCGGCTGAACTTCAGTCATCACACCCTCGCCGGTTCGTGGGAAGAGCTGACCCACCATGGCGCGGATATTATCCTCGGCGCCATCAATGAGCCGCCTACCTCCGCCGAGTGGTCATGGCAAACCCTCGGCGCGCTGGATAACATTTTCGTGGTCGCCCCGGCCCACCCGCTGGCCGGCGCGGAAGCGCCGCTCAGCAATAAGCAGCTCAGCCAGCACCGGGCGGTAGTGATCCGCGACAGCGCCCGCTATTGCCATCCGCTGAACAGCAACCTGCTTGATGAACAACCGCAAATCGGCGTCGATGATTTCGCCAGCAAAGTCGAACTGCTGTGCGCCGGGCTGGGCTGCGGCTTTCTGCCGCGTCATGTCGCCCGCCCGTGGCTGGAAAAAGGCTGTCTGGTGGAGAAAAGCGTCGCCTGCTGGCGGGAAAAAGATATCACCTACATGGCCTGGCGCAGCGGGAATGACGGGCTGGCTCAGCGCTGGTGGCGGGAGGCGCTCCTCCGCGACGACCTGCTGAGCCAGCTCTATCGTTAACGGCCGGACCAGACGCAGGCGGAGATAGCCGGGAGGGTCAGCACCCCGTCATGGAAGGCGCCGGCGCCTTCCTGCAGCGTCCAGGCCCCCACGTCCAGCAGCGGCGAATCCTCGATAACCACCTCGCAGGCTTCGCCGCGGTTAATCGCCACCAGCACCCGCTGCTGTTTATAAACGCGGACAAACACCACCACGTTATCCTCGGCGTAAATCACCTGGCAGCCGCCGTAGCGCAGCGCCTGCTGGGCTTTACGCAGTTTCGCCATCCGCTGATACAGCGCCAACAGCTGGGTATCCTGCAGCGCCGGATCCCACGGGAACGGTTTACGGCAGAACGGATCGTTATTGCCATCCACGCCCACCTCGTCGCCGTAGTAGATGCACGGTACCCCCGGCCAGCTGAACAGCCACACCACCGCCAGCGGCAGGCGCGCTACGTCTTTGCCAAGGAGAGATTTAAAACGCGCTGTATCATGGCTGTCGAGCTGATTGAACATCCGTAGCTGCTGCTGATGCGACAGCCCGGCGCGATAATTATCCATCCACGCCATACAGGTCTGGGCGTCTATCTTCTGCGGATCGTAAGAGATATCGGTATTGGCAAGGAATCCCCAGATCGGGAAGGTGAAGCCGCGGTAGTTCATTGCCGAATCTTCGGCATCCGCCTGCAGCCACTGGCGCGCGTCGCCAAAATGTTCGCCAAAGACAAAGGCTTCCGGCTGCGTTTGCTTCGCCGCCTGGGTGATGCCGGCGATATGCCGCAGGTTATTTCGCGCCCCGCCGCCTTCGCCGAGCATATGCACCACGTCCAGACGCCAGCCGTCCATGCTCCACGGCGCCTTCAGCCAGTGGCGTACGATGCTGTCCTCGCCGGCATAGATCTCGTTGACCAGGCTGGTCGACCGATAGTCGAGCTTCGGCAGACTGGCATAACCCAGCCAGTTGTGCGCCTGCCCCTCCCCGGAGAAGGTAAACCAGTCGCGCCACGGGGAGTCCGGATGATGGCCGGCGCCGCCGCTGCCCTGCTGGTGACGGTCGAACCAGGGATGGGAATCGCCGGTATGGTTGAACACGCCGTCGAGGATCATGCGCATTCCCGCCCGCTGGGTGTTATGGCGCAAGCGGAGCAGCGCCGCGTCGCCGCCAAACTGCGGATCGACGCGCCGATAATCCTCCGTGTCATATTTATGCACGCTGGGGGCGGCAAAGACCGGGTTCAGATACAGGGCGGTCACGCCGAGCTGCTTCAGGTACGGCAGTTTTTCGCTGATGCCGTCGAGATCGCCGCCGTAGAACGTCGATCCGCCCGCCTCGCCGGTAAGCGGTTCGTCCCACGCCTTGCGCACAATCTCCCGTCCCGCCGCGTGATGGTAATAGACCGCGTCCTGTTCGCCGTCACGCGCAGCGCTGCGGGCAAAGCGATCGGGGAAAATCTGATAGAAAACCTGATCGGCCACCCACTGCGGGCCGGCGTCCGGCAGGTCGACGGCGAACTGCTCCAGCCTCGCCGGCGGGAAACGGCTGAAGCCCTGCGGCGTAAACCAGCGCTGATGGTCGGCCCACAGTAGCTTAAAGCTGTAGCGGCGGCGCGGCTGACCGCTGGCGAGAGAGATTTCGCCGCGCCATGCCACCACCCCCGGCCTCGGCGCCTGGCGGAGGCGCTGCATCGGCAGCGACAGCTCTTCGTTATCTTCTTCCGCGCGCAGCGTGATCCGCTGCGGCAGCGACTCACCGCTTAACCACAGGGTAATAAACAGTCGGTCCTGTTGCACCTTGATAAAGGGTGCAACCGGAAGGTGCCATGCCTTCAACATCGTGAATCCTCATTGTGCAGAATGGGCACACCTTGCCATAGCCGTCAGGCGCAGAACTCATCGTCACAGGATTTTTTGGGGGAGGATAACGGGGGAGGACGCGGGTCGGCAAGCCGCCCCGGTCGCGCGATGCTGACCGGGGCGATGTCGATTACTGAGCCTGCGCCAGGCGGCGCTCGCGACGGGTCTTAAAGACCCAGCCCAGCAGCAGCAGCGCAATCCACGCCATACCGACATACAACGAAATGCGGGTGTCCGGATGATAGCCGATCAGGGCGATAATAAACGCCAGGAACACCAGGCCGATAACCGTGGTCGCCACCCCGCCGGGGACTTTGAATTTCAGGGCCTTGACCTCCTCCGGCGACAGACGGCGGCGGAAGGCAATCTGCGACAGCAGGATCATAATCCACACCCACACGGTGGCGAAGGTGGCCAGCGAGGCGATCACCAGGAAGACGTTTTCCGGCATGATGTAATTGAGGTATACCGCAAACAGCAGCGCAATGGTCATCACTATCACCGTCACCCACGGAATACCGCGACGCGAGGTTTTGGCGAACACCTTCGGCGCGCTCCCCTGCTCGGCCATGCCGTGCAGCATACGGCCCACGCCGAACACGTCGGAGTTAATCGCCGACAGCGAGGCCGTCAGGACCACGAAGTTAAGAATGCTGGCCGCGAAGGTAATGCCCAGATGCTGGAAGGTCAGGACAAAGGGGCTGCCGTCGGTACCCACCTGGTTCCACGGATAGATAGACATAATGACGAACAGCGTGCCGACATAGAACACCAGAATGCGCATCGGCACCGAGTTGATGGCGCGTGGAATGGATTTCTCCGGATCTTTCGCCTCGCCGGCGGTAATGCCGATGATTTCGATACCGCCGTAGGCGAACATCACCATCTGCAGCGACATCACCATTCCCAGCCAACCGTTGCTGAAGAAGCCGCCGTTGCTCCACAGGTTATGAATCCCCGTCGGCTGGCCGCCGTTGCCGATCCCCCAGATAATGATGCCGAACCCGGCGAGGATCATGATGATGATAGTGGCCACTTTGAAGAACGAGAACCAGAACTCCAGCTCGCCAAACACCTTGACGCTCATCAGGTTGACGGCGCAGATGATCAGCACCACGCTGAGCACCCAGATCCAGTGCGGCACCGTTGGGAACCAGACGCCCATGTAGATCCCGAAGGCGGTGACGTCGGCGATGGCGACAATCAGGATTTCAAAGCAGTAGGTCCAGCCGGTGATATACCCCGCCAGTCCGCCGAGGTTTTCCTGGGCATAGCGGGAGAATGAGCTGGCGGAAGGGTTATGCACCGACATCTCACCGAGCGCGCGCATAATGATATATGCCGCGACGCCGCCGATAATGTAGGCCAACAGTACGCTGGGTCCGGCCATTTTAATCGCGTCGGCTGAACCGTAAAAAAGCCCGGTGCCGATGGCGGAACCCAGGGCCATAAAGCGAATGTGCCGGGTGCTTAGCCCGCGCTTAAGCTTGTTACTACTTTCCATCGTGGTTTTTCAATGCCGTTTAACACAAAAAATAAAAAACCACGGAACCCGAAGTCCCGTGGTTAAACGCTTGTCCTCAACGCCGGTTAGTGCGCGCTGGAGGTCACCTGACGTCCGGCGGCACGGTCCCAGATCACCGCGAGAATTGCCATCACGGCGGTCGGCATCAGCCAGGCCAGGCCCTGCTCCGCCAGCGGCAGACGCGCGGTCCAGGCCGGCAGGATAGCGGCAAACGCCGATGACTTAATCCCGTCAATGATACCAAACATCAGACTGATAAACATGGCCGGCGCGATAACACGGGACGAATTATGCCACCAACTGCGGGTAAAGCTTAATACAACCAGTGCGATACACGGCGGGTAGATAGCGGTCAGCACCGGAATCGACACCTGAATCAGGTGGCTCAGACCGAGGTTGGAGACCGCCATCGAGAACAGGCCGAGGATAAAGACCAGCGTGCGATAGGAGAACGGCAGATACTGGGCAAAGAATTCGGCGCAGGCGCAGGTCAGGCCCACCGCCGTCACCAGGCAGGCGATGAAGATCAGCGCCGCCAGCAGGAAGCTGCCCGCCCCGCCGAAGGTATGCTGCACGTAGGCGTGGAGGATCGCCGCGCCGTTAGCGGACTGGTCCACGAGGGTGGCGCTATCAGAGCCCAGACGGAACAGCGCCAGATACAGCAGGGTCAGACCGACGCCTGCCATCAGGCCCGCCCAGACGGTGTAGCGGGTCAACAGACGCGCTTCGCTGACGCCGCGGGAGCGTGCGGCATTGACAATCACGATCCCGAACACCATCGCGCCAAGGGTGTCCATGGTCAGGTAGCCGTTGACGAAGCCATTGGAGAATGGCGCGGTACGATACGCTTCCAGCGCGTCGCTGATCGGGCCTGCCGGCCAGACAATAGCGGCGACCGCCAGCACAATCAGGGCGATAATTTTCAGCGGCGCCAGGAAGTTGCCCACCGTATCCAGCAGTTTGCCCGGATAGAGCGAGACCAGGATCACCAGCGCGAAGTAGATAACGCTGTAGATCAGCAGCGGCAGCGGGCCGTCGCCGGTCAGCGGCGCAATCCCGACTTCAAAAGAGACGGTCGCGGTGCGCGGGGTCGCGAACAGCGGTCCCACCGCGAGATAACACACCACCGCCAGCAGGATACCAGCCACTTTACCAATCGGGGTGCTCAGGCTTTCAACGCCGCCGCCGACTTTCGCCAGCGCCACCACCGTCAGCACCGGCAGACCCACCGCGGTGATCAGGAAGCCGATCGCCGCCGTCCAGACGTGCTCGCCCGCCTGTAAGCCAACCATCGGCGGGAAAATAATGTTGCCTGCGCCAACGAACAACGCGAAGGTCATAAAGCCCAACGCTATGATGTCGCGAGATTTTAACTGATGGGTCATAAATTCATTACTGCCTGTGGATGTGGTGTTGTAAAAAAATGGAAAAATACCGCGCTACCCTCTCAGGGACGATACAGCGGCGATTGCCGGTAAACTCAGCGAGATATGCTCCCGAAGCGGCGTGGGAAAGAATTGTTTTTGGTATTACCACGCAAAAGCAGTCTGTCATCGACTGCGCAGGCGCAATTTAAACGCTTATAACGTTTTAAAGCAAGGCACGATCGCAAAAGCAGATGATTATGCTGGTTATCAGTTTCACACCAGAATCATTTACCATATTGATGGAAAACCCGTGGCTTATCATGCGAACAAAAAAGCAGCGCGCGTTCATTAAATAGGCAAGAGAAAAACGACTGCCAGCGAAAATGACCAGCCGAAGCTGGTCATTGGCAAGATAAGCTGACAGCGCGCCGCTCAGGCGTCGTTTCTGGCAATTAATCGTTCCGGGAGCAGGAAGCTAAAACGGGTTCCCTTGCCCACCGTGCTGTCGATCTCCAGCCGGCTGTCATGATGGTTGACCGCGTGTTTGACGATCGCCAGCCCCAGGCCGCTGCCCCCCGTTTGCCGGGAGCGAGCCTTATCCACCCGATAGAAGCGCTCGGTCAGACGGGGAATATGCTCCGGCGCAATGCCCGGCCCATTATCCTCGACGCTGAACAGCGCCCCCTGGGGCGTTCGCTGCCAGCTGACGCGAATTTCGGTGCCCGGCGGGGTGTGGTTCACCGCGTTATAGACCAGGTTAGAAATGGCGCTGCGCAGTTGTTCCTCGTTGCCCAGCACCTTGAGCTGCTCATCGACGGTAAAAATCAGCGTCTGCTTATCCTGGCTGAGGGTCTGCGCCTCGCGCTCCACGACCCGCAGCATCATCGGCACGTCGATGCGGTCATTCATCGCCAGCGCCGGCGCCGCTTCAATACGCGACAGCGTGAGCAACTGCTTCACCAGCCCCTCCATACGCTGGGTTTGCTCACGCATGGTGTGCAGGGCTTTTTCACGGGTCGCCCCTTCCAGCACCTGCTCCTGCATCATCTCCAGATAGCCCTGCAGCACCGTCAGCGGGGTGCGCAGCTCATGGCTGACGTTGGCGAAAAAGTTACGCCGCGCCCCTTCCAGCTGATGCATCTGCGTCACGTCGCGCGCCACCATCAACCACTGTTTGTCGCTGTAGGGCATCACGCGAATTTCCAGATGACGGGCATTATTCAGCACCAGATTGAGCGGCTTTGAAAAATCACGCTGTTTCAGGTAGTTGGCGAACTCAGGATAGCGCAGAAGGTTAAGAATGTTTTGCCCACTGTCGTCCGGCCAGCGCAGGTTTAAAATCTGCTGCGCCAGACCGTTACACCAGAAAATGGCCCCCTCTTCCGTGGTCAGGACCACCGCGTCCGGCAGGGATTCCGCCCCGCTGCGAAAGCGCTTGATCAGGCTTCCCAGCTCACGTCGACGCTTTTTATTACGCATCTGCATCTGGTGCAGACCATACAGCAGCGGCTCCCAGCTGCCGCGGCCGGGCGGAGGGGTCATGCTCCGGTCCACCCACAGCCACCACGACAGGCGCATCAAATTCCAGAAATGCCAAATCAACAAACCGGTCACTGCCGCCAGTAAAAACCACGGCAAATGACCCACAAACGCCCCCAGAATCAGGGCCGGAATACACGCTAAAAAGAGCTCCAGCGCCAGCCTTTTCCATGACAGCCGTTCCAGCACGGGTCACACTCCTGTCAAAATTCAGAAACGGGCGGAGAAACGATACCCCGTGCCGCGAACCGTTTGCACCATGCGATCATGGCCACTGTGTTCCAGCGCTTTACGCAGGCGGCGAATATGGACGTCTACCGTGCGGTCTTCCACATAGACGTTGGTTCCCCAGACGTGGTTCAGCAGCTGCTCGCGGCTATACACCCGCTCCGGATGGGTCATAAAGAAGTGCAATAATTTAAATTCCGTTGGCCCCATGTCCAGCGGACTTTCGCCGGTCATCACCCGGTGCGATGAGGGATCGAGGCTCAGCCCCTGCATTTCAATCACCTCTTCCACCGCCATCGGCGAAATACGGCGCATCACCGCTTTGATTCGCGCCACCAGCTCCTTCGGTGAGAAAGGCTTGGTAATGTAGTCGTCCGCCCCGGTCTCCAGGCCGCGAACGCGATCCTCTTCTTCTCCGCGCGCGGTCAGCATCACCACCGGAATATCCCGGGTCATCGCCTCGCGCTTGAGCAGCTTAATAAACTGCAGCCCCGAACCGCCCGGCAGCATCCAGTCAAGGAGAATCAAATCAGGCCAGGGTTCATTGAGTTGATTCACCGCGCTGTCATAATCTTCCGCTTCGACAGGCTGAAAGCCATTTTGCTCCAGAACAAAGCAGACCATTTCGCGGATTGGAGCTTCATCTTCAACGACCAGAATTCTTCTCGCCATTATTTACCCTGTGTTTTTTAGCCATCAGTATAGAAGTGCGGCGTCATTATGCGTCACTTTTGTGACAGATTTATGAAAAAAATGACCGTCTGACGATCGGGTATTTTGAAGCATGACGCGGACTTACCCCTCTCCGACAAATGGTATACTGCCGCTCATGCTTTTTTCGCTAGGGAAGATTTATGCGCATCCTTCACACCTCCGACTGGCACCTGGGCCAGAATTTTTACAGCAAAAGCCGTGCGGCCGAACATGACGCCTTCCTGACCTGGCTGCTGGCCCGCGCGCAGGAGCATGAAGTCGACGCCATCATCGTGGCCGGCGATATTTTTGATACCGGATCGCCGCCGAGCTACGCTCGCGAACTGTATAACCGCTTTGTCGTCCAGCTGCAGCAGACCGGCTGTCGCCTGGTGGTGCTGGCGGGCAACCACGATTCGGTGGCGATGCTCAATGAATCCCGCGATATCCTCGCCTTTTTACACACCACCGTCGTGGCGAACGCCGGCTGCCCGCCCATTGAGCTGCCGCGGCGCGACGGCACCCCAGGCGCTATCTTCTGCCCGGTGCCGTTTTTACGCCCGCGCGAGCTGGTGACCAGCCAGGCCGGCCACTCCGGTCGGGAAAAACAGCAGCAGCTGCTGCACGCCATCAGCGACTATTATCAGGAGCAGTATCAGCAGGCCTGCGCCCTGCGCGGCGATCGGCCGCTGCCCGTCATTGCCAGCGGCCATCTGACCACCGTCGGCGCCAGCAAAAGCGATGCCGTTCGCGACATTTATATCGGCACGCTGGATGCCTTCCCGGCGCAGCACTTCCCCCCTGCCGACTACATTGCGCTGGGCCATATTCACCGGGCGCAGGTGGTTGGCGGCTGCGAGCACATCCGCTACAGCGGCTCGCCGCTGCCGCTGAGCTTTGATGAAACCGGTAAAGCGAAATCGGTGCATCTGGTGAGCTTTAGCGATGGGCGACTCAGCGCCGTGGAGACCCTTGAGGTGCCCGTCACCCAGCCGCTGGCGGTCATCAAAGGCGATCTGGCCGCCATCACCGCCCAGCTGGCGCAGTGGCGCGGCGTTGAACAGGACCCGCCGGTGTGGCTGGATATCGAAATCGCCACCGAGGAGTACCTGCACGATATTCAGCGTCATATTCAGGCGCTGACGGAGGATCTGCCGGTGGAAGTCTTGCTGGTGCGCCGCAGCCGCGAGCAGCGCGAGAAAATACTGCTCAACGCCCAGCGGGAGACCCTCAGCGAACTGAAGGTGGAAGAGGTGTTCGAGCGCCGGCTGGCGCTGACCGAGATTGACGATGAGAAGCGCGCCCGGCTGCACGAGCTGTTCGCTCATACGCTGCATACGCTCACCGCGGAGGACGAAAACGCATGAAAATCCTCAGTCTGCGTCTGAAAAACCTCAACTCCCTGAAAGGGGAATGGAAGATAGACTTTACCGCCGAGCCGTTCGCCAGCAACGGCCTGTTCGCCATTACCGGCGCCACCGGCGCCGGGAAAACCACTCTGCTCGACGCCATTTGCCTCGCGCTCTATCACGAGACGCCGCGCCTGAATAAAGTCTCCCAGTCGCAAAATGACCTGATGACCCGCGATACCGCCGAGTGTCTGGCGGAGGTGGAGTTTGAAGTGAAAGGCATCGCCTACCGCGCCTTCTGGAGCCAGAACCGGGCGCGTAACCAGCCAGATGGCAACCTGCAGGCGCCCCGCGTCGAGCTGGCGCGCTGCGCCGACGGCAAAATCCTCGCCGATAAGGTCTCGGATAAGCTGGAGCAAACCGCGACGCTCACCGGCCTCGACTATGGCCGCTTCACCCGCTCGATGCTGCTCTCCCAGGGGCAATTTGCCGCCTTCCTGAACGCCAAGCCGAGCGATCGCGCGGAGCTGCTGGAGGAGCTGACCGGCACGGAAATCTACGGTCAGATTTCGGCGATGGTCTATGAGCAGCACAAAGCCGCTCGCCATACGCTGGAGAAGTTCGAAGCCCAGGCGGCGGGCATCGTCCTGCTGACGGAGGCCCAGCAGCAGGCGCTGCAGGAAAGTTTGCAGGTACTTACTGACGAAGAGAAAGCCCTGCTGGCGCAGCAGCAAAACCAGCAGCAGCAGCTTCAGTGGCTAACGCGTCGCGATGAGCTGGCGCAGCAGCAGCAGCAGGCGGTCAGCGGCCAGCAGCAGGCCCGTCAGGCGCTGGCCGACGCCGCACCGGCGCTCGCCAGGCTTGAGCTGGCCCAGCCCGCCGCCCAGTTGCGCCCCTTATGGGAGCGGCAACAGGAGCACGCGGCAGGCCTGGCGCAAACCCGCCAGCGAATCAATGAAGTGAATGCTCGCTTACTTACCAGCACGGCGCTGCGCGCGCGCATTCGCCGTAGCGCCGTGCATGCCCAGCGGCAGCGTCAGGCTGAACTGGCCGACCTGGCGCAGTGGCTGGCGGCCCATGAGCGATTTCGCTTATGGGGCCAGGAGATCGCCGGCTGGCGGGCGCAATTTTCGCAGCTGACTCGGGATAATCAGCAGCTGACGGCCCAGACCACCCGCCTGGCCGCGCTGCGCCAGAAGCTGGCCGATCTGCCGGCCAGCCCTCTGTCGCTGACCGCCGATGACGTTGCGGCGGCGATGGCGCAGCAAACCCAGTCGCGACCGCTGCGCCAGCGGCTGCTCTCCCTTCATGAACAGCATCAGCTGCTGCGCAAGCGTCTGCGCCAGAACGCCGAAAGCGTACAGCAGGCGCAGGCGGAGCAGGCAAAACTCAACGCCACCCTGGCGCAGCGCCGGGAGCAGTACAAAGACAAAAACCAGCACTATCTCGACCTGAAGGCTCTCTGCCAGCGGGAAGAAACGATTAAAGATCTGGAAGGTTACCGCGCCCGGCTTGAGGCCGGTAAGCCCTGCCCGCTGTGCGGCTCCTGTGAACACCCGGCGATTGAACAATACGCCTCGCTGACGGTCACGGATAACCAGCGCCGCCGCGATGTGCTGGAAAAAGAGGTCGCCGCGCTGAAAGAAGAAGGTCTGCTGATCCTCGGGCAGGTCAACGCCCTGACGCAGCAGCTCCAGCGTGAAGCCGAAGCGGCCGGGCGGCTCGCTGAGGAAGAGCAAGCGCTCACTAAAGCGTGGCAGGAAACCTGCGCCTCTCTTCAGATCACGCGGGATATTGCGCAAGAGATAAACGACTGGATACAGGAGCAGGAGCGCTACGAGCAACAGCTCTACCAGCTCAGCCAGCGCCTGATGCTGCAGAGCCAGCTTAACGATCAGGAGGCGCTGGCGCGCCAGGCTCAGCAGCAGCTGACGGCCACGCGCCAGGGGCTGGAAAGCGCCCTGCAGCCCCTGACGCTCAACCTGCCGGAAGAAGGGACAGAAGCCGCCTGGCTGAACGCTCGCGAAAGCGAATTTGCCCAGTGGCAGGCGCAACAGACCCGGCATGGCGCCATTCAGGAGCAGATTGCCGCCCTGCAGCCGCTGCTGGAGACGCTGCCAGCCAGCGACGAAGCAGAAGCGGAACCGGCGATCCCCGACAACTGGCGCGCGATCCACGAAGAGTGCCTGGCGTTGCACAGCCAGCTTGTCGCCCAGCAGCAGCTGGAGACCGAAGAGAAGGCGCGCCTGGACCAGTCGCAGGCGCAATTTACCGCCGCCCTGGCCGCCAGCCGCTTTAGCGATCGGCAGGCGTTTCTCGCCGCGCTGCTGGATGACGAGACCGTCCAGCGGCTGACGCAGTTAAAACAGACGCTGGAGCAGCAGCTCCAGCAAGCGACGGCGCTCTGCGAGCAGGCAACCCGTCAGCAGCAGGCGCACCTGGCGCTGCGTCCGCAAGGGACGGACGCGGACATCCCCGCCCTGCAAACCCAGCTGCAGGCCCTGGCGCAGCGGCTGCGGGACAACACCACCCGCCAGGGCGAGATCCGCCAGCAGCTCAGGCAGGACACAGAGAGCCGTCAACATCAGCAGGCGCTGGGGCGACAGATTGCAGAGGCGGCGCAGCGGGCGGATGACTGGGGCTATCTCAATTCGCTGATCGGCTCCAGCACCGGCGACCGGTTCCGCAAATTCGCCCAGGGGCTGACGCTGGATAATCTGGTCTGGCTGGCAAACCAGCAGCTTAACCGCCTGCACGGGCGCTATCTGCTGCAGCGCAAAGCCAGCGAAGCGCTGGAGCTGGAGGTTGTCGATACCTGGCAGGCCGACGCCGTACGCGACACCCGCACCCTCTCCGGTGGCGAAAGTTTCCTCGTCAGCCTGGCGCTGGCCCTGGCGCTGTCAGATCTGGTGAGCCATAAGACGCGGATTGATTCCCTGTTTCTTGATGAAGGCTTCGGCACCCTCGACAGCGAAACGCTGGACACGGCGCTGGACGCGCTGGACGCGCTGAACGCCAGCGGCAAGATTATCGGGGTGATCAGCCACGTGGAGGCGATGAAAGATCGCATTCCGGTGCAGATCAAAGTGAAGAAGATCAATGGCCTGGGCTACAGTCGGCTGGACAGAGCGTTTGCGGTGGAGTGAGGTTTGAATCATTGCGATGTCCCCTCACCCTAACCCTCTTCCGGAGCGAGAGGGTCGGGGTGAGGGGGAGCGGTTCAGGTCCCCTGGAGCGGCCACAGCCATGCCGCGCCGCGTACTCCGCTGGAGTCGCCGTGCATCGCTTTGCGGATCGGCGTTGCACACTCGCCGCCGAAGACCCACTGTTTCACCAGGTCCGGCACCGTCTGATACAGCCGCTCGACGTTGCTCATCCCGCCGCCCAGCACGATAACGTCCGGGTCGAGGATATTCACCACGTGGGCCAGCGATTTCGCCAGCCGCTGCTCGTAGCGACTCAGCGCCAGTTCGGCTTTTTCGTCACCTTCCCCCACCAGGCGCATAATCTCGCTGCCGGTTAACCCCTTGCCGCTCAGCCGCTGGTAGTCAGTGGCAAAGCCGGTGCCGGAGATAAAGGTTTCGATACATCCCTGTTTACCGCAGTAGCAAGGCACTTCCGCACGGTAGCGCAACTCATCGTCGTTCATCCACGGCAATGGGTTATGTCCCCACTCGCCGGCGTTACCATTGCCGCCGATATGCGCCCGCCCGTTGAGCGCCACGCCCGCGCCGCAGCCGGTGCCGATAATCACCGCGAACACCGTGTGCGCCCCCGCCGCCGCGCCGTCCACCGCTTCCGACACCGCCAGACAGTTGGCGTCGTTAGCCAGCCGCACTTCACGGTCGAGGCGCAGGCTGAGGTCCTTATCAAAGGGCTGGCCGTTGAGCCAGGTCGAGTTGGCGTTTTTCACCACCCCGGTATAGGGCGAAATCGCGCCCGGGATCCCCATCCCCACGGTGCCACGCTGTCCGGTCGCCTGCTCGGCCATCGCCACCAGGGTGGCGATAGTCTCGATGGTTTGCCGGTAATCCTCCCGCGGCGTGGGTAACCGATGGCGAAACAGCTGCTCTCCCTGGTCGCTCAGGGCTATCACTTCGGTTTTTGTGCCACCTAAATCAATACCAATACGCACGCTCAGCTCCTCACCCCGATTAACAATGCAAGCATAGCGACAATTCGCTATCATGCCCGCCTGATTTAACGACAAAGCCGTGGAAATTATCATGCTGTGGTTCAAAAATTTAATGGTTTACCGTCTCAGCCGCGATATCGAATTGCGCGCCGAGGAGATGGAAAAACAGCTGGCCGAGCTGACATTTACCCCTTGTGGCAGCCAGGATATGGCGAAAACCGGTTGGGTATCGCCGATGGGATCGCACAGCGACGCGCTGACGCATACGGCGAACGGCCAGATCATTATCTGCGCGCGTAAAGAAGAAAAGATCCTGCCGTCGCCGGTGATCAAGCAGGCGCTGGAGGCGAAGATCCAGAAGCTGGAAGCCGATCAGGGGCGCAAGCTGAAGAAAACTGAGAAAGATTCCCTGAAAGATGAAGTGCTGCACTCGCTGCTCCCGCGCGCCTTCAGCCGCTTCAGCCAGACGATGATGTGGATCGACACCGTCAACGGCCTGATCATGGTGGACTGCGCCAGCGCGAAGAAAGCGGAAGATACCCTGGCCCTGCTGCGTAAAACCCTCGGCTCGCTGCCGGTGGTGCCGCTGACCCTGGAGAATCCGATTGAGCTGACGCTGACCGAGTGGGTCCGCTCCGGCACCGTGGCGCAGGGCTTCCAGCTGCTGGACGAAGCCGAGCTGAAAGCGATGCTGGAAGATGGCGGCGTGATCCGCGCCAAGAAGCAGGATCTGGTGAGCGACGAAATCGCTGTGCATATTGAGGCCGGGAAGGTCGTCACCAAGCTGGCGCTGGACTGGCAGCAGCGTATTCAGTTTGTGATCTGCGACGACGCGTCAATTAAGCGCCTCAAGTTCTGCGATGAATTACGCGACCAAAACGAAGATATCGATCGGGAAGATTTCGCCCAGCGCTTTGACGCCGACTTTATCTTAATGACCGGCGAACTGGCTGCCCTGATCCAAAGCCTGGTGGAAGGGCTCGGCGGCGAAGCGCAGCGCTAAGCGCCGCTTTCCTTCCTGCCAGGCAGGAAGGAAAAATACAACCCGGCGGCAAGCGCCGGGCGTTACGCTGGCTTACAGATAGCGGCACAGATAAGAGGTTGGCTCAGCCACCTGCAGATGGAATTCGCTGTTGCCTGGCACATTGAAGACTTCGCCGGCGGCGTAAACTTTCCACTCAGTCTCACCCGGCAGCAGGACATTCAGCGCCCCGCTGACCACCGTCATCTCTTCCGGCTGCGCCGTACCAAAGGTGTATTCCCCTTCCGCCATCACGCCAACGCTGGCGCGACCGGTACTGCTGCTGGTGAAGCCAATGGATTTCACTTTTCCGTCAAAGTATTCATTGCTTTGAAGCATAAACAAGCCCTTCTGATCGTCGTTGAAAGGCTCAATATAGGGGGCGCTCCTTGCCCCTGTCACGTGAAATTAACACATTAGACTAATAGTTCTGCCGCCAGTCGGGAAACCAGCACATTCGACAGCAAAACCGGGACATCAAGGGCTTTTTGTAACACATCGCGATGATGCTGATAGTAACCAAGACAGTCGAGGACCAGCACGTCGGCGCCCTGCTCCAGCAGCGCTTTACCGGCGGTTAACAGCTCGCTGTCGCTACCGGTAAACGGGTTGGCCAGCGCGTAGTACGGCGACTTCTCCAGTGAATGCCACTTTTGTCGCTGCATGGGCATGATCTCTTCCACCGGCACGATCACCCCGACCTGGTGCCCATCGACGATTGACGCCACCAGCGGCGGAATGATCCGCTGCGGCTCGAGGAGGATCGCGTGGTGGGTGGTAAACCCGGTCAGCTGTTCGGAGCTGAGCAGCAGGATCACATCAAAATGCTGTCGATCCAGCATGGCGATCACGCTGCGAACATCACGTTCAATTTTTTGTCGCGACACCATCACCAGCTGGTTATCGCTGAGCAGGGTCAAGAGACCCTGTTCGCCGTCACCCACGGCGTACTCTGCCATCACGTCATCACGCGTCATCTCGCCCAGCAGGCTGATGTGAGCGATCTGTTCTTCCCTGATATGTTCGGTCAGGAGCGGTAATACTCCCGCCAGCGGCACAACGCCGATGGTCAAAATTGCCATCGTTGCACTACTCATATCATGTACCTTTTCACTACCACTGCTTCAACACAGGCTTACCACACACAGCATTCGCCCCCCTGGTGAGTAAAAATCAACCGTCGAGAAGCGTAGCAGCTCCACGCCGCAGTAGAATGTAAAGATTGCCCGGCGGCGGCGGCGCGCCTGAAAAATCCGTGTGTTAGATATTCATTAGTACGACTGATAAATAAAAAGTGTGAGGTATGCCCGATATTGCCCGCAGAGCAGGCAATCCGGGCTCAGGGGTTACGACTTGTCAGGATCTTCGTAGCGCCGCTTGGCATCCACGGCTTCCTGCTCGGTAGGATGTTCGCTGATCAGCGAATTGGGTTCAGGATAGTCCGCGCGAAGTTGATACCAGGTGACCGTCTGACCCTGCGGGCCTTTCTCTACCGCAACCACGCGCGCTTCTCTCGGATATGGGGGCCTGTTTGGCATAGTTCTTCCTTCTTCTGGTATCAGAACTATCAAGTATAGGCGCCCCTCGCCGCCTTAATGTAAGTAAATTCTTAACTTACCGGGGTGGCCGCCGCGCCGCACAGCATGGTCATAATCTGTTCCACCACCCGATCCGGGGCGGCCGTAGCATCGACAATATGATGGGCAGCGTCACGGTATAACGCTTCACGCTGCGCCAGCACCTCGCCCACTTCCTCACGCACCGGTTTCCCTGTGAGCGTCGGCCGCTGTTCGGCTTTCGGGTAGGCTTCCAGACGGTCAATCAGCGCCGATACCGACGCCTGCAGATAGATCACCACGCCGTTCTCCCGCATAAACTGGCGGTTACATTCCGCAAGGATGATGCCGCCGCCGGTGGCAATCACCGTATTCGGCAGGGTCACGGCCTTCAGCGACAGGGTCTCCAGCTCGCGAAAGCGCGCCCATCCTTCCGCCTGCACGATCTCCGCCACCGTCCGCTGCTCATGGGCCTGCAGCCGATGATCGGTATCGGAGAACTGAAAATGCCGCGCTCGCGCCAGCGCATGGCCGACGGTGGTTTTACCGCAGCCGCGTGGCCCGATGAGAAAGATTGGCTGTGTCATAACCGAAGACCCCCTGGTTCCGTCTGTCGCAAAAAAAGGAAAACGAAAGAACGTATTATCGCTGTCTGTTCCGCAACGCATACGTAAAGAAAACGTTACACAACTTCTTTACACCCCATCACCACAGTGAGACAAGGGGTTCTTAATGTAAACTTATCATTGCATGTACTGTTTAACCAGCTTTACTTTCTGCCGGGCGTTATTTTTTATCCGCTGCTGGCGTAAACGGTAACACATTTATGCATAGCTTTACGAAGCAACATATTTACAACATCGTGTTTCAGACGCACCCTGATGCCTATTCGACAGTGTGACAGAGGAATGTAACATGCAATCTGAAGAACAACGCCTTATTGATGGACTGTTTTCCCGGCTGAAAGAGGCTGAGGCGCACAGTGCATCGCGCGATGCCAGCGCCGAGGAGCGGATTGCCCAACACGTGAGCGCGCAGCCGGCGGCCCCCTACTATATGGCGCAAACCATTCTTATCCAGGAAGCCGCGATTAAACAGCTCAACGATCGCATCCAGGCGTTGGAGAGCCAGGTCAGCCAGCTGCAGGCGGCGAAGCCCAGCAGCGGCGGATTCCTCTCCGGCCTGTTTGGCGGCGGCGGCTCGTCACGCGGTTCTGACCCGATCCCGGGCGCGGAGCAATACGGTCGCCCGCAGGCCAGCGCGCAGCCGCAGTATGCCCCACAGCAGCAGCAGAGCTATGCCCCGCAGGCTGCCGCACGCGGCGGCGGCTTTATGGCGGGCGCGCTGCAAACGGCCGCAGGCGTAGCGGGCGGCGTGGTGCTGGGCAATATGCTGACCAATATGTTCAGCGGCTCGCACCCGCAGGAGATTGTTAATATCATCGAAGAGAAGCCGCAGCCTGATGCCGCCGCGCAGGACGCCGCCGCAGGTGACGATCCGTTCCGTCAGGGAGACGATCAGTTCCTTGCCGACAACACCTGGAACGACGACTTCGACGCCGGCTTTGGCGATGATGATATTGGCAGCGATGACGACAGCTGGGTTTAACCCTGCTGACGTTTAACCGCCAGCAACCACTTCTCCAGCTCGGCGGCAAACTGTTGCCGATCGCGCTGCGATAAACTATCCGGGCCGCCGGTCTGAACGCCGCTGGCCCGTAATGTCTCCATAAAATCCCGCATCGTCAGCCGCTCGCGGATCGTCGCCTCGCTGTAGCGCTCTCCGCGCGGATTGAGCGCCGCCCCGCCCTTCGCCAGCACCTCCGCCGCCAGCGGAATATCGGCGGTGATCACTAAATCCCCCGCCGCGCACTGACGGACGATTTCGTTATCCGCCACGTCAAAACCCTGCTCAACCCGCAGGGTGCGGATGAAACGCGACGGCGGTACGCGCAGCGGCTGGTTCGCCACCAGCGTCAGCGGTGTCTGGGTCCGCTCTGCCGCGCGGAACAATATCTCTTTAATCACGTTCGGACACGCGTCTGCATCCACCCAAATGGCCATGCCAGCTCCTGTTACCTGCAATAAGTGCCGCCAATGTTACCTGCTTTTCTCCCCCATAAAAGCGCCAGGATGATAAGCTAATCAGATCGTAACGAAAAAAGCAGAGGGGAATGGTGATGGATAAGAAAATTGGCTTTATCGGCTGCGGCAATATGGGTAAGGCCATTCTGGGTGGACTGATCGCCAGCGGCCAGGTACAGCCGGGACAAATCTGGGTCTACACCCCGTCGCCGGACAAGGTTGCGGCTCTGCGCGACCAGTACGGCATCAACGCCGCCGATAGCGCCCAGGAAGTGGCGCAGATTGCCGATATCGTCTTCGGCGCGGTGAAGCCGGGGATCATGACCAAAGTGCTGGGCGATATCGCCTCCAGCCTGAATAAAGAGTCTCTGGTGGTCTCCATCGCCGCCGGCGTCACGCTTGACCAGCTGGCGCGCGCGCTCGGCCACGATCGCAAAATTATTCGCGCGATGCCCAATACGCCGTCGCTGGTTAACGCCGGCATGACCTCCGTTACGCCAAATGCGCTGGTGAGCAGCGAAGATGTGGCCGAAGTGCTGACCATTTTCCGCTGCTTTGGCCAGGCGGAGCAAATTGCCGAACCGATGATCCATCCGGTGGTCGGCGTTAGCGGCTCCGCGCCGGCCTATGTCTTTATGTTTATCGAAGCGATGGCCGATGCCGCCGTGCTCGGCGGAATGCCGCGCGCTCAGGCTTACAAATTCGCCGCTCAGGCGGTGATGGGCTCCGCCAAAATGGTGCTGGAGAGCGGTGAGCATCCGGGGGCGCTGAAAGATATGGTCTGCTCTCCTGGCGGGACCACCATCGAAGCCGTGCGCGTGCTGGAAGAGAAAGGCTTCCGCTCCGCGGTGATCGAAGCCATCACCCAGTGCATGGAAAAATCAGAGAAACTGAGCCGCTCCTGAAGCTGAGCAGGCGGGCTGCAAGCCCTGAGAGGTCAAAGAACAAGGGAGCGCGAGCGCTCCCTTTTTTCAGGCTTTCTTCAGACAGCTACTCATGAAGGTGCTGCGTTCATCGCCCTTCAGTGATTTTGCCGAAGCCGCTTTGTTGCAGTCGCTCATCTTCTGCTGCTGAGGCGTGAGGGTCTTTCCTTGCGGCGTGGTGGTCTCTTTTTTCAGGCACTGGCTCATAAAGGTTTTGCGCTCATCCCCCTTCAGCGCCTTGGCTGACGCTTGCTGATTGCAGTCCGTCATCTTTTGCTGCTGGGGAGTAGGCGTTTTTTCTGCCGCGCCAACCGCGCTGATAAAGATCAAGCCAAACAGTAGGGTCATCAGTAAGGTTATTTTCATCGCACCATCCTTCTGTGAGTGGAACGTTGTAAGTCTGGACGCAGATAGAAAAAAAACCAGCCGGTGACGCGAATTCGCCACCGGCAGCGACTTATTTGAGACTCAGGGCCGCTTTCATGGTCGAGAAGAGGTCGGTCTGGTCGGTCAGGCCGACGACGTTAGCCGCATGCGGACCGTAGGCCGCAATGCGCAGCTGGGTGCCGGTGTGCTCCATCGACTCTTCCTCGGAGTTACCGTAACTCATCACCATCACCGCGCCATCGTGCGTGTTCAGGGCCTGGGTCAGCCCCGGGGCTTTGCTATCCGCCGGGATAATCTGGCTGGCGTGCGCATGGTCGGCGGTGACGATCACCAGGGTATTGCCGTCTTTTTTGGCAAATTCCAGCGCCTTCTGCACCGCCTCGTCGAGGTCCACGGTTTCTCCGATCTGGCCGCACGGATTCGCCGCATGATCCTGCTTATCGATGGAGGCGCCTTCCACCTGCAGGAAGAAGCCTTTCTCGTTGCGGCTCAGCAGGTCAATCGCTTTCTCCGTCATCTGCGCCAGCGTCGGCACCGAGGCGTCGCGTTTCGGGTTTGGCGTACAGGTCACCGGCGGCTTATCGATATTACCGTGATAAGACGCCTTCGGCCCTTCCCAGCGTACCGGCATATTGCCGTCGGCGAAGAGTCCCAGCAGCGGTTTATCCTGGCTGGCTGCCGTCGCGGCGGCAAGAGAGGCCGCGTCAGTCACAATCTGGTAGCCGCGCGCTTCCGCCTGCTCGCGCAGGGTTTTGCCCTGCCACTCGCCCGCCGTCGCCGTTTCGGCAAAGGTCTTCGCGCCGCCGCCCAGGGTGACATCCGGCCGGGCGTTCAGCAGCTGTTCGGTAATGGAGCCTTTGCCCCCTTTCTCCAGCGCATTGCTGGGGCATTTTTCGCTGGTGACCGTGGGGCCGTAGCATTTACGCGATGTCACATGCGCCACCAGCGCCGCAGGGGTGGCGTCCTGCAGCTCGGCGGTAGAAACGTTGCCGGTGGCCAGGCCCGCCGCTTTCGCCAGCTCGAGGATGGTCTGATGCGCGTTCTCATGAATATCGACGCCCAGCGCGCCGTTATAGGTCTTCACGCCGGTGGTCCAGGCGGTGGCGGAGGCCGCCGAGTCGGTGACGTAGTCCGGTTTACCGGTTTTTTTATCCAGCGAATAGTGCGTGTACTGCCCGGTTAACGGCAGGGCGTCAATGCCTTTAAAGAAACCGCCCGCCCCTTCCGCATAATTTCGCGCAGCGGTAATTTCAGAATCACCCATGCCATCGCCAATCAGCAAAATAACGTTTTTGGCCGGCTTATTGATTATCGAGGCGCGCAGCGCTTCGGTTTGATCGCCCGTTAAACGACGCGCGCCGCCGGGAGTGGTGATATCTCCCTGGGCAGCGCGATTTTCCAGAACCGGCGCGGCAGTAGTTTCCGCATGAATAACCGGCGAGCCCAGCAGAGGCAGCAGGGCAATAAACAGGGCGCTTAATTTCACTTTTGTCATCTCCATGTAAAAAATACTTAAAAAAACAAAACGTGGGAGACTTTATAAAAGGGAGATGACAGAAAAATGACGGCATCCTTGTCGCGTCGCAAAGATTAGCTACGAGGATGCCGCAACAGCTTCTTTAGATATTGCTGCAGCAGGATGGCATCCTGGTCGTTGACCGGCGGACAGGGCGTCACCTGGTCTATCGCCTGCTCAATATCCTGAATCAATGCCTGCTGGGCATCATGCTCCATATGGCGCAATAATGCGGTGACCACGATCTCCAGCGCTTCAACCTGCACCGTCAGTTCCTTTGCTTCTTCTTCCTTTTGCGCCAGTTTAACCAGTAACTCAGCAATGAGATTCTTCATAGCACCAGTTCCTTATGCGAGGTCTGTTTTTCGATTGAGATGTCATACCCGATGACGGACCTCAGAATTACTTAAAATAAGAATCGTCGCAACACCCAATATACAGCGAAACGTTTTACCACAACAAAATACCACTATAAATAGTATTGTTTAATCATGAACGGCGCTGTTTATAACCAAAGTGCGTCGGAAATAATAAAACGGAATAGCGCTCACGCCATGGCGATAACAAAAAGTAATGATAAATCTACTGTCGGTGAAAAACGCTGACGGTATGGCGTTAAATACCGTCAGCCGAGGTTCAGGCCTTCGCCCGGCGGGTGCGGCGCAGCATCCATGCCAGCTGCCAGAGGTTGATGAAGACGATAATGGCGGTGGCAATAAATACCCAGCGGAAGCCGGCCATCGCCGATACGGAGGCGCCAATCAGCGGCCCGGCGACGTTGCCCAGATACATAAACGACTGGTTATAGCCAAAGATGCGCCCGGTGACGCTGTCGCTACTGTATTTCAGCAGCAGGGTCTGCACCGCCGGAAGCATCGCGCCATCGGCAAAGCCGAGCAGAAAACGTAGCGTCCCCAGCTGCAGTGGGGTGGTGACAAAGGACATGGCAAAGAACATCACCACCGCGCAACAGAGCGTCGCCAGCAGGATCCGCGAAGTGCCGATGCGGTCGCCAAGCTTACCCAGCCGTGGGGCAGAGATCAGCGCCGACACCCCGGGCACAGCGGCGATCATCCCGGCCAGAAAAGCGATATTGTTGCTGTCCGGCGCCATCGACTTGATAAACAGCGCCAGGATCGGGCCAATTGAGCCGTTGCACAACTGGATCACCAGGGTGGTGAAAAAGAGGCTGATCACCAGCCCCGGATAGGGCAAGGAGGCAAAGACCTGTTTCCCGGTGAGACGATCGGTTTTGCTGACCGGCGGGCGGCCCCCCTCTTTGATCAGAAACAGGGTGACCAGAAAACTGATGGTCAGCAGGATCGCCGTAATAAAAAAGACCATCCGCAGCCCGACGTGGTCCGCCAGGAAACCGCCCAGCAGCGGGCCGCCGATCACCCCGCTGATTTGCGCCGTCGACAGGGTGCTCAGCGCCCAGCCGCTACGCTCGCGCGGCACCTGGGAGGCCACCAGCGCCATGGCGTTGGGGATATAACCGGAGGTTAAGCCCATGATCGCCCGCAGGATAAACAGCTGCCAGACGTTGGTGGCGAAGGCCTGGAGTAAAATGGCGATCGCCATTCCCAGCGAGGCGCGCAGCAGCATCAGCTTGCGGCCTTTGCGGTCCGCGAGGCTCCCCCACATCGGCGAGACGATCGCCGAGACCAGGAAGGTGACGCTGAAGGTCAGTCCCGACCACATCGACAGCGCTTCATGCGAGGTGACGCCCAGCTGGGAGACGTAGAGGGGTAAAAAGGGGAGAATTTGACTGATCGCCAGGCCGGTAAAAAAGCACCCAAACCAGACGGAGATGAGATTAACCTTCCAGGATTCCATAACTACGCGTATTCATTAATGATTTGCCAATTATTACCTAGCTTAGCAATTTCATTCCACTGGTGTACTACCATAGATGCGCTGGCGGTGAGTTTGGTGTTTTATGAATGCGCATGAGAGGCTGACGAAGCATTTTCTGGTTATTCAGGCTGCTCACAGGGCTTTATGCTCAAAAGCAGAAGCCCTGCCCGCGCATGCCAAAGTGAAAATGGTTGGCGTGCGCCGCGTTGTACTCCGGCCCCAGCGCGTTGCCGAAGTAAGGGCAGCTGTTGCTCAACAGCGCCGCCAGCCAGGGGTGAGAGCGCTCGCTGCGCCAGCCCTGCAGGACGCTGATGCGTCTGCCGTCCGTCAGGCGGAAGCCGCTAACATCAAGGGCATCCGCCGTCGCGTGTTCACTGCGCCGCGCCTGTTCCCGATGGTAGATATTACGGCAGGCGAAGCTGCCGAGATGATCGATCTGGCGCAGATCGCTGGCCATCAGCTGACGGGTCAGCGGCTTCGCCTGCTGTTCGACGTACAGCGCACTGCTGAGCGCCAGCGGGCAGCTGGCGAGGAAACTGCTGCTCAGCTGCACCGAGCCAAAATTAGCCACCCGCACCACGTTACGCAGCGGGCAGGCGCCCTCGCTGTCGGCCACCGGCTGGCTGGCGATGAGCCGTCGGCGGTTGGCCTCCGCCAGCAGAGAGGCGCACTGGTCGGCCGTCAGGCTGCGCAACTTGAACGACGTCAGCCAGCCCGGGGGATCGTCAAGGGCCAGCGGCGCCAGCGGATTCAGGTGTGGCGGCAGATAGCGATATCCTACCAGGCCCGCGCCGAGCAGCCCGGCCAGCACCAGCAGCGTCTTTCCTCTCACGCCCGCTCCCGTCAATTGATCAGGTAAATATTATGGCAGGCAGGCGGCGGTTTCACATGGTATGTTATGCCCTTTGATGTAATCTGGATGGAAGTTGAAATGGCAAAGATGAGGGTTGGGATCGTTTTTGGCGGTAAGTCGGCAGAGCATGAAGTGTCGCTGCAGTCAGCGAAGAATATCGTGGAAGCGATTGATAAATCACGCTTCGATGTGGTTCTGTTGGGGATTGATAAACAGGGACTATGGCACATCAACGACGCCGGCAACTACCTGCTCAATGCTCAGGATCCTGCCCGCATCGCCCTGCGCCCTTCAACGGTGACCCTGGCGCAGATCCCGGGCCGTGAAGCGCAGCAGCTGATTAACGCCGAAAGCGGCCAGCCGCTGGCGGCCATCGATGTGATTTTCCCCATCGTCCACGGCACGCTGGGCGAAGACGGCTCCCTGCAGGGGATGCTGCGCATGGCCAATCTGCCTTTCGTCGGATCCGATGTGCTGGGCTCTGCGGCCTGTATGGACAAAGATGTGACCAAACGCCTGCTGCGCGACGCCGGGCTCGCCGTCGCCCCGTTTATCACCCTGACCCGCGCCAACCGCGCGCAGTTTAGCTTTGCCGATGTCGAAGCGAAGCTGGGCCTGCCGCTGTTCGTTAAGCCGGCCAACCAGGGATCGTCGGTTGGCGTCAGCAAAGTTAAAAACGAAGAGCAGTACCATCAGGCGGTGGCCCTGGCCTTTGAATTTGACCATAAAGTGGTGGTAGAGCAAGGCATTCAAGGCCGGGAAATTGAGTGTGCGGTGCTGGGTAACGACCACCCGCAGGCCAGTACCTGCGGCGAAATTGTCCTCAACAGCGAGTTTTACGCTTACGACACCAAGTATATCGACGACCAGGGCGCGCAGGTGGTGGTCCCGGCCGCTATCGCCCCGGAGATCAACGACAAGATCCGCGCTATCGCGGTGCAGGCTTACCAGGCCCTGGGCTGCAGCGGCATGGCCCGCGTCGACGTCTTCCTCACCGCCGACAACGAGGTGGTGATCAACGAGATCAACACCCTGCCGGGCTTCACCAACATCAGCATGTATCCGAAGCTGTGGCAGGCCAGCGGCCTCGATTACACCAGTCTGATCACTCGCCTGATTGAGCTGGCGCTGGAGCGCCATGCCGCGGACCGGGCGCTGAAAACCTCCATGAACTAAAACGCGTTTACCCCGCCTGGCAGCGGCGGCCTCAGGCCTCTTCTGCCGGGCGGCGGCGGATCACAAAGCCCGCGATCCAGAAGCTTATCACCCAGGTGACCAGACCGACGGCGTAAGATTGCCAGCCCTGCGTCTCAAACCCCAGCAGCCCCACCACGCCATTAAGAATAAAAATTAACCCCAGCGCCACCGCGTAGTAGTGCCAGTCGCGGCGAATTTTATCAGTGAGCTTCATGCGGCCTCCAACAGCAAAAAACGCATCTTCGCATAGCCGCCCGCGGCGGTCTGTAGCGATATGGAGAATGTTGCTGGATTGCGACGCCGGTCTCCCTTTTCCCTTCCTGTGGCGCGGTTAACACAACGGCGAAAACAGGATTATTCCTGGAGGGCAATTACCAGCAATCTGATACTGGCGACGGCGTTGCACTGCCAGAATACCTGCCATAGAGCTGGAGAAAAAACCAGCAGTACAGAGGTGGGAGGGCCTATGGCTGAATTCAGTTTTTCAAAATCGCTTTTGGGAAATAAAAAAAGAGGGGCGCTGACCGGCAGCCATGTCGCTTACGGACTGTTCGTCCTGATCTGCTGCTGGGCCGGCGCGCAGATGCTCAGCATGCTGATCCACGCCCCGGGAGTCTTTGAGCGCCTGATGCAGGCCCAGGACGCCAGCCGTCCGCAGGTCGACATCAGTCTCGCCGTTGGCACCCTCTTTGGCCTGATCCCTTTTCTGATCGGCTGCTCGTTCATCGGGCTGCTGGCGCTCATTGTGCGCTGGCGTCGGCGCCGTTAACGCCGCGCCATACAGCTTGCCCGCCGCTCATCGACCCGTTTCGCAAACCACGCCGTCGTCAGATTACGGGTGATTTTCGGACTCTCAAGCTGGATCCCCGGCAACATCTCCCGCGGCAGGGTTTTGCCCGCTTTTTTATCCGCGAGGCGGAAAACCTGTTGATAGAGGTCAGTCTTCTCAAACGCCAGGCTGTCGCCCTTTTTCAGCTGGCTATGGATCTCGCTGTCGCTCATCTCCAGCTGGCCCGCCAGGCGGCGCACCGCCAGCTCGGTGCTGCCCGGCTCATCGCTGTCATAGCGGATAAGGTCGCCGTCGAGCGCCAGTTTCACCCCGCTGGCTTTCACCACCGCGTTCTGGAAGGCGGCGTTACGGCTGGCATACCAGCCGGCGTTAAAGTCGGCAAAACGGTACAGCGGCACGCTGTAGCTGGCCGGGTAGTTCAGCAGATGATAGGTGCCAAACCACAGGCCGCCGCGCAGGCTGAAGACCTCCTGGCGCACCGTACCGTTCATTTTCCACGGGTAGCCGGAGGTGTGCTGCTCGGCAAAGGCGATGCTGACCTGCATCGGGCCGCCGGTGTGCACCGGGTTCAGGGAGCCGAACAGCTTCTGCCCCATCGGCACCATCCCGATAAAGTCATCAAAAATAGCGCTCAGCTGCTTTTCCGTCTTCACGTTGTCCAGACGGTCGCTGTAGCTTTTGCCGTTTGGCGAGGTGATCTTCAGCGCGGTATGGACCAGAAACAGCGGAATGTGCATTTTTTCCGCCCGGCGGTCGATCTCCTGCCAGGCGATTTTATTCAGCCCCGGCACCACCGGGTCGGACTGATAATTGGACTCCTGCTGCGCGACCGCCAGCACCGAGCAGACGTTCTCTTCCGTCGGCGCCAGCTTCTGGCTGTCAAAGGCGGTGGCGATGGCTTGCGCCCAGGCCTCCCGATCCTTCACGCTGGCGGGCATTTTCTGCCGCACCACCGACGCCACGTCAACGGGCTTCTCGCCCTCTTTCAACACCGGCGCCTGTTGGCTGGTACAGGCGCTTAGCACCACGGCCGCCAGCAGCGTCAATGAACCGGGTATAATGCGCGATAAACGTGCGGCCATCCTGCTTCCTTGTCTTGATTAACGTAATGTCGGGATCGCTTCCTGCAGCGGCTTGCCGTCCAGTTCGCGCTCAAAGCTGCGCAGACGTTTGTAGATGGACATCAGTTCCACCAGCGTCGTCCACGAGCTGATCAGGTACTGGAACGAACCGCGCACCTGGCCGAAAACGTTGGTAATTTGCGTCATCAGCCCGAGGGTAATCGTACCGGCAACGATCGACGGAAACAGCAGGAAAAGGCCGAAAACGTTATCCACCTGCAGATAGAGAATGCGGGCGATATTGAAATACATATAGTGGAAATAGAGACGGAAATAGTTGCGACGCACCGCGCTGAACAGCTCGCGCACCGTCGGCGGCGTGGCGCGGGTTTCATCGTCCTCGCCGTAGACCAGCTCTTTACGATAGGCCGCTTCCACGCGCTGGTTTTTAAACTCCAGACCCGGCAGCTTAATCCCCACCACCGCCAGCAGGCCGGTCCCCATCAGCGACCAGACGATCGCGGCAATCACCAGGCCATACGGCAAGTGACCGACGATGGGCAGGTCGGGAACGTGTTGCGAGAGCGTCACCAGCACCGGCAGGAAGGCGATCAGGGTCATCACCGCGTTGATAAAGCTCACGCCCATATCTTCCAGAGTGGAGGCAAAGCGCATGGTGTCTTCCTGCACACGCTGCGCGGCGCCTTCGATATGGCGCAGATGCTGCCAGTGGGCCATGTAGTGTTCGTTCATCGCCGTGCGCCAGCGGAAGACGTAGTGGCTGACGAAAAAGTTGTTCATCACTCCGATGATCACCGCGATGAGCGCGATGCCGAGAAAGATGCCGATCTCATGATAAAACTGGTTGATGCTGACCTTATGCGGGGTGGCCAGCGCGCTCTGGATCAGGTCATAGAACGGCGCATACCAGGCGTTGATCGCCACCCCCACTTCCACCAGAAACCAGGTGACGAAGATGATGAGCGACGTGCCGAGAATCGACCAGTACTGCCAGCGATGCGGGCAGTAGACAAACCAGAACAGCGCAAACACGCCGACGCAAAACAGATAGTAAGCGTAGAACACCAGATAGTTGAGCGACCAGAAGCGCGCCGCGCTGATCGCCACATCCTGCGATGCCCCGGTGACCCGCAGCAGCCAGTCGCCGCCGCCCGCCTGCCAAAAGATCACCGCCAGCAGCGACCAGATAAAGGCAGAAATAAAAAACGGCCCCGGTTTGGGGAAAAAAGATTTAAACATCATTGTCTCCTGCTAACTTCTTATCGTTCTGCTATTGCTGTATACGACGCATACGTCGGCCGCCGCGTGAAAGCGTTCTCGCGGGGCAGACGGATGATAAGACCGGATATCAACAGCTTAGTTCTGCTGCCAGGCGTGCAGAATTGTTTCTGTGGGTTTCACCTGTAAAGGATTGCCAGGAACGGTCAGCGTACGCCACACCTCATTGTAGTGGGCGATGAGCGTCGCGGCCTGCGCGGCGGGGCGGTTGGCGGTGGTGTGGGCATCTTCCGCGATAACAATGCCGTATCCGCGGCTGGCGCCGTTTTTGATGGTGGTGTCGAGGCAGTAGTCGGTGGCGCAACCGCAGATGACAAACTGCTGAATGTCGTGTTCCCGCAGCACCTGCTCCAGCGAGGTGTGATAGAAGGCGTCGCAGGCGGTTTTAGTGACATAGAGCGCGCCGGCCGGCTGCTCCAGCTCAGGGAGCAGGGCGAAGCCTTCGCTGCCGGCTTCGAGGCCGCCGGCCTCATCATGTTGAATAAAAATAACCTTATCCGCCGCGCGCACCAGACGATTAATTTGCGCGACGCAGCGCTCGCGCGCCAGACGCGGCGTGGCGAACACGCCGTTTTGCATATCCACGACCATCACTACCCGTTGAGCCGCCATTGTTTTCTCCCGCGAACCTTCAGCCAAACGGTCATCATACGCGCCGGCGAAAAAAGCCGATATCCGAAAGCGTAAAAAAGTCTTTTTTACGCACCGTTACCTTTTTCCTGCAGGAATGTCGTGAATCCCGCTTTGTTCTGCGCCACTTCGTAGTATAAATACCCTCTTCTCTTTTATTTATTTAATGGATGATTTCCGTTGAAACGTAGTTTGCTCATTTTTGCTGCGCTGTGCGCGGCGTCGTGGACCTCGGCGCAGGCCGTACAGCCCACCGTTGACCCGGTTTTCGCCTCGGATGTGGTCGATCGTTACGCCAATCATATCTACTACGGCAGCGGCGCCACCGGCATGGCGCTGGTGGTGATCGATGGCAATCAGCGTGTGTTTCGCAGCTTTGGCGAAACCCGCCCCGGGAATAATCAGCACCCGCAGCTCGACTCGGTGATCCGTATCGCCTCCCTCAGCAAACTGATGACCAGCGAGATGCTGGTGAAGCTGCTCGACCAGGGGGTGGTGAAACTCGACGATCCGCTGAGCAAATACGCCCCGCCGGGCGCCCGGGTGCCTGACTGGCAGGGAAAACCGATCACCCTGGTGAATCTCGCGACCCATACCAGCGCCCTGCCGCGCGAACAGCCTGGCGGCGCCGCCCATCGCCCGGTGTTTGTCTGGCCGACCCGCCAGCAGCGCTGGAGCTGGCTCTCTACCGCGACCCTGAAGACCGCGCCGGGCTCGCAGGCGGCCTACTCCAACCTGGCCTTCGATTTGCTGGCGGACGCGCTCTCCACCGCCGCCGGCAAACCTTATCCGCAGCTATTTGAAGAGCAGATCACCCGACCGCTGGGGATGAAGGACACCACCTTTACCCCGTCGCCGGACCAGTGCCAGCGGCTGATGATCCCGGAAAAAGGCGCCAGCCCGTGCAACAACACCCTGGCGGCGATCGGCAGCGGCGGAGTCTACTCGACGCCGGGGGATATGATGCGCTGGATGCAGCAGTTCCTGTCATCCGATTTCTATACCCGCGGCCAGCAGGCCGACCGGATGCAGACGCTGATTTATCAGCGTAACCAGCTGACCCGGGTGATCGGTATGGACGTGCCGGGCCGCGCCGACGCGCTGGGGCTTGGCTGGGTGTATATGAAGCCGAAGAATGGCCATCCGGGGATTATTCAGAAAACCGGCGGCGGCGGCGGATTTATCACCTATATGGCGATGAATCCGCAGGCTAACGTCGGCGCTTTTGTGGTGGTGACCCGCTCGCCGTTAACCCGCTTCAACAATATGAGCGATGGCATCAACGACCTGGTCAGCGAACTGAGCGGCGCGCAGCCCAACATGCAGACGGCCAGCCAGTAAGCCCGGGGGAGGTTTCGCCGATGCGACATAACGATCGTTTTGGCGAAACATCCCGCTGCCATTTCAGTTACACTACCGTCTTTCATTTCACAAAATCAGGCAAACCATGACAGATTTAATCACTCGCCCCCGCCGCCTGCGTCAATCCGCTGCGCTGCGCGCCCTGTTTGAAGAGACAACACTGAGTTTGAACGACCTGGTGTTGCCGATCTTTGTTGAAGAAGAAATTGATGATTACAAAGCGATCGAGGCTATGCCCGGCGTGATGCGTATTCCGGAAAAATATCTGGCGCGTGAGATCGAACGCATCGCCAATGCCGGCATTCGCTCGGTGATGACCTTTGGCATTTCTCATCACACCGACGCCACCGGCAGCGATACCTGGAATGAAAATGGTCTGGTGGCGCGTATGTCGCGGATCTGTAAGTCCACGGTGCCGGAGATGATCGTCATGTCCGATACCTGCTTCTGCGAATACACCTCCCACGGCCACTGTGGCGTGCTGTGCGACCACGGGGTGGACAACGACGCGACCCTGGAAAATCTCGGCAAACAGGCCGTTGTCGCCGCCGCCGCCGGCGCGGACTTCATCGCCCCTTCCGCCGCGATGGATGGTCAGGTGCAGGCAATTCGCCGCTCACTGGACGCTGCCGGATTCACCAATACGGCGATCATGTCCTACTCGACCAAGTTCGCGTCTTCCTTCTACGGCCCGTTCCGCGAAGCGGCCGGTACCGCGCTGAAGGGCGATCGGAAAACCTATCAGATGAGCCCGATGAACCGCCGGGAAGCCATTCGCGAGTCGCTGCTCGATGAAGCCCAGGGCGCCGACTGCCTGATGGTGAAACCGGCTGGCGCCTACCTGGATATTCTCCGCGATATCCGCGAGCGCAGCGATCTGCCGCTCGGCGCGTATCAGGTCAGCGGGGAGTACGCGATGATCAAATTCGCCGCCCAGGCGGGCGCTATCGATGAAGAGAAAGTGGTTCTGGAAAGCCTTGGCGCGATCAAACGCGCGGGCGCCGACCTGATCTTCAGCTATTTCGCCCTCGACCTGGCCGAGAAAAAAATCCTCCGTTAAGCCTCCCTCTCCCCGGTGGCGCTGCGCTTACCGGGGCTACCAAACCTCATCCCCGGTGCGCTGTATTTATCGCGACCACCACACCGTAGCCCGGATAAGGCGCTTGCGCCGCTATCCGGGGACAGGCGCTAACCAATATCTGTAGCTAAAACTTTGCGCGCCGCTTTCCACCTTCTGCGCCTTCTCCTTGGCGTACCGGATTTCGCCTTCTAACGTGTTAAACCACATCATAAATACCGAATTCCAGGAGATCCTGTGGTGGCTTATCGACGTTATTACATTAAGGGGGGAACCTGGTTCTTCACTGTTAACCTTAAAGACCGTAGAAGCATGCACCTAACTGAAAACATAGAATTATTGCGCTACTCTGTCGCTGTTGTTAAACAACATCGCCCCTTTATTATTGATGCCTGGGTGGTGTTGCCTGAACATCTGCATTGCATCTGGACACTACCTCATAATGATGACGATTTTTCTTCACGCTGGAGAGATATCAAAGGCTGTTTTACCAGAACGTTAAAACGACAACCCCTCTGGCAACCGCGCTTCTGGGAGCATGCCATACGCGATGAAGATGATTACCGCCGACACGTTGATTACATCCATATCAATCCACTTAAGCATGGCTGGGTCACCCGGGTGATCGATTGGCCATTTTCAACCTTTCATCGCGATGTCCAGCGCGGGCTATATCCCCCAAATTGGGCTGGCGATAGCTTTGATCTTAGCTGCGGTGAACGCCGATAGCCTCTCCCCGGTGGCGCTGACGCTTACCGGGGCTACAAATCGGCGCCAACCGTAGCCCGGATGAGGCGTTAGCCGCTATCCGGGAAACCTCCCCCGCTGCGAGCGAAACTTCACCCAACTGTAATCTGAACGACATCTCTACCTTCTACTGTCTGGGCAGGACGGAGGAGGAGCCACTATGTTTAGTCTCGACAACGTACTCGATGACCTGTGGCCTCAGGCGAGGCCCGCCCCCTGGCAAAAGAAACTGTTAAAAAAGCTATTTTATGAGGAAGAGTTTCAACAATTTGCCGACCGTCACCGCCACCTGAAGGGGCTTGATACGGTCGAACAGGTGCTGGAATACCTCAATATCCGCTGCGCTATCCCGGCGCACGATCTCGAACAAATCCCCGAATATGGCCCGCTGGTCATTATCGCCAACCACCCCACCGGCACCCTCGACGGCCTGGCGCTCCTGTATGCGGTATCCCGCGTGCGCCGCGATGTCAAAGTGGTCACCAACCGCATGCTCACCCACCTTGAGCCCCTGAGCTCGCTGTTTATCCCGGTGGATAATATTCATGGCCGCACCGCTAAAACGGCGCTGCAGCAGATGGACCAGCAGCTGCAGGCCGGCGGGGTGCTGATCTTCTTCCCGGCGGGGGAAGTCTCCCGCCTCACCCGTCGCGGCATCCGTGATAAAAAATGGCACTCGGGCTTTATTAAGCTGGCGGCAAAATATCGCGCCCCGCTGCTGCCAGCATGGATTAACGCCCACAACAGCGCCCTGTTTTACGCCAGCACCCTGGTCTCCGACAACCTGCCGCTGCTCCTGCTGATGCAACAGATGTTTCGCCGGCGCAACAGCAGCCTGCCGGTGCGCATCGGCCAGCAGATCCCCTGGTCGAGCTGGTTCGATGCCCAGTCCAGCGCTCGCGAGCTTACCGGCCGCTGCTATCAGCACCTTGACCAGCTGCACAAAGGGCTGCCGGGGCGGTTTAAAACCGAAAGCGCCATCGCCCGTCCGGAAGACCGGGCGCGGCTTAAACGCGAACTGCACAAGGCCGAATGCCTGGGCCGCACCGCCGACGGCAAAGTGATTTACCTCTGGCAGCGCAACGGCCAGGAGGAGGCGCCGCTGCTGCGCGAGCTGGGACGCCTGCGGGAAATCGCCTTCCGCGCGGTCGGGGAAGGCAGCGGCAAACGGCGGGATATCGACCGGTATGACGACGACTATCTGCATCTGATCCTGTGGGATGAAGAAGATCTGGAAATCGTCGGCGCATACCGCTTTATGCCGACGGCCATACAGCTGGCAAAGCGCGGCCTGGAGGGGATCTACAGCTCCAGTCTCTTCCACTACGACGGGCGGATGGACGACATCCTGCAGCACGGCATTGAGCTGGGGCGCAGCTTTATCCAGCCGCGCTACTGGGGTCGACGCGGGCTGGACTATCTGTGGTCCGGCATCGGCGCTTATCTGGCGCGCTATCCGCACTATCGCTATCTGTTTGGCCCGGTGTCGATTTCTGGCGGGCTGCCGCCCGCCGCTCGCGATCTGCTGGTGGCGTTCTACCGGCTGTGGTTCCCGGCGACGCATCCGCTGGCGGAGTCGCGTCGCCCTTATCCGGCGTCGCTGCCCGACGTGCTGGCGCAGTTTGGCGGGGAGGATTACAACGACGACCTGGCCCGGCTGAAGTCCCTGCTCGGCAATCTCGGCTGCGCGATCCCGCCGCTGTATAAGCAGTACTCGGAAGTGTGCGAGCCGGGCGGAGTGCAGTTTATCGATTTCGGCAGCGATCCGGATTTCAATAACTGCGTGGATGGTCTGGTGCTGGTGGATCTCACCTACCTGAAGGCGAATCGCTATCAGCGCTATATTGGCGCGCATCTGGGTGCGCAAAAATCGGCATAAACGCTTTTTCCCGGCTTGCGGCGCGTTGCGCCTTAGCCGGGCTACGGTTCACCGTTTCCGACGGTTCGGTAGCCCGGAAAAGCCGCGTCAGGCGCCGCCTCCGGGAAGCAGCGGGCAATGCAGCATCCGCTTTTCCCCGCGGCTCGCGGCTGATACAAGCCTTACCCCGCCCGGTAATACGGCTTATCGCCAAGGATCGTCGCCCGGTGCATGATCCGCCGCTGCGGCAGATAGTCGGCGTTGGCGTAATGCTGGGTTACCCGGTTATCCCAGATAGCGACATCGTTCGGCTGCCAGCGCCAGCGCACCTGAAACTCCGGTTTGGTGATATGGGCAAACAGGAAGCTCAGCAGCGCCGCGCTCTCTTTCTCGGTCACGTCGACAATCCGCGTGGTAAAGCCTTCGTTAACGAACAGCGCCTGCTTGCCGGTCACCGGGTGGGTACGCACCACCGGGTGCAGCAGCGGCGGATGCTTCGCCACCGCCTCCTGCCAGCGCCGATGCTCGGCTTCCGTGTGGTTGTACTTATACTCCTGGAACGATTTACGGAAATCGTGTTCCGCATGCAGGCCGCTCAGCAGCTGCCGGAAGGGCTCTGACAGCGCCTCCCAGGCGGCGATACCGCTGGTCCACAGGGTGTCCCCGCCGGTCGTCGGCAACTCTTTCGCCGCCAGAATAGCGCCGGCGGGCGGCGTGTCGATAAAGGTGACATCGGTATGCCAGTTGTCATTATCCGGCGGATTATCGTTGTGGGTATCGAGGACGATAATCTCCTCGACGCCTGGGGCGTGAGGGTAGACCGGATGAATATGCAGGTCGCCAAACCGCAGCGCCAGGTCGCGCTGTTGCGCCGGGGTGATATTTTGCTCGCGCAGGAATACCACCTGATGACGCAGCACCGCGTGATACAGCTGTTCAAACTGGTTGTCGCTCAGCGGACGGGTTAAATCCGCCCCGGTCACCTGCGCGCCAATATACGGCCCCAGCGGGGTAATGCTCAGACGTTCACTCATTGTACTTCTCCATGCCAGGGCGTCAGGCGCCGCTGCAGCGCGCGCAGACCCAGTTCCAGTAAAAAGGCGATAATGGCAATCACCGCGATCCCCGCCAGCACCACATCGGTGGCGAGAAACTCGCCGGCGGACTGCACCATAAACCCTAACCCGCGGGTGGCGGCGATCAGCTCAGCGGCCACCAGCGTTGACCAACCGACGCCAAGACCAATGCGCAGCCCGGTGAGGATCTCCGGCAGCGCGCCGGGCAGGATCACCAGCCACAGCACCTGCGCCCGGCTGGCGCCCAGCGAACGGGCGGCGCGAATCCGCACCTGCTGCGCGCTTTTTACCCCCGCCAGCGCCGACATCGCTACCGGGGCGAAAATCGCCAGGTAGATCAGCAGGATCTTCGACGTTTCACCGATGCCAAACCAGATCACCATCAGCGGTAAGTAGGCCAGCGGCGGCACCGGACGATAAAGCTCGATCAGCGGATCGAGGATCCCGCGCACCGTTGAGTTGAGCCCCATAGCGATCCCGACCGGCACGCCGATCAGCACCGCCGCCAGCAGAGCGATAACGATCCGCGTCAGGCTCGCCGCCAGGTGCTGCCAGAGCGTCGCATCCATAAAGCCCTGCGGCCCGGCGATAGTGATAAGCTTCTGCAGCACCTGGCCCGGCGGCGGCAGAAACAGCGGGCTAATCAGCTGCAGCGCCGCGACCGCCCACCAGACGACCAGCAACACCGCCAGGGTCGCCACGCTGAGGGTGAGCTGACGGGAGAGCGGCCAGCGCCACTTCAGCGTCAGTTGACGCGGTTTGTCGTTCAGTACCACGCTCATGAGAAAGCCTCCCGTTGGTCAAATACCCGGCTCAGAATGTATTCCCGCTGTTCAATAAACCGCGGGTCGGATTTGATGCTGCGGCAGGGTTCGCCCGCGACAAAGCGGCGGCTGAAATCCAGCGGCAGCCGCTCCACCACCCGCCCCGGCCCCGGCGACAACAGCACCAGCTCGGTCGCCATAAAGATGGCTTCTTCAATGTCATGGGTGATGAGCAGCACCTGTTTGCCGGTCTCATGCCAGAGCGTCAGCAGCAGCGTTTGCATCTGCTCGCGGGTAAAGGCGTCAAGCGCGCCGAAGGGCTCATCCAGCAGCAACAGCTGCGGATTCGCCGCCAGCGCCCGGGCGATGCCCACCCGCTGGCGTTGACCGCCGGACAGCTGCCAGATAAAGCACTTTTCCGCCCCTTCGAGGCCGACCTTTTTCAGCATCTGCGCCGCCGCTTGCCGGCGCTGCGCTTTATCCACGCCCGCCAGCTGCAGCCCCAGCGCCACGTTATCCTGCACATTGCACCAGGGCAGCAAGCCTTCGTTCTGGAAGACCACGCCGCGCTCTGCGCCCGGCCCGGTCACCCGCTGACCTTCGAGGGTGATGCTGCCGTGCTGATAGGGCACGAATCCGGCAATCAGGTTCAGCAGGGTAGTTTTACCGCAGCCCGAAGGCCCCAGCACCACCAGCAGCTCCCCACTCTCCAGCGTCAGGTTGATATCCGCCAGCGCCGGTTTACCGCCATAGTCGGCGGAAAGATGCGAGATTTGCAGCATCGCCGCCTCCTTTACTTCACGAAACGGTCAGTAACGTACTGACGATAATCGGTTCCCGCCGCGGGCACTTTGCCCTGCTCTTTCAGAAAGCGCGCGGTATCGACAATGGCCTGATTGACCGGCCCATTCAGCGCCTGCGCCTGCTCAGCGGCGGTCAGGTAGGTGTTCCCCTTCACCAGCCCGGGGACATCGGCTTCCGGCACGCCGCTCAGGCGCGCCAGCTTGCTGATGTGGTCCGGCTGTTTCAGCCATACCTCCGGGTTGGCGATGTAGGGCTGCTGGGCGTCGATGGCGCTTTTAGCAAACGCTTTGACGATCTCCGGATGCTGCTCGGCAAAGTCCTTACGGACCACCCAGACGTCGAGGGTCGGTGCGCCCCACTCCCCGACCTGCGCGGAATCGGTCAGCACCTTGCCCTCTTTTTCCAGTTCGTTAACCGCTGGCGCCCAGACGTAAGCCCCGTCGATATCCCCGCGCTGCCAGGCGGCGATAATCGCCGGCGGCTGCAGGTTAATAATCTGCACCTGGCCCGGCTTGATGCCCCAGTGTTTGAGCGCCGACAGCAGGCTGTAGTGGGTGGTGGAGATAAACGGCACGGCAATGCGCTTGCCGATCAGATCTTCCGGTTTGGTGATGCTTTTCTTCACCACCAGCGCTTCGGAGTTGCCGAGCTTTGAGGCGAGCAGGAACACTTCAATCGGCACCTGCTGGCTGGCGGCCACCGCCAGCGGGCTGGAGCCGATATTGCCGATCTGCACATCGCCGGAGGCCAGGGCGCGCACCACGCTGGCGCCGCTGTCAAATTTCCGCCAGTCGACGGTCGCCCCGCTGGTTTTGGCGAAGGTGTTGTCCGCCTGGGCGACTTTCGCCGGCTCAGCGGAGGTTTGATACGCCACGGTCACATTGACCGCCTGCGCCTGGAAGGCGGCGACGGCCAGCGCCGCCAGAAGAGTAATTCGCGATGTGAATGCCATAATGTCTGCTTCCCCTGAGTTGTTATAGGTGCAGTATTTCCGGCATCAGGATGGAGATGAAGTAATTAAAAATTCTGGCTAATAGCGAATCGTTTTTAGAACAAAAGCGGGAAAGGATAGTTGATTTTGCGCGGTGGGTTGGCGGCAGAGGGTTGGCGCCGGGTGGCGGCTATGACTTGCCCGGTCTACGGATCGCGCAAGGTGTAGGCCGGGTAAGCGCAGCGTCACCCGGCAAAAAACTCAGCGCTTCGCGTTAAGCTCAGCGATATCCTGCGGCGTGGTGCGGCAGCAGCCGCCGATCAGCCTCGCCCCGGCCGCCAGCCACTGCGGCAGATAACCCGCCAGGCTGGCGCAGGCTTCGCCATGATGGTGCCAGGTCTTGCTCACCGCATCATAATGTTCGCCGGAGTTAGGATAGACCACCAGCGGCAGCGCCGTCAGGCTATGCAGATGCGCCAGCGCCGCGGGCGTATTTTCCAGCGCGATACAGTTGATGCCCACCGCCACCACCTGTGGGTTATCCGCCAGGGCGGCCATCACCTCGCGCAGCGGCGTGCCATCGCTGAGATGTTCGGCGTCGCGCAGCGTGAAGGAGTACCAGGCGCGGGCGCGGGGATACTCCTGCAGCAGGGCTGTCAGGGCCTGGATCTCGGCGAATGACGGCAGGGTTTCACAGACCAGCAGGTCAGCGCCCGCATCCAGCAGCGCTTCGACGCGCGGGCGGTGGAAGGCCTGGTACTCTGCCGCGCTGCGCTGATAATCGCCGCGATACTCCGAGCCGTCGGCGAGAAAGGCGCCATACGGCCCCACCGAACCGGCGACCAGCAGCGTGCCGGCCTGCGGATTCTCAGCGAGGTACGCCTCGCGCGCTTTGCGCGCCAGCTCGACGCTTTTACCGATCAGCGCCCGGGACTGCGCATCATCCAGGCCGCGCGCGGCAAAGCCGGCGGGAGTGGCCTGATAGCTGGCGGTGATCGCCACCTGCGCTCCGGCGCGAAAGTAGTCGAGATGCACATCGCGGATCAGCTGCGGGTTCTCCAGCAGCACTTTCGCCGACCACAGGCTGTCAGCCAGATCGCAGCCGCGGGCCTCCAGCTCGGTGGCCATGGCGCCGTCCAGCAGCACAAAAGGCTGGGCGGCAAGCAGGGCGGTAAACGGATTAGTCTGCGACATGTTGTGGCTCCTGAGTCATTTTCCGTGAACGAGTAAGATACCAGGCACCATAGCACAGGGCCACAAAGGGGATCCCGCACCACAGCGCAATTCTCTGGCTCGGGTCAAAAGCGAGGCCCACGCAGGCCACCAGGCACAGCACAAAGCCCAGAATCGGCACCACCGGATACCAGGGGGCGCGATACTGCAGATCGCTCAGCGCCTTACCCTGCTGCAGATGGCGGCGGCGGAACATAAAGTGCGAGGCGCAGATGCTCAACCACACCGCCACCACCGCAAAGCCGGAGATCGCCGACAGCGCCACAAACACCGTATCGGGCGCCACCACGCTGGAGAACAGCGCCAGCACGCCGCCCAGCATACTCACCGACAGCGCGGTCACCGGCACGCCCCGTTTATTGACTTTGGCAAAGCAGGCCGGCAGCGTCTTCTCGTTCGACAGCGACCAGAGCATCCGCCCGGAAGCGTACAGGCCGGAGTTGGCCGCCGAGAGGATCGCCGTCAGGATCACGAAGTTGAAAATATCCGCCGCGTAAGGGATGCCCACCTTTTCAAACACCAGCACGAAGGGGCTTTTCTCCACCCCGGCCTGCTGCATCGGGATCAGCGCCGCCAGCACAAACACGGTGCCGATAAAGAAAATAATCAGCCGGGCGATGGTGGTGCGAATGGCGACCGGAATGACCTTATGCGGGTTTTCCGTCTCTCCGGCGGCAATGCCGATAAGCTCCGTCCCGGAGAAGGCGAAGTTCACCGCCACCATGGTCATCAGGATCGGCAGGCCGCCGTGCGGGAACCAGCCTTCGGCGGTGAGATTGCGCAGGCCCGGCGCCGGGGAGCCATCCTGCATCGGAATGATGCCGAAAATGGCCGCGCCGCCGAGAATAATAAACGCGATGATGGTGATCACTTTCACCAGCGAGAACCAGAACTCGCCTTCGGCGAAGAAGCGGGTCGAAATGATGTTAAGACCGAAAATCACCGCGCAGAACACCACGCACCAGATCCAGACCGGCACCTGCGGGAACCAGTACTGCATACAGAAGCCGGCGGCGGTGAAGCTCGAACCCAGCGCCACCGTCCACGTCAGCCAGTAGAGCCACGCCACGGTATAGCCCGTCGCCGGGCCAAGGTAGCGCGCCGCGTAAACATGGAAGGCGCCGGTCTCCGGCATCGCCACCGACAGTTCGCCGAGGCACTGCATCACCAGCCAGACCACCAGGGCACCAATCAGATACGCCAGCAGCGTTCCGGCCGCGCCGGTGGTGGAGATGATATAGCCGGTATTAAAGAACAGGCCGGTGCCAATCACGCCGCCGAGCGACAGCATGATCAGATGGCGCGTTTTCATGGTGCGCTTCAGTTGCCCACCTTGTTGTTGTGTTGTGCTTTGCATTTTATTTTCTCACGCCAGCCCGCTTGCCCGGGCCATGATGCGTATAAACGTATAGACATCTAAACATCCAAAAGAAGAAGTGTTATACCGTGCCACCGCGGAAAAAGCAAAGCCGCTGCACCAGGTCGCGCGCCGACAGCGTGCAGCCTGCCCCATTTTTGCGCAGCGCCGGTGAGCGCGCCACGGGCTGGCGCCTCATCGCGGCGGACAACGTTCTGGCACTCTCTTTGCAGCCTGTCGTTCAGAACCTTTCTATCTGGCGAGGCAACACGTATGACAGAGCACACCACCACCTTAAAAAGAACGCTCGGCAGTTTTCGTTTATGGGGGATCGCCGTCGGACTGGTGATATCCGGGGAGTACTTCGGCTGGAGCTACGGCTGGTCGCAGGCGGGCACGATGGGGTTTATGGTCGTCGCCCTGGCGGTCGCCGCCATGTACTGCGCCTTTATTTTCAGCTTTACCGAGCTGACCACCGCCATCCCGCACGCTGGCGGCCCTTTCGCCTACGCCTACCGCGCCTTCGGGCCCACCGGCGGCTTTATCGCTGGTTTTGCCACCCTGATTGAATTCGTCTTCGCCCCGCCGGCCATCGCCATGGCCATCGGCGCCTACCTCAACGTGCAGTTTCCGGCGCTGGATCCGAAATGGGTCGCCTGCGGCGCTTACGTGATCTTTATGACGCTCAATATCCTCGGCGTCGGCATCGCCGCCACCTTCGAGCTGATCGTCACCCTGCTGGCTATCTTCGAGCTGCTGGTGTTTATGGGCGTCGTCGCCCCCGGCTTCTCCTGGAGCCACTTCACCGCCAACGGCTGGGCGGGCGCGGAAAGCTTTAGCGGCCTGGCGCTGCCGGGGATGTTCGCCGCCATTCCGTTCGCTATCTGGTTTTTTCTCGCCATTGAGGGGGCTTCCATGGCCGCCGAAGAGGCCAAAGATCCGCAGCGCACCATTCCGCGCGCCCTGGGCGGCGGCATTCTGACGCTGACGGTGCTGGCGATCGGCGTGATGGTCTTCGCCGGCGGCGTCGGCGACTGGCGCGCGCTGTCCAATATCAACGACCCGCTGCCTCAGGCGATGAAGACGGTAGTGGGCAACGGCAGCGGCTGGCTGCATATGCTGGTGTGGCTGGGGCTGTTTGGCCTCGTCGCCTCCTTCCACGGCATCATTATGGGCTACTCGCGGCAGATCTACTCCCTCGCCCGCGCCGGCTATCTGCCCGCCGGGCTGGCCTCCCTCAACCGCCGCACCCGCACCCCGCATCTGGCGATCCTCGCCGGCGGCGTGGTGGGTATCGCCGCGATCTTCTCCGACTCGCTGATCACCATCAGCGGCATGCCGTTGACCGCCTGCATCGTCACCATGTCGGTATTTGGGGCTATTGTTATGTATATCACTTCCATGGCGGCGCTGTTCAAACTGCGCCGTAGCGAGCCGAAGCTGATCCGTCCGTTCCGCGCGCCGCTCTACCCGCTGGCGCCGGCCTTTGCCCTCGGCATGGCGGTGATCTGCCTGGTGGCGATGGTCTGGTATAACCTGCTGCTGGCGCTGATTTTCGCGGCGATGATGCTCGGCGGCTACCTGTGGTTCCGCAAAACCGCAGCGGCCCGTGAACGGGCGCCAGTGGATCCTCAACTGCGCACGGTCTCCTGAGGAGGCGGCATGTATAAAACCACGCTATCGGGCCAGGTATGGCGCTTTGATAGTCTGAAAACGCTGATGGCGAAAGCGTCGCCGGCCCGCTCCGGCGACGCCCTGGCGGGCGTTATCGCCCACTCGGCCGAAGAGCGGATGGCGGCGAAAATGACCCTCGCCGAGGTGCCGCTGACCGACATTCTCGACAACCCGCTTATCCCCTACGAGCAGGACGAAGTGACCCGCCTGATCCTCGACACCCATGATGCGCAGGGCTTTGCCGCCCTGCGTCACCTGACGGTCGGCGATTTCCGCGACTGGCTGCTGGACGATGCCACCGATACCGCCACGCTGCAGCGGGTCGCCCGCGCTATCACCCCGGAGATGGCGGCGGCGGTAAGCAAGCTGATGCGCAATCAGGATCTGATCCTCGCCGCCAGCAAATGTCAGGTGGTGACGCGCTTTCGCAACACCATCGGCCTGCCCGGCCACCTCAGCGTGCGCCTGCAGCCCAATCATCCCACCGATGACCTGAAAGGCATCGCCGCCAGTATGCTCGACGGACTGCTGTACGGCGCCGGGGATGCGGTGATCGGCATCAACCCGGCCAGCGACAGCTTACCGGTGCTGGCGCAGCTGAACGTGATGCTGGACGATATTATCCAGCGCTTCGCCATTCCCACCCAGTCCTGCATTCTGACCCACGTCACCAATACGCTGCAGCTGATTGAGCGCGGCGCGCCGGTGGATCTGGTGTTTCAGTCGGTGGCGGGAACCGAAGCGGCCAACAGCGGCTTCGGCATCAACCTTGCCATGCTGCAGGAGGCCCGCGAGGCGGCCCTCAGCCTCGGTCGCGGTACCCTCGGCAACAATGTAATGTATTTTGAGACCGGCCAGGGGAGCTGCCTGTCGGCCAACGCCCACCACGGCGTCGACCAGCAGACCTGCGAGGCGCGCGCCTACGCCGTCGCCCGCCACTTTGAACCGCTGCTGGTCAATACGGTGGTCGGCTTTATCGGTCCGGAGTATCTCTACGACGGCAAGCAGATTATTCGCGCCGGGCTGGAGGATCACTTCTGCGGCAAGCTGATGGGTCTGCCGATCGGCTGCGACGTCTGCTATACCAACCACGCGGAAGCGGATCAGGATGATATGGACACCCTGCTGACCCTGCTGTGCGCCGCCGGGCTCACCTTCCTGATCGGCGTGCCAGGGGCGGACGATATCATGCTTAATTACCAGAGCACCTCGTTCCATGATGCGCTCTACGCCCGTCGTCTGCTGGGCTTAAAGCATGCCCCGGAGTTCGCCGACTGGCTGGCGAAGATGCAAATTATCGATCCGCACGGCGCGCTGCGGCTCACCGATGCCCGCCATCCGCTGCTGTCCGTTCTGCCGCAAGGAGCCCCCGTATGAACCGTCCCGACGCCTGGAACCCGCTGCGTGAATTTACCGATGCGCGGATCGCCCTGGGCCGCAGCGGCGCCAGCCTGCCGACCCGCGAAGTCCTTAACTTTGGTCTGGCCCACGCCAGAGCGCGGGACGCCATTCATCAGCCGTTCGCCAGCCAGCAGCTGGTGGCGCCGCTGGCGGCGCTCGGCCTCGACACCCTGACGGTGCACAGCGCCGCGCCGGACCGTCATACCTATCTGCGGCGCCCGGATCTCGGGCGGCAGCTCGCCGACGAGAGTCGCGCCGACCTCGCCGCCAGCGGCGTCCGCCCCGCCGACCTGCTGCTGGTGATCGGCGACGGCCTCTCTTCCTGGGCGGTAGAGCGCCAGGCGGTGCCGTTGATCCGCGCCCTGCTGCCCTGGCTGCAGACGCTGGGGATCGGCCTGGCGCCGGTGGTGCTGGCCCATCAGTCGCGGGTGGCGCTGGGGGATGATATTGGCGAAACCCTGAAAGCCCGCGCGGTGGCGATCCTGATTGGCGAACGACCGGGCCTCTCCTCGCCGGACAGCCTCGGCGTCTACCTCACCTGGCAGCCCCATCGGCAGCGGCTGGAGTCAGAGCGCAACTGTATCTCCAATATTCGCCCGGAAGGGCTGAGCCATGACGCCGCCGCCTTTAAACTGGCCTGGCTGCTGGAGCAGGCTTTTTTACGACGGCTTACCGGCGTGCGCCTGAAAGATGAAAGCGATAATCCGGCGCTGCATGGAAAAATAAAACCATTGACCCCTTTAAAATAATAAGTCACGCGAGCCGAAGAATAGATTTTTAATATTACCTGGCGCACCTGAATATTATATTCGGGTGCGCGCTGAAATCGCCCGGCGGCGCTTCGCTGGCGCGAGCCTGTGGAAACCGTTCAACCGGTTTATAGTGCGTATTTTCCAGGCCGGATAAGGCGCCAGTCGCTACCCGGAAAAATACGTTCAGCGTATCAAAAGCCGTGTTGTCACCAGCCTTATGCCCTTGCCTGCAGGTAATAAGAATATTGCATGAGTAAAAACGAAACGGACGTTGTAAGGTAATTCAGCGCCTTAAAAAATACCCGTCATACTTTAAGTTGCATGTGCGTTGGCTGCGTTCTCTCCCCCCAGTCACTGACTTCTGTAAGCGCCTGGGGATTCGCTCACTTGCCGCCTTCATGCGACTCGAATTATTTAGGGTATATATCTCGTTATCTATTCAACATAACAGCCAATAATTCGCCAGATACGCTGGCGAATTATTCCTCAATGTTATGCAGTCATTGATGGTTAAAGATAAATAATCGACCGACGGAGAAATACCAATGAAATCGTTTTCCGGGAAAGCGTCTTTAATGGCCACGCTGGTAGCCGCGCTGGCCGGCGCGAGCAGCGCGCAGGCAGCGGAAATTAAAATCGGGGTGGTATTACCCCTGAGCGGCGCCCTCAGCGGCTATGGTCAGCCGTCGCAGAAAGGGCTGGACATTATTCAGACCATCACCCCGACGTTAAAAAATGGCGATACCATCAAGCTTATCGTTATCGATGATAAAAGCGACAAAGTCGAAGCGGCCAACGCCATGCAGCGGCTGGTCTCCAGCGATAAAGTGGATGCCGTGATCGGGGAAGTCACCTCCTCCAACACCCTGGCGATGACCAAGATCGCCGACGACAGCAAAACGCCGCTGGTCTCCTCCACCGCCACCAACGACCGCGTCACCCGCAACCATCCGTACGTCAGCCGGGTCTGCTTCTCGGACAGCTTCCAGGGGGTGGTCGGGGCCAATCTGGCCTCCCGCGATCTGAAAGCCAAAACCGCCGCCATCGTGTTTGACAGTAGCAACGATTACTCCGTCGGCCTGGCGAAAGCGTTCCGCACCCAGTTCCTGAAAAACGGCGGCACCATTCCCATCGAGGTACAGGCCCCGGGCGGCAGCAAGGACTTTAAAGCCCAGCTGGCGAGCGTCAAGGCGAAGAATGTCGACATGATTTATATGCCGATCTACTACACCGAAGGGGCGCTGATTGCCGTGCAGTCAAAACAGCTGGGGCTCAACAAACCGGTGGTGGGCGGCGACGGTCTGGCCGCAGATCAGGTCTTCTTCGATGTGGGTAAAGACGCGGTCAACGGCTATATGACCACCGATTACTACTCGCCGAACGCCAAAGAGCAGACCCCGGCCGGGGAAACCTTCATCAAAGCCTGGGAAGCCAAATACCAGCAGCCGACCCATACCTGGGGCGCAATGGCGGCGGACGCCTATAACGTCATCGTCAACGCCATGAACCAGTGCAGCGATCCCCACGATCGGGTCTGCGTGAATGAAAAAATCCGCGCCACCAAAGATTTCCAGGGCGTGACCGGCACGCTGACGTTACAGAACGGCGACGCCATTCGCAGCGCGGTCATCAACGAAGTGAAAGATGGCAAGCTGGCGTTTCGTACCGTGGTTAACCCTTAAGTTGTGACGAGGCTACAAAATGGACGGCGCCATTTTTCTCCAGCAAGTGGTCAATGGAATGAGTCTTGGGGGCATGTACGCCCTGATTGCCATCGGTTATACGATGGTTTATGGCGTGCTAAGGCTGATCAACTTCGCCCATGCGGACGTGATGATGGTCGGCGCGTTTAGTACGCTGTTTTTATTTTCTTCGGTTGGGCTACCCTTCGGGGTAGCCGTTTTCCTGACTCTCGGGCTGTGCGGCCTGTTTGGCATGCTGATTGACCGGGTCGCCTATCGTCCGCTGCGCCAGGCCTCGAAAATTTCCATGCTGATCACCGCCATCGGCGTCAGCTTCTTCCTCGAAAACCTGTTTAACGTGCTGTTTGGCGGCAGCTCGCGCTTCTTCTCCACCCCTGACTTTTTCAACCAGACCCGGGCCTTCGGCAGCGTCATTATTACCAACGTGGCGTGGATTGTGCCGCTGATCACCGTCCTGCTGCTGCTGGCGATCCTCTGGCTGCTGTACCGCACCCGCTATGGAATGGCGATCCGCGCGGTGGCCTTTGACGTCAACACCGTGCGTCTGATGGGCATTGACGCCAACCGGATCATCTCCCTGGTCTTCGCCCTCGGCAGCAGCCTCGCGGCGCTCGGCGGCGTGTTCTACTCCATCAGCTACCCGACGATCGATCCCCTGATGGGCGTGCTTATCGGCCTGAAGGCCTTCGCCGCCGCCGTGCTGGGCGGGATCGGCAGCGTCACCGGCGCGGTGCTCGGCGGCTTTATTCTCGGCTTTACCGAGGTGGTCGCGGTGGCGATCTTCCCCGAACTGGGCGGCTATAAAGACGCTTTCGCCTTCCTGTTCTTGATTCTGGTCCTCTTGTTCCGCCCGGTCGGCATTATGGGCGACGAACGTCTGGAAAGGAGCCGTTTCTGATGCTCAACGCGACGACCACCGCCGGGGCGCAGCTGCGCAACCTGGCCATTATTGTCATCTGTATCGCGCTGCTGGCCGGAATCAACGTGGTTTTCAATGACTACATTGTTCGCGTCATCAGCACCATTTTTATCTTTATGATCCTCGCGGTCAGCTACAACCTGATCAACGGCGTGACCGGCCAGCTGTCGCTGGAGCCGAACGGCTTCGTGGCGGTGGGCGCCTACGTCACCGCCCTGCTGATCCTCTCCAGCGACAGCAAGGTAGACATGTTTGAAATGGCCGCCCCCAGCCCGTGGATCCTCAGCCTGCACGCGGGCTTCCTCCCCGCCCTGCTGATAAGTGGCCTGTGCGCGGCGGCGCTGGCGGTGTGCCTCGCCGTGCCGGTCTTCCGGGTGCGCGGCGACTACCTGGCCATCGTCACCCTCGGCTTCGGGTTTATCATCAAGATCCTCGCCATTAACAACCCGCAAATCACCAACGGCGCCATCGGGCTGAACGATATTCCGCAGCAGCCGCATCTCCTGTTCTGGTGCGGCCTGTTCGCCCTGCTGGCCACCGGCATGATCCTCCAGCTGGTGTGGTCGAAGTATGGCCGGATGATGAAAGCCATTCGCGACGATGAAGATGCGGCGATCGCCATGGGGGTCAACACCTTCCGCATTAAAACCTGCGCCTTCGCCACCAGCGCCTTCTTCGAAGGGATCGGCGGCGGTCTGCTGGCTTCCCTGCTGACCACCATTTCCCCGGGGCTGTTCGACTTTATGCTCACCTTCCAGCTGCTGATTATTATCGTCCTCGGCGGACTCGGCAGCACCACCGGCGCCCTGCTCGGCACCGTGCTGGTGGTCGGCAGCGGCGAGTGGCTGCGCTTTCTCGACCAGCCGCTGCAGTTCTTCGGTCACGATCTCGGCGCCTATCCGGGCCTGCGAATGGTGGTCTTCTCCCTGCTGCTGCTGATCATCATGCTTTTCGCCCGCGAAGGGCTGCTGGGGAAAAAAGAGATTTGGCAGATGGGAAGAAGGAACAGCAGCTATGGCGGAAAATAAAATCATCCTGCAGGTGCAGGACGTCACCATGCAGTTTGGCGGCCTGCGGGCCATCGACAACGTCAGCTTCCATGTTGATGAAGCGGAGATCTTTGGCCTTATCGGCCCTAACGGCGCGGGCAAAACGACCCTGTTTAACGTCATCACCGCCAACTATAAGCCCACCAGCGGCAGCGTCACCCTCGCGGGCACCTCGCTGAAGGGGCTAAAGCCCAACCAGGTGGTCAACGCCGGGATCGCCCGCACCTTCCAGAATATCCGTCTGTTTAACTCGATGACGGTGCTGGAGAACGTGATGGTCGGGCTTGACCGCGCCAGCCGCTATTCGTTGCTGGAGGCGGCCCTGCACATTGGCCGCTACTTTCCGGCCGAGCGGGCGGCGAAGGCCAAAGCGATGGCCATTCTGGAAGACATCGGCATCGCCCACTTCGCCCATATGCAGGCCACGAACCTGAGCTATGGCAACCAGCGCAAAGTGGAGATCGCCCGCGCGCTGGCCACCTCGCCGAAGCTGCTGCTGCTCGATGAGCCGGCCGCCGGGATGAACCCGAAGGAGACCGAGGATCTGGCGGAGCTGATCTTCCGCATGCGCCATGACTATCAGCTCAGCGTCCTGTTAATCGAGCACGATATGCCCTTCGTCAACCGCCTGTGCGAACGGGTGATGGTCCTGGAGTATGGTAAGCCATTGTTCAGCGGCCTGATGGCCGAGGCGATCCAGCATCCGGACGTCATTTCCGCTTATCTGGGAGAAGCCAATTATGCTTAACGCCAGGGAACTGAAGGTCTTTTACGGCGTGATCCAGGGACTGAAAGGCGTCGATATCGATGTTTATGACCGGGAGATCGTCACCCTGATCGGCAGCAATGGCGCCGGTAAAACCTCCACCCTCAATGGGATCGTCAACCTGGTGCGCTCCAGCGGGCGCGTCAGCTTCCTCAACGACGATATCTCGCGCAGCCAGACCCACCAGATCGTACGTCGCGGGCTGGCGCTGGTGCCGGAGGGACGCCGGGTCTTTACCAACCTGACCATCGAAGAGAACCTGCGCATGGGCGCTTACAATAATCTCGCCGGCTACACCCGCCTGCGCGATCGTATGTACGCCCTCTTTCCACGGCTCAAGGAGCGGCGCCATCAGATGGCGGGCACCATGAGCGGCGGCGAGCAGCAGATGCTGGCCATCGCCCGGGCGCTGATGAGCGAGCCGGTGTTATTGATGCTGGATGAACCAAGCCTCGGGCTGGCGCCGAAAATTGTCGGCGAGCTGTTCGGCATCATTAAGCAACTGCGCGAAGAGAATATGACGGTGCTGCTGGTGGAGCAGAATGCGACGGCCGCGCTGGCGATCGCCGATCGGGCGTATGTCCTGGAGAATGGCCGGATCACCTTGTCAGGCGCGGCGCGGGAGATGCTGACTAACCCGGAAATTAAGCGGATGTATCTGGGGGGATAAGGGTGGTTAAAACTGCCTGGGCTGCGGCGGCGCCTCCTGCGATGCCGCAACCTCAGGCAGTCTCTTGCTACACAAAGCACACCTCGTTCCAGTAGGCTTCTCGCGTCCTGCGTCGCTCAGTATGTCTTATCATGACGGAACCACCGGGTTTCCACGTTGCCAATGTCCACGCCGTAGAGGCTGGCCACCGGCAGGATCGCCTCCATGACGCGTTGAGTATCTTGCTGTCCGGCTTCACCGTTGGACAAAAAAGCCAGCCAGCCCGTTAACCGTTGCCACAATGCCACTTTCGTTTTCTCCTCTGTCGGGAAGCGAATCGCCTGGGTCTATTTCAACCACAGTTGGCCGGGCGCGGGAAATATTAATTCCGAATTTGCAATCCTGGCTGGCGCATATTACGCCCGGTCCTGTCACCCTCACCCTCTCTCCGGAGGGAAAGAGGGCCGTTCGGCTGTCGTTGCCGCACCGGTATACACCGCGGGGCCACAGGGAAAGGCACATACCATTTTTAACGGATATGTTCTGATAGCTATGAAATGGCTCCTGAAACCTACGGGCGTGCAGCGGGCCCGATTCCCGCTGAAATCGGCGAACCGGAGGTCGGCAGACAAGGGCTGGCCGCCATGGAGGGCGGCCAGAGGCGATTCGAGACATGACAAAATTGCCGGGAGCAATTTTGAACAGCGCTTGCGCAGGCCCCGCAGGGGCGAGTCCCAGGGATGGGACGAGTAGTATCGAGTTGAGCCGACCGCAGGCTGATGACCGGGAGGTGAGCGTAGTGCGCAGCACGGATTTCTCTGCGGGACCGGGGGGATTGTAAAGGGGGAGACGGTTTTCTCCCCCTTTACCCGTTCACCGGCAAAGAACCACCATTTTCTCGCAAACGCAAAGTGAACGGAAAATTACCCCTATCCCTCACCCTCACCCTCTCTCCGGAGGGAAAGAGGACCGCCCGGCACTCGTGACTGCGCCGGTAAAACGCTACCTGCGCATAAAGAATACCCACAGGTTTGTTAAGTTCTTTTTCGTTATAGATAAGAATTTTTTCTTCTTTGCCGCCGACGGGGAATGTGTGGGAGCGTGATGTCCACAAAACAAAACAGGGATTCAGGGGAAAAAATATGCGCAACAAAACCACAAAAATCGCACTGGCGCTGGGTATGCTGCTGCTCGCCTCGCAGGCGCAGGCCGACCAGCTGGCTGACATCAAAGCCGCCGGCGTCGTGAAAGTCGCCACCTTTGACGCCAACCCGCCGTTCGGCTCCGTGGACGCCAAAACCCACCATATCGTCGGCTACGACGTCGACTTTGCCCAGGCGCTGGCGAAAGCGCTCGGCGTCAAACTCGAACTGGTGGCCACTAACCCGGCCAACCGTATTCCGCTGCTGCAGTCCGGCAAAGCCGACCTGATCGTCGCCGACATTACCATCACCCCGGAGCGGGCCCAGGTTATTGATTTCTCAACGCCGTATTTCGTCACCGGCCAGCAGTTCCTCGTGCCGGCCGGCTCTCCGGATAAGCTTGATGAGTACAGCAAAGCGCGCATCGGCGCGGTGAAAGGCACCACCGGCGAACAGGCGCTGCACCAGCGTTTCCCGCAGGCTCGCGTCCTCTCCTATGACGATATTCCGCTGGCCCTGACCGCCCTGCGCAACGGCAACGTCCAGGCCATCACCCAGGACAGCACCATCCTTGCCGGTCTGCTGGCGGAAGCGCCGGATAAAGCCAAGTTTAAAATTCTGCCCGACCTGCTCAGCAAAGAAGAGATTGGCGTGGGGGTGAAGAAAGGCGAACCGGCCCTGCTGAAGGCCGTCAACGATGAGCTGGTGAAGCTGGAGAAAACCGGCGAAGCCGCGAAAATTTACGATGTCTGGTTTGGCCCTGCCACTAAAACGCCGCAGCCGCGCGCCTTTACCATAGAAGCGAAATAATATGTTCTCGGGTTTATTCTCCCACTCCGCGGCCCCGGCCGCGGATTTTTCACGTCTACAGCGCGCCAGCATTACCTTTCGTGAGGTGGCCAAGCGCTACGGCGATCATCAGGTGCTTAACGCCATCAACCTGCAGGTCGATCCCGGCGAAGTGGTGGCGATCCTCGGCCCTTCCGGATCGGGAAAATCGACGCTGATCCGCCTGATCAACCAGCTCGAATCCTTAAGCGGCGGCGAGATCCTGATCGACGGCAAACCCACCAGCCGGCTGAGCGGCAGCGCCTTGCGCCAGCTGCGCAGCCGCGTCGGCTTTGTCTTCCAGCAGTTCAACCTTTACGCCCACCTGACGGCGCAGGAGAACATCACGCTGGCGCTGGAGCGCGTCCACGGCTGGGGAAAAAGCGCGGCACAGGAGCGGGCGCTGGCGCTGCTGCGTCAGGTTGGGCTGGAGGAGAAAGCGCAGCAGATGCCGGCGCAGCTCTCCGGCGGCCAGCAGCAGCGGGTGGCGATCGCCCGCGCCCTGGCCTCCTCGCCGCAGATTATCCTGTTCGATGAGCCCACTTCGGCCCTCGACCCGGAGATGATCGGCGAAGTTTTGCAGGTGATGAAAAACCTCGCCCACAGCGGGATCACCATGCTGGTGGTGACCCACGAGATGCAGTTTGCCCGCGAAATTGCCGACCGGGTGGTGTTTATCGACGGCGGCGACATTCTCGAGGTCGCCCCGCCGGCTGAGTTTTTCGCCCATCCGCAGCATGCCCGCGCGCGGCGTTTTCTGCAGAAGGTGCTGGATCCGCTGCACCAGGAGAGCCTCGAGTGACGCCGATGCTTGACTGGCACGGCGTCCTGAGCGGACAGCCGTTGCAATGGATTATCTCTGGTTTTCTCACCACCGTCTGGGTCAGCGTCGCCGGGATCCTGCTCGCCACTCTGCTGGCGGTCCTGCTGCTGGCCCTGCGTCTCGGCGGCGGCCGCGCGGGGCGCGGGCTGGTGGCCGCGTGGGTCTCGCTGTTTCGCAATACCCCGCTGCTGGTCCAGCTGCTGTTCTGGTACTTTGCCGCCTGGAACCTGCTGCCGCTGGCGGTGAAGAACGTGGTGAACGACGAGCACGCCTGGTCCATTCTGCCGGGCAACGTCTGGTGGCTGACGCCGGAGTTCCTCTGCTCAATGTGGGGGCTGGGGGTCTTTACCTCCGCCTTTCTGGTGGAAGAGATCGCCTCCGGACTGCGCGCCGTCAGCCACGGGCAGCGGGAAGCCGCGCTGTCGCAGGGCTTTACGCCGTGGCAGGAGCTGCGCTTTATCCTTCTGCCGCAGGGGCTGGCCAACGCCTGGCAGCCGATTGTCGGCCAGTATCTCAACCTGATGAAACTCTCATCGCTGGCCAGCGGCATCGGCTTTGCGGAACTGACCTATCAGGTGCGGCAGATTGAGAGCTATAACGCGCACGCCCTGGAGGCTTTTGCCGTCGGCACCGCGCTGTACCTGGCGCTGGGGGTGGCGATGGGCGTGGCGCTAACGCGTCTCGGCCCGGGAAGAAAACTGCAACGGAGCGCCCAACATGAACGCTAATCTGGCGGTGATCGCCGATAACCTTGATTACCTGCTGTGGGGCCGGCTGGCGGAGGGCCAGCCCGGCGGCGTGGCCCTGACCCTGCTGATGGCTATCGGCGCCACGCTGCTGGCGCTGCCGGGAGGCATTGCGCTGGCGGGCCTGGCCTGGCGCTACGGCGGACTGACGCGGCGTCTGCTGTTTCTGTGGGCGGAAATTATCCGCGGCATCCCGCTGATATTTGTCATCTTCTGGCTGTGGTATCTGCTGCCGATTCTGACCGGCGGCGATCTGCCCGGCGCGGTGACCGTGACCCTGGCGCTGGCGTGGTTTACCGCCGCCTCGGTGATGCACTCGGTGCTGGCCGGGCTGCAGTCGCTGCCGAAAGGTCAGTATGAGGCGGCGCTGACCCAGGGTTTCGCCCCCGGACAAACGCTGCGCCTGGTGCTGCTCCCGCAGGCGCTGCGCAACGTTCAGCCGTCGCTGGTGGGGATCTTTATCGGCCTGCTGAAGGACACTTCGCTGGCGTTTATCGTCAACGTCCCGGAGCTGACCACCGTGGCCGGCCAGGTCAACAACCGGGTGCAGATCTATCCCCTGGCGATCTTCGTCTTCACCGGCGCGGTGTACTACCTGCTGTGCTGCGGTCTGAGCCTGCTGGCCAGCCGGCGCTTTACCCGCCGCGCGACCGCCGGGTAAGGTTCACTCCGCGGGGCGGGGCTTCAGCGGGCAGGTATCGCTGATCTTAATAAATTTGTCGTTATAGACCAGATAGTGGTTCCCCGGCTGGCGCAGCGCCGGCTGGCGAACCACGTCCCCGGGACGCAGATACCACGCGTCCCCCTCCTCTTCGGTCGAATCGCATCCTGGCTTAATCAGCAGCTTAAACCAGGTATTGCCGGTATTGCTCACCGTTCCGGCCACCTTATCGAAAGACCATTTAAACTGCACCTCGCGCGGGCGCACCACCAGAATGGTATCCATCACCACCACCGGCTCCATGCTGACCTCGCCGCCGGTCGGGCCGCGCCTCGTCAGGTTGCGGGTGGGGATTTCGCGAAACGAGACCCGATAATAGCGCTCGCGGTTGTCCCGCGGGCCATGATAGTAAAATTTGAAGTATTCGCTCTCCCCGACCTGCAGCGCCAGCTGACGGGGGGCGAACAGCAGCTCGCCATCCACTGGCCGGGAGCGCACTTCGCTGCCGCCCGGGCGATCGATGGCGCTGACGGCGATGCGGTACAGCCGCGCGCTTTTATTGTTGTTCACCACCCGTTTGCTGGCGAAATCCGCTTCTGCCGGTAGGGAAAAGGTCAGGTTGCCGACCGAGATAGCCTGCGCCAGCGGAGCCACCAGCAGGCAGCCCACCGTCAGCAGGGCCTTAGTTAATGTTGCGCCACGTCGCCTGGACATGAATCTCTCCTGAAGCGCTGACTTCGCCAAACCAGCCATTATCGTCTACCGTCCGCAGCGAAATGGCGTTATCCATCGGAATCGAGAATTTCACCGTGGTCTTATCCATCTGCCCCACTTCGCCGGAGATATCGGTCCACGGCGTGGTCAGCCACAGCGCATCGGTCATATCCCGCCAGCTGTCATCGCACCCGGCGTCGTAGGTCTGCGTCGCGCCGCTGCGGGTGATAAAAGAGAGCGTCGCCGGGAACGGCACTTTCGCCGTACCGTCATCGGAGCTAAAGAGACAGTAGGAGCGCCCGCCAATCACCTGCGCCGGTCCGGTCACTTTGATCAGCACTTCGTCGGCGGCCGTTTTACCGCTGGTGGTGACGATGTAGCCGAAATCGAGCGCCGGTTCGCCGCTGCCGACATACCCCTCCCGCGACGGCGCCGAGGTATATTCGTCGGAGATAATGCTGATGCTGAAATCACGGGGCTTGATAATCAGCGTATTGGAGGTGGAAAACTCATACCAGCCTGACTCCGGCGAGGTGGTGTTCTGGAAGCGAAAGTTGAACAGATCCTTGGTATTGATATCGCTGATCCCGAGATTCACCATCTGCTTAAAGAAGTTGCTGGAGAAGAACACATAGATCGCGTCTGAGCTCTTCATCTCGTTGAAGGTGTAGTAATAGGCGGTATTGCTCACCGGCTTCCATGAGCTGCCGTTGAGGCTGAACTGCATATCGTACGCCCCGACGGCCGAGGCCAGCGACGAGTTGGCGATCGCCGGGAAAATATGGATCGAGGTGTTGCTTAACCCATTGGTCTGCAACGTATAGTTGACCATCTTACAGCTTAACCCTGAGCGGCTGCCGATGGTCTGCGTCCGGCAGTCGGCGTTCCCTTCCCCGAGGGTCGGCACGCCATCGCTGTTGATAAACACCTCCGCCAGCGAGTGGGTGTTTATCAACCTCAGGCTCGCGGCTTTGGTGTGGGTGACATTGCGCACATACCAGTTGCCGGAGGCTTGATCCTTACAGCGCGCGCCGCTGCTGGCGTCGTAGTTCACCGAGGTCTGGCAGGCATTGATGGTCATCGTGAAGCTGCCGCCGACCGGCATCTGCTGCAGATACTGATAGAAGGCGTCCGACATCATACCGTGCATCCACTTCGCGCCGCCGCTGGTCACCGTCGCGCCATAGAACCCGCTGGCGTCGGTGGTTTGCGGCAGGATCAGACTGGTGGCCATATCGCACCCGGCGTACCAGTTGATGCAGCGCAGGCCGGTTAAAGGGTGCGAAACCGGCGAGTTTTCCAGCCACATATCAAACTTCCAGTTGGCATTGAGCCCGGTGTTGTAGCCGTTATCGATATAGCCGAGACTCTGCTGATAGATGGTCCCGGAGCCGGTGTATTTTAAGCCGGTCCAGCGGTTGGCGCCGGTCATGCGCGGATCCAGCGCCCCGCCGGGGGTGACGAAAAAGTTGTCGTCGGCGTTGTTTTCCACAAACACAAACTCGCGCGCCGGCGCATCCGACCAGGTGGTCTTCGACACCGCCGCCCTGAGCGCGGCCGCCGGCCAGAGCAGCGCGAGGATCGCCAGGGCGATTAAAGGGTTAACTTTCATTCTCTTCTCCTGTCTGCGCCGCCGCCGCCCACGACGAGAGGCCGCTGCAAACCACATCCCCCACCCAGACGGCGCCGCGCGCCTGGCTGAGCTCCAGCGCCACTTCGCAGGTTTTATTGCCGCCGTAGCTGAAATCGATCGTGGGGTATTTCTTATCCACATCCATGACGAACTCGCCGTTTTCATCGGTGCGGGTACGGCCGATATGGTTGTTAATCCGCGCATTCGCCAGCAGCGTGCCGTCTTCCGCCCGAATACGACCGGAGACGGTGACCATCTGCTTCACCTCAGGCTCAATCACCGCCACGTTGCCGGGATAGAGGGTCAGATGACTCTTGCGCCCGCTGACGATGTCGTAACTGTCGAGCGAGTTTTTGCTGTTTTGCAGCTCCACCTCATAGCGGCCATAGGGAGAGAGCGGCAGATAGTTACGCTTGCCGCTGAGCGGGAAGATCCGCCCGTTGACCCTGGCGCTGATCTGACCGTCATCCTCCAGTCCGGTGTTGAAGATCACCCCGGCGTTGCCGTCGGTTCGTCCGCTGGCGGCGATATTTTTGCCCTGCCAGCCGACGCTGCCGCTGGCGGTGAGGTTGGTGTTGACGTAGCCGTCCGCCGCGCTGTTGACGTTCAGCGTGCCGCTGGCGTAGCGGGCGTCGAACTGGGCATACGCCCCGCCGCTGAGGGTTTTGTCATCCCCGGTATCGCCGGAGATGGCCCGCGACAGATTGGCGCCGATGGTGCGAATGGTGCCTTCATCAAACTGCTTGCGCGCTGAGAGGTTAGCCATGGTGTAGCCGTTCTGATGGGTCATCCCGGCGCTGAACCAGTTGCCCAGCGGCAGCGACAGATCGAGGGCGATATATTTCCCGGTGTTGGCGCTGCTGTCGCCATTGTTATAGCGCTGGATCCCCGCCCGCAGGCCGAGCGAGCCAAAGGCGCCGCTGTAGACCGTCTGATAGTAATCCGCGGTGTAGTAATGACTGTTGTAGCGACGGTCATCGTTGTAGCTGACGCTGAACGTCCCCAGCTTCGACCACAGCGCGTTGAGGTTGAGGGTGCCGCCGATCGCCCGGTTGTCGGCATCGCTGCGTCGCAACTGATCGCCAATGCGGGTTCTCTCCTGGTTGACCCACACTGAACTAAAGCCCCCCGGCAGCGTGGCGCTGATGCTGCCGACGCTGCTCCACGAGCTGTCGCTGGCCAGCATATTTTGCAGGTTAACGTTGATCGACTCGCCCAGCGGCAGCGTCAGGCGGGTTTCTCCCACCGCCTGGTTGTCGTAGCCATAGCCCGTTGCCGCCCAGCTTAGGGTGCTGAGCGACCCGGAGGCCGAGAGGCCCGCCAGCCAGCTCTCTTTCGCCGGCCGGGTCTTTTTCCCGCTCTCCGACCAGCGATCCATATGAAAACTGCCGCCCCACACCTGCCACGCCAGCGGCGCGCCGGCGCCGCGTCCCCGGCTGAACAGCTTATTGACCCGCTGGGTGCGTTTGCTGACCACCCGCCCGTTGACGATCACCTCGACCTCCACGTCGTAAATACCGTACGGCAGGCCGCGGGTATCCACTTCATGGTTCCCCATGGCGAAGTTCTGGACGCTCAGCAACCGGCCGTCACGAGTGAGATGCACCTCGCCCGCCGCCGGCAGAAAGGCGATCACCGGCGTGGCGGACTGGCTGTTGTCGAAGACGGTGGAGCTGGCCTGGTTCCCCCAGGAAAGGCCGTAAATCTTGCCCGCCGAAATAGCGGTCATCGGCCCCAGGGACTGCAGGTTCCAGGTGTCAAGCATCCCGCCGGCAAAGCGGTGGCCGGCGAAATCGCGTTCATACATGGCCTTATATAATTCACTGTCCTGCTGACCGCTGCCGATCCCGTACAGCGAGCCGTCGAGCACCACATGATGCTCACGCAGCGCCGTGACGTTGTTCAGCGACAGATAGCTGGAGGTGTTGCTCCCGCCGTTGCGCATCTGGTTGTTATAGACGCCGAGGTTATAGCTCAGGTTGCTGCTGAGGGCGTTGACGCTCGACTGGCCGATGTCTTCGCTGCGCGAGCGCAGCACGGTGCCCAGCGCCTCGCGCTTGACCACCAGCTGCAGCAGCAGCTGGCGCAGGCTGAGATCCAGCTGCGCGCTGTCGGTCAGCGTGATGGTGAGCGCCTCGCTGAACGGGGCGTTGGCGAGGCCAGTCAGCTGCTGGCGGGTCTGTTCGCTGACGCTGGCGTTACCCTCATTGTCCTCCAGCCGGATCTGCCGAACGCGCAGCTGGCCGCCGTCCAGCCAGATAAAGGCGCTGCCGATCCGCTGATCGTCCCGGGTGTCCTGGCTGCCGGCAAGATGAATATAGAGCGGAACGCTCATGCCGTCCTGCAGCGCCTGGCTGAAGGCCTGCGGAATAATCACCCCGCCAATCTGCTGCGCCCCTGGGGCAGCCGCGCTGGCGTCGGGCTGAACGAACAAAAAAAACATGCCGAAGGCAAGTCGTGTTTTCAGTCCTGGGGAAATCCGTTGTAGAGGCATCGTCGTTATCCATCTGCACAGCTGTCTATTTCACGGGAACAAACTGCTCACCCTGCCAAAGCGCAACCCGCCCTTTTTTATCCGCCGTGTCCACGCGCGTAAAACGGCGTGATTTACCCGGCATCAGGTAGTAGTTTTCCTTACACTCCTTACCCTCGGCGGCCTTCAGGCAAGGGCCGTAGGCGAGGATCCGCAGCGTCGCGTTCCCGGTGTTGGTCAGGGAGCCGTTGGCGTACTGAAAGCGGTAGTTCACCTGCCGGGGCGCCACCACCAGGATGGTGCCGATGCGGGCGGAAGCGGTGGCCACCGCGCTGCGGGTGGCGTTATCGCGCTGGGCATCGCTGAGCGCCTGGTCGAACCAGACAATGCGGTAGTAGCGCTCTTTGTCATCCGCCGGGCCTTTGTAGAAGAAGCGGATCACATCGCTGGCCTGGGCGGGTAGCAGCAGGCTGGCGGGAGTGAGCAGCACCTCATCCGGTTTATCCATCGGGATAACCTGTCCGTCATCCAGCGGGGAAGAGAGCCGTTCGAGATGGATATTGATCAGCCGGCCGCTGTCGGTGCTGTTCTTGATCGTTTTGCTCAGCGTGCTGCTGCCGCTGTTCATAAAAGATGAGATATCGCCGACATCCAGCGCCTGCGCCGGCGATACTCCGGCAAGCAGCAGCCCGAGGGCCAGAAGGTGCTTTTTCATAACAATTCCGTCCGTGAAAAAAGCAGGGGGAGCCCCCCCTGCTGGTGCATCAGAAGGATCAGCTAGTCCAGGTGGCGTCGAACTGGACGCTAACGTCGCCGCTCCAGATCCCTTCCGGCAGGGTGCTGTAATCGGTCACGGCGGTGGTGCCGTCAGTGGTGCCGCTGATGATAGAGAAGGTGAAACCATCCTGCGCGGTGGTGCGGCCGCTGGCGTTGTAGCCATTAGCCAGCGCGCTGAGGTTGCCGCCCAGAATGTTGTTGGCGGTATCGATCATCACGGTATCACCGGTTTTTTCCACCGCTGCGCCGTTATAATCCACGCCCACGCTCAGCGTGGAGCCGGAGGTATCCAGCTGGGTTAAGGTGTTGGTGATAAGACGCGAGGTCAGCTTAAAGGCGGTCGCCGTTGCGTCACCCTCAATTGCCACGTCAAACAGACCTTTCTGTGAGTTAAAACCTTTCACGCCTTCGGCATACTGGAACGCCAGGCTGCCGAGCGGGGTGACGACCAGTTTGCTGGTGGTGTCTTTTTTGGCGGTCGCAGACCAGGTCGCTACAGCCTGAGCCGTTACGTCAGCAGCCTGCGCCACACCCATACCGGTAAACGCCGTTACCAGAGCTATTGCCAGAACCTTTTTTTTCATCGCTTTTTCTTCCTGAGTTGAATTAAGGACATGATGTCCCGGTGAACCATTCAAAAATTAACTTGCCTGGGTGTTACTGAACTAACTTATATATTTTGGAATACAGCTTGGCCTCAGCATTGCGCCGATGGGTATACACTGTCTTCACGCTACAATTTTCAATTCTGGCGATCGATTTCGGCTGCATGCCCTGGGCGGTCATGCGGATAATTTTCATTTCCCGGTCTGTAATTTTATCTTTCTTAATATCTTTACGGAGAAACCTGCCATTAATCACATAGGCCAGCTCTTTTCGAATATCGCGACTCAGGCCAACATATACCACGCCGCGAATATCGCTATTGTAATACCAGTAATTCGCTAAGGCCTCTGACTTTCTGGCCGCAATTAATACGACCTGTTTCCCCTTTACCGCGGATAGCCATTCGCTGTCGCGCCTGATAAATTCGTTTAACGAAGCCGTATTGAGATTGATAAACACGAAATCTCTTCTGATTTTCTCTAGCGACAGATAAATTAATTCGTCGATATCTACAATCAGTTCGGATAATCCTTTATAGAAGTAGGAGTCATGGGCAGACCAAATATACTTATCGGAACAGCTTTTATATTCCATATAGTTTTTAACCTCATAGTCCTTGAAGTAATCATTTTTACAACGTCACTGCTTGCCAGGCCTATAAAGTTAACTGGCGTATTCCATTCCTTTAATAAATCGCCATTAAATAAGACACGCATCACCTATCAATATTGGATAAGCGGGGTTAAACTATAATTATTTTCTGCTTGGCGTTGAATTTAAGTTTTTTCCTATAGAGTGTCAACATGCGGAAAGGCAATGAATTTCGCGCCCAGGTCAATATTTACAAAAACTGAAAATATCGTTTTTTTGAGGAAAGAAAAAAGACATTTATTTTCATAAGGTTATTGGCAATATTACTGTCGATTCTTAGCTGAATTTTATATTACCCAGGATCTTCACCCTATTATGTTAGGAATATTCTTAATGGAGGGCAGAATGAAGTTGTCGAATAAACCAAATTTATTAAAAAATAAAGAATATAAATCCAAAAAGAAGCAACAACCAGGATGATTCACCAACGCATAAGACTCATGAATAGATTAACCTGCCGCACAAAATAGTTATGTATATGTTAATACCTGGGGAATGTTGAATGCTAAACAAAGGCAGACGCATTATCTATTCGATATAACAGTTCTCATCAGCAAGATTAAGCGAAGATTGACGAGGGTTCCTGCCGTCAAGGGGCGCCTGTCTCCGCGCCCCCGAAAGCATAGCCGCTTTTCGGCGCTTCGCCAGCGCGCCACGCGCGCTCGGGTGGACCGGGGGCCGAGGGTGCCGTGATCGGCAACATTGCCAGCGCGCCACGCGCGCGCGGGTGGACCGCTCACCGCCGCCCTTTCCCGCCTGTTCACGGTTTGTTCGCAATACCGTCATCGAAATTTCACATAAAGACCTATTAATAGTGGCCAGTTAATGACGAACCTGGACACTCTTATGAACAGCTCTCTTGCCGCGGTGGCCGAAACTGATTTCCAGCCGTTCACCGATCTCAATGCCGGCCGGCAGCGGAAGGTCTTAAGCGTGCGTAACCTGAGTAAAGCCTACGAGGCTCAGCACAAGGTGCTGGACGGCATCAGCTTTGACCTGCACGCCGGTGAAATGGTTGGGGTTATTGGCCGTTCCGGCGCCGGTAAATCGACGCTCCTGCATGTTCTCAATGGCACCCACAGCGCCAGCGGCGGCGAAATTCTTAGCTACCCGGAAGTCGGTATCCCGCACGATGTCTCCCGGCTGAAAGGCCGCGCGCTCAACGCCTGGCGCAGCCACTGCGGGATGATCTTTCAGGACTTCTGCCTGGTGCCGCGCCTCGACGTGCTCACCAACGTTCTGCTGGGCCGCCTCAGCCAGACTTCAACTCTGAAATCGCTGTTTAAAATCTTTCCCGCAGCCGACCGGGCACGCGCCATTGCGCTGCTTGAATGGATGAACATGCTGCCGCACGCGCTGCAGCGGGCGGAGAACCTCTCCGGCGGGCAGATGCAGCGGGTGGCGATCTGCCGGGCGCTGATGCAAAACCCCGGGATCTTGCTGGCCGACGAGCCTGTCGCCTCGCTGGATCCGAAAAACACTCAGCGCATCATGGATGTGCTGCGCGAGATTAGCGAGCAGGGCATCAGCGTGATGGTCAACCTGCATTCGGTGGAGCTGGTCAGGACCTACTGCACCCGGGTTATCGGCGTCGCCAGCGGACAGCTTATTTTTGACGATCACCCCTCCCGGCTGACGCAGGATGTACTGCAGCAGCTGTACGGCGATGACGTTAGCCAATTGCATTAATTTCACTCACACGGGCAACATAATGAAAAAATATATGACTGGCGCAGTTCGTTTATCCGCAATGGTCGCGGGCATGATGATGGCATGGCAGGCAGCGGCGGCGCAGCCGAAAGAGCTGAATCTGGGCATTCTCGGCGGCCAGAACGCCACCCAGCAAATCGGCGACAACCAGTGCGTGAAGACCTTCCTCGATAAAGAGCTGAACGTGGATACCAAACTGCGTAACTCTTCCGACTATTCCGGGGTGATTCAGGGTCTGCTGGGGGGTAAAGTCGACGTGGTGCTGAGCATGTCCCCCTCCTCTTACGCCTCGGTTTATCTCAATAACCCGAAAGCGGTGGATATCGTCGGCATCGCCGTGGACGACAAAGATCAGTCTCGCGGCTATCACTCGGTGGTGATTGTCAAAGCCGACTCCCCGTATAAAACGCTGGACGATTTAAAAGGCAAAGCCTTTGGCTTCGCCGACCCGGATTCCACTTCCGGGTATCTGATCCCTAACCATGCGTTTAAAGAAAAATTTGGCGGTAACGCCGACAACAAATACAACAACACCTTCTCCAGCGTCACCTTCTCCGGTGGCCACGAGCAGGACATCCTCGGCGTGCTGAATGGCCAGTTCGCGGGGGCGGTGACCTGGGCCTCGATGGTTGGCGATTACAACACCGGCTACACCACCGGCGCGTTCAACCGTCTGATTCGCATGGATCATCCGGATCTGATGAAGCAGATCCGCATTATCTGGCAATCGCCGCTGATCCCGAACGGCCCGATCCTGGTGAGCAATGCGCTGCCGGCGGACTTTAAGGCAAAGGTCGTGGCGGCGGTGAAAAAACTGGATACCGAGGATCACGCCTGCTTTATCAAAGCGATGGGCGGTACGCAGCACATCGGCCCGGGCAGCGTGGCTGATTTCCAGCAGATTATCGATATGAAACGCGAGCTGGTGAGCGCGCGTTAATCCTGCCTCAACGCCGCCGGCTTGCCCCGAGGTGAGCGGCGGCGCTACGTTGAAGATCCCCGACGCATGAAGACGACCCACATCGAATTTGAACGCTATTACCAGCAGATACGCTCGCGGCAAAAACGCGATGCCGTCTGCTGGTCCCTTCTGTTGCTGGCGCTCTATTTTGCCGCCGGCAGCGCCGCGGAATTTAATCTGCTGACTATCTGGCACTCGCTGCCCCACTTCCTGGACTATATGGCAGAGACTATTCCGCCCCTGAGCGCCGGCAACCTGTTCGCCGACGTGCAGACCAAAGGGTCGCTGGCCTGGTGGGGCTATCGCCTGCCGATCCAGCTGCCGCTGATCTGGGAAACCCTGCAGCTGGCGCTGGCCTCAACCCTGGTGGCGGTCGCCATTGCCACGGTTTTCGCGTTTCTCTCCGCCAATAATGCCTGGTCCCCGGCGCCGGTGCGCTTTGCCATTCGCGTGCTGGTGGCGTTTTTGCGCACCATGCCCGAGCTGGCGTGGGCGGTGATCTTTGTGATGGCGTTCGGCATCGGCGCGATCCCGGGCTTTCTGGCGCTCATGCTGCATACCGTCGGCAGTCTGACCAAACTGTTCTACGAGGCGGTGGAAAGCGCGCAAAACAAACCGGTACGCGGCCTGGCGGCCTGCGGCGCATCGCCGCTGCAGAAAATTCGCTTCGCCCTGTGGCCGCAGGTGAAACCGCTGTTTCTCTCCTACGGCTTTATGCGGCTTGAAATCAACTTCCGCTCGTCGACCATTCTCGGGCTGGTAGGCGCGGGCGGCATCGGCCAGGAGCTGATGACCAACATCAAGCTCGACCGCTACGATCAGGTGAGCATCACCCTGCTGCTGATCATTCTGGTGGTGTCGGCGCTGGACATGCTGTCCGGTCGTTTGCGCCTGTGGGTACTGGAGGGTAAGAAATGAGCGTCTGGCACATGCAACCGGATATCGCCGCCAGCCGTCGGCAGCATAAACAGCTCTATCAGGTCCAGGGGCGCTACCTGCGCTACGTCGGGCTGGTGGCGCTGGCCTGCGTGCTCTATTACGTCTGGTTTTTTCTGCAGTTCGGCATCAGCGGCGAACAGCTGACCACCGGCCTGCAGCAGATTGGCCGCTATCTGGCGCGGATGTTCGTCTGGCACGACTTCTGGAACTGGCCGTTTGGCTATTACTTCACGCAAATCGGCATTACCCTGGCTATCGTCTTCGCCGGGACGCTCACCGCCACGGTGCTGGCGCTGCTGCTCTCCTTCTTCGCCGCCCGCAACATCATGCGCGGCATGGTGCTGGGGACCCTCGCCCTGCTGATGCGCCGCCTGTTTGATGTGCTGCGCGGGATCGACATGGCTATCTGGGGGCTGATTTTCGTGCGCGCGGTAGGCCTCGGGCCGCTGGCCGGGGTGCTGGCGATCATCATGCAGGACACCGGTCTGCTGGGACGGCTGTACGCGGAAGGACACGAAGCCGTGGACCGCTCCCCCGGGCGCGGGCTGACCGCCGTGGGCGCGAACGGCCTGCAAAAGCATCGTTTTGGCATTTTTACCCAGTCGTTCCCGACCTTCCTCGCGCTGAGCCTGTACCAGATTGAATCCAACACCCGCTCCGCGGCGGTGCTGGGCTTCGTCGGCGCCGGCGGTATCGGGCTTATCTATGCCGAGAATATGCGCCTGTGGAACTGGGATGTGGTGATGTTTATCACGCTGCTGCTGGTGGCCGTGGTGATGATCATGGACACCCTCTCCGCCTGGCTGCGCCGTCGCTATATCGGCGGCGCCGTAGTGCCGCTGTATCAGAAGGAACGCTAGCGCGCCTTTGTGCCGGGTGGCGGCTGCGCCTTACCCGGCCTACAAGTTCCTCTCACAGGCTCACACCCCGTAGGCCCGCGCAAGCGCAGCGCCGCCGGACAACGACCGCCGGCACGAAGCCGCCTTTATGCCGGATGGCGGCTCACGCCTTATCCGGCCTACAACGACTGAACCCGCAGAAGCATTTATCCGCTCCGCTATTCCAGCCGCCAGCTCAGTATGTAGGCCCGCGCAAGCGCAGCGCCGCCGGGCAATGACCGCCAGTACGAAGCCGCCTTTATGCCGGATAGCGGCTCACGCCTTGCCCGGCCGACAACGACTGAACCCGCAGAAGCATTTATCCGCTCCGCTATTCCAGCCGCCAGCT